>JALSJI010000039.1 GCA_026989435.1 Sulfurovum sp.
GCTAAAATCATGAAAACCTTCAGTAGCTTTTACAATCCCTGATATTTCTACTTTCTTAGACAATAAATGTGTGGTTAGGAAACCTGTTCCAAAACGACCAGTATTCTTTGTTTCAACTCCTTCTTCTGCTTCTTTAGATGATATTTGATTAATTAATCCTCTTATATCTAAATCAGTAAAATATAATCCATTATGCTTAAAAGTTACAGAATTAGTATCTATTTCAATCAAAACTGAAACTTTACGACTTTCATCATTTGAGATACTGTCTTTAGCATTTTGTAATAGCTCCCATGCCCAACGACCATAATTACTTTCAACAGTTTTTTCCAAGTCATGCAAACGACTCTTAATTTTATTAGCAATTGAACGATTATCATCTTCTTTTCTTCCTAGTTCTATTGATTCAATCATACCAAGGTTCCTTTATTATTTTTCTTTAATATTATTTCTGAAATATTCATAATTAACCATCAACTCCTCCACCAACATATTCATAGCCAACTTAATAATAATTTCCATTTAAGCAGCTTCCAGCAAACTCTGCTCATCATACCCTTGCAGCAACGCCCAACTTTTGGCATAGTTGCTCATTATCTCTACAAAGCCTTTTGCTTCATCTTCCGATAGCTCTCTTTGATCAATACTCTGTCGGATGAGATGAAGTGTATCTTCAAGTTCTTGTAGCTTTTGCTCTTGGAGTCTTTTTTGGTTTAGGGCATATCCTTTGATGATATAGTCTTTTAAAACTTTTGTAGCCCACTGACGAAATTTTATCGATTTTGCAGAGTTTGTTCTATACCCAACTGCCAAGACAATATCAAGACTGTAAAACTTTACAGGCTTATCAGAATTTGCAATATGCATTTTTTGCATATTGCTTTTTTCTTCTATCTCTTTGTCTTTAAAAATATTATTAATATGCCGAGAGATTACCGACTGATCTTTACCAAAAAGTTCTACGATCTGCTTTTGATTTAACCAAATACTCTCACTCTCAACAGTCGCTTTTAACTCAACATTTCCATCCTCATAAATCACAATATCACTCATAACAAATCCTCTATACTCTTGGGCATCTCTTCTTTTTCTTTGCAAATCCCCTCAAAATCCTCTAAACACTCCAACACAAAAGCCAACTTCAAAAGCGATTCCAAAGATATCTGTCCGGAAGTCTCAAAGCGTTTGAGAGAACCTAAACTCACACCGCTCTTTATGGCAAGTTCTTCTTGTGTAAGTTTCAAAGCTTTTCGTTTAGCTCTAAACTTTACTTTTAATTCCTCTTGCATCTGGGATGGCGTTTTAGGTAAAAAAGATAACATATTAACTATATCCTTATATTTTTAACTATCATAGCTAAAATAATATCTAAAGTAAATAATTACACCAATCCCATCAAACCCAAACTCCCCCCACTCATCTTAGAAAAATAAAAACTAGTAAATGCAGTTTTTACCTTCTTTTTGAACTGTTGCATTTTTTGCAACAACTGCATGTTTCTCAAGCTCATTACTTTAAATACATTATTGATATGCAGAGAAATAACTGATTTGTCTCTACCAAAAAGCTCACATAATTGCTTTTGGTTTAACCATATAGTCTCACCTTCTACAACTGTTTTAAGCTCTACATTCCCATCATCATAAATTATAATCTTACTCATGTCAATCTTTCAAGCATTTTCTATATTATTTATATATTTTAGCATTAAGCATTCAAAACATTGAAAAATATTGCATATCGACATATTTTAATATACCCCCTAATTCCCTTTTAAAACCTGTAAAAACTCACCTCTATTACTATACCCACAAACTGATGCATGATGCTTTCATCTTTTGTATCTACGATGATTAACTTGGGGCAAAAGAAGTTAAAGACCCTTAAGTGGAAGTTCACTCAAATTGCTTAAAATGGTCAATGATTTTTTTCAAATGTGGGTTTTCAGGGAAGCTTTGAAGCACTTCCAACGTGGTCATTTCGTCACTTTTTGGAAGCGGCAAGATGCAGAGGTGTTTTTTGATAGTTATTCGCACCAATATTTGGATTAGCTCCGTGATTGATCAACATTACGGCAATATCGTAATATTGCTTATTTATGGCTTCTATCAACGGTGTACTTCTTTGATTGGAAAGTATAGTGATATATTTTTCCAAAATTGCTAAGATATAAAGTTATATTGTTATAATAAACTCTTATAAAGGAGAGAAAATGAAACGAAAGCACCTGCTGCTCATCGCCATGCTGTTACCCATCTTTTTACATGCCAAACACTACCAGATCTCAAACTCAAAGACAGGTTTTGATGCACCTGATGGATTTAAGCCTATGAGTCCGGAGATGATTCGCATCAAGTACCCAAAAGGAAATGCTCCGGATTTTGTGCTGACAAATGATTCTACAGAAACCACCATTGCATATGGTATCAGAGCCAAAAAACTGCCTCAGGAAGAGATGGAGATAACGGCAAAGGCATTTGAAAAGGGATACAGCCGTGTTGTTGCCGGATTTGAGCTAAAATCCAACAAAATAGTGACTATATCAGGTCAAAAATGGATACAAATGGAGTTTGTCTCAAATACCATTGACTCAAAAGTGTATAATATTTTTCTTGTGACAGGATACAAAGATCAGATGCTTGTTATAAATCTAAACTCAACATTCAAAGAGTTTCCGAAGTATGAAAAAGAGTTACGAAAATTTATAGGCTCTATTGTGCTTAAAGGGTAGGCATAGATAATAGACCCTATTATGAGCGATCTAGCGGCACAACGATATTACCATCTTCACAAATCGCCGTGCGTCTGTGGTAGAGCTCTACAACCCTGACATTCTCTTTATACTCGTTTTTCACCTCTGCAATAAAGTTAAAGTTACTGTTATCATAACTGATAGCGATACCACGAGGATAATAGACGATATACTCCTTGCCGGCTTCTTGCAGGATAAAATACTTGATACCATAGCCCAGACCATCGTTTGGGAGGGTTTGCCAATAGCCATTTTCAAGGTACGGTCTTGATGTATTTCCGATATGGTAGCTTCCTGTTCCATCAGCTTCCAGAGAAAAACTTGTAAAAGAACCACTGCCATTTAGTGCTCGGAATTTTGCTGCTTTGGCAAAAACATAGACGCCATTGATGCCTGGATGGGCTTTGAGTTTGGGTGATTTTTGCAACTGATAGACATCCAAAGCGTGCTTAAAGAGGTATTCACCGACTTTTGAGCCTGACTCACCCCAGTCTCTTAGACCGGGTACAGCACTTCTGTTTATATCCAGATCCAGTTTGTGATCGGCAAATGTCGGATGGTAAATCTTGCTTTCTTGGCAGGTTTCATCCATTTTTAGGGTTTGAGAGTCAAAAGTGTATGTGCCATAGCCATGTGTATATTTATAGGTGCCATCCTGATAAAAATTGATATAGCCCATTTGACCTACACGCAACGCAGAAATGGTATCACGCCATGCACCCAGAAGCGGTGTGGAGGTATGGGCAATTGGAGTGTGGGAGATTTTTTGCATATTTTTGTCTGTTTGACCGTCAAATCCCTTTAGCATAATAAGTCGGTTATACCCCATACGCAAAATCTTCTGCGAACCGGCACCTATGTGACCTTCGGGTGTAATAAGTTGCAAATCTCCGTTTGGCAAAACTGTAGCAGGTAGATTTTTAAAACTGGTATCCGGAAAATAGTTTGATACAAAATCAACAAGATAGCCATCTGCATCTCTGTGGATACTGAAATAATCCTCTCCAGTACTGCTTTGATACTCACCTTCCATATGAGCCACAGATGAGCGCAGTTTGCCTTCATCTACTTTTTCCCAGTATAGACTTTGGTTATCCAGACTTAGACCTGTTGTCGATGCTGCGTCGATCTTAAACGTAAACTCACCATCATCAAAAGTGACAATCAGCTTTGCTTCACCTCCGCCTGTATCAAGCCTCCATCTGCCATCATACTGATTGACCTCATGCACATCAGGTTCACTTAGATTGATCACATCCACCTTTTCTATCATTTTAAAAGAGCCGTCTTTTCGTAAGGTATAGCTGTTTTTTCTAAATTCGTTAAAACTTCGTGCAGGGGGATTGTAGGTATAGGTTCCCAAAAGAAACATGCCCGGATAGATCGCTATATCGGTATCCGCACGACTGTAAAGCCTGGATCGTGCAAGAGGTATCTGATAGGAGTGGACGATACGAAAACCATCGGCACCTTCTTGCTCCATCGGATAGTTTTCGACGGAGTATGGATTGCCGTCGCTTGTGATAAAAAGCTGATAGGTTGTATTGCCTGTTTTCTGATAGACTCTCCACTTTCCTGTTTTTGATTCTGTAGTGCTTTTGCCTTTACTGATTACCGTTATTTCTGTCTTATAGCTTCCGTCTGCATTGAAAGTCGTTTTGTAACTGATACCCTTACTATCATACGATACCCACTCCCCATGTATCCAGTTAGCAGGTATCGGTTCTACATCGGGTAAGTCATTGATTGCTTTTAACACTTTGGAGGCGGTGGATAAATCTTTTCCGGGTATTGCATTGATATCGGATATTGTAGAGGGGCTTGCATTACTGTTTCCTGTTGCTGTCTGTCTACTATGATTGTTTTGGTTACCGCTACTGCCACACCCTATAAGCATCATGGATAGAAAAAGGGGAAGTATGAGTCTATTGTTTAGCATGATATAAACTTAATGTATTGTTGAGACAATCATATCTTGTTTTAAATAATTTGTCAAATGTGTGTATGGATTGACGAGATATGAGACGTTTTATGACTGAGTACTCTCTTTGGTATAATCCTGTTTCTGTTTTTTACTGTTTTGTTTATGAAGAGCGGCTTTTGACATAAGGTGTGCGCTTACAGGAGCAGTCATAAATAAGAAGATGACAATCAACAGTTCATTGAAACGTATCGTATCATGATAGCTGAAATAGTATAGTATAGAGGCTATTAGCATAGCCCCTACTCCCAGAGTTGTAGCTTTTGTGGGTCCATGAAGTCTTGTAAAAAAGTCCGGTAATTTTACTAATCCTACAGACCCTACAAGGGTAAAGAACGAACCGATAAGCAAAAAGAGTGTAATCATATAATCCATGAATCCATCCTTATTCTATAATATCGCCACGCAGTATATACTTACTCATTGAGATAGTACCGACAAAGCCCATAAGCGCAATCAGAAGTGCCGCTTCGAAGTATAAAGGATTTTTGAAGTAGATGCCTGTAATGACTATGAGGGCGACTGAATTGATATAGGCTGTATCCAAGGCAAGTATCCTATCAAGCGTAGTTGGACCTACGATGAGGCGATATAGATTCAAAACAAGTGCTATCGCGATGGATATTAATGCAATTATAATACTATATTCTAACATATTTTAAATATCTCCATAAGCGGTTTTTCATATCTCTCTTTGATGCTTGCTATTTCATCCTCTATATTATCAACGTGTAGAGCATGTACGATAAGTATATCTCTATTTAGATTTAAATCAGCAGAAACCGTTCCCGGGGTCAGTGAAATCGTACTAGCAAGAATACTGATACCCAGAGGGTGTTCTATATCCAGAGGAATCTCCAAAAAACGGGGTTTTAGACTACTGTTTTTTCCTATAATGAGCCTAGCTACAAAAATATTTGATATGATAATATCGTATCCTACGATAAGAGAGAATTGAAAAATCGTACGCCATTTTCCAAGGCAGACTTTCTCAGGCCAAAACCTTTGTGTAAACCAGGGGATAAAAAGAGCTAAAAATGCACCAAGAATAAGGTGACCGGATGAGGCAGTATTGTTAAGCATAAGCCATGTTAAAAATAAAATGATACTTAATATAGGGTGGGGAAAAAGTCTAAATGTGTTAGTCATAGGGAATCCTTGCTCAATACTTTCAAGATGTACTCCTGATTGTCGAATATCGTAGCTGATACTTGGTCTATAAATGCTGTGATAGGGTTTGCAAAGAAGACCAACAATAAAGTCAATGCAAAGAGATAGAGTATTGGATAAAAGATACTTTTATCCAAGCTAGATTCAATCTGTTCTTCTTCATTTTTAGTATGATAGAACAAGAGTGTTCCTGTTTTGGTTAATGAGATAATCACACCTAAGCCGGTGATGAGTATAACTGCAAATATCAAAAACATCCATTGAGAAGAGAGAGCTGCCATAAGTATCATCATCTTACCCAAAAAACCGGAGAAAGGAGGCATACTGGAAGTTGCTATGGCATAGGCAAAAAATAGAGATCCTGCACGTATCATCATTTGATATGGCGGGGTTCTTTCAAAACGGTCTTTATACTCTGCTCTTAATGATGCAATAACGTCGGCAAGCAAAAAGAGACCTCCCGTAATTAATGTCGAATGTATCAAGTAATAGATGGCTCCGGTCATGGAAGCGGGGGTATTTATCCCAATGGCGATGAGTAAAACCGATACGGAGATCAATACCAAGTATGCAACTTGCTCTTTTAGTGTTTGACTGCCCATGACGCCGATAGTTGACAAAATGAGGGTAATTACTCCCAGACCCAAAACCCACGGAAGGTAGTAATAACTCAACTCCCCTGCAAGTTCTCCAAAGAGAGTTCCATGTATACGAATTATCGCATAGATTCCGATTTTGGTCATTATGGCAAAAAGTGCCGCTACAGGTGCAGTGGCACTGGAGTATGCTCCCGGCAACCAAAAATAAAGAGGGAACATGGCTGCCTTGAGTCCAAAGACAATAAGCAGAAGTAGACCCGCTGTTGCAATGACTGCAGTGTTGTCACTTGGAAGTTGAGAGATTTTTAGGGCTAAATCGGCTATGTTTAACGTACCTAATACTCCGTAGAGTGCTCCAACGGCAAAGAGAAATATGCTTGATCCTACAAGGTTGATTACCATGTAGTGTATGCCAAACTTTGTACGTTTTTTTCCATGACCATGCAACAGCATCGCATAAGAAGCAAGCAGGAGTACCTCAAAAAATACAAAAAGATTAAAGAGATCTCCTGTTAAAAAAGCTCCGTTAATACCAAATAGCTGAAGATGAAACAAGACATGAAAATGTTCACCTCTTTTGTCCGAGTCGGACTTGAGGGCATACCAGAGTGCACCTGAGGCTAAAAGTGATGTGAGAAGTAGCATCGTGCTAGAGAGCCTATCAAGCACAAATGTGATGCCAAACGGCGCATTCCAATTTCCCATCTGATAGATAAGGTCACCCTTGTCCACTATCATGCAAAGGGTAAAGATATTTGCAAGTATGAGTGATACGCTAAAAAAGACAGAGAGGACTTTTTGTATCTTGAGTGAGAACCCTTTGAATAGAAGAATACTCATAGAACCTAATAGCGGCAGCAGTAGAGGAAACATAATGCTATGATTCATTTTTTTTCTCCTCTATGGCACTCTCTTTATTTTGGCTATCTTCCTCTAGACCTTCTACATGATCATTACCAAGTTCATACCGTGCACGTAAGGAGAGAACAATCAAAAATGCCGTCATCCCGAAACTAATGACAATGGCTGTTAGAACCAGTGCTTGCGGCAGTGGGTCTGAATAGTCTGTTATTCCCTCTTTTAAAATAGCAGGTCGGTTGATTTGTAGCCGTCCCATAGAGAATAAAAAGAGATTGACTGCATACGAAAGCAACATCATTCCTAATGCTACGGGAAAGGTGCGAGCCTTGAGGATTAAATAGACTCCGCCGGAGGTAAAGGAAGCAATGATAAGTGCTACTAAAATTTCCATATTACTTCTCCTCTTTTTTTGTGCTGCTGTTATGATGCGAGTTGAAACTTAAGTTGCCAAGATTAACCAGTATCATTGCAGTTGAGCCTACTACGACCAAAAATACACCCAAATCAAAGAGCATCGCTGAAGCAATTTCAAACTCTCCGACAATAGGCCAGTGCAGATGTGTAAACGTGGAGGTTAAAAACGGATAGCCCAGTATGAGTGAACCTAGTCCTGTTGCCGTGGCAAGTGTTAAACCGGCAGCAATAAGGAGATCTTTATTGAATCCTACTCTTTTACTGCAGAAGTCAATGCCCGAGGCAAGATACTGCACAATGAGTGCTACGGCTGCAATAAGTCCTGCAATAAATCCACCACCCGGAAGATTATGTCCTCTAAGGAAGATATAGACGGAAACCATCAACATGACAGGGAAAAAGACAGAAACCAGTGTTTTGACGATAATGGGATGCGCATCATTTGAGTATTTGAGATTGTCTGCATCTTTTTGCGGCGCATAGAGGCGTAAACCTTGAAGCATGGCAAAGATGCCGAGTCCTGCAATGCCAAGTACCGTAATCTCGCCAAGAGTATCCAGCCCTCTAAAATCAACCAAAATAACATTGACAATATTTGTACCTCCACCACCTGTTTTGGCATGGGTTACAAAAAAGTCGGCGATGGTATTGTATTCTGTACTAAAGATAACAAGCGTGAGTACCAAGACCCCTATGCCTGCTAAAGCAGAGAGTATGAGATCTGCCGTTTTTTTTCTTTTGGATGACTCTTTAGGCGTAAACTGAGGCAGGTAGTATAGAGCCAAAAGCATCAGCACAACGGTTACTGCTTCAACAGAAAGCTGGGTGAGTGCTAGGTCAGGAGCAGAAAATTTAATAAAGATAAGCGAAGTAATCAACCCAGCAATCCCTACAATAATCAGTGCAGTAAAACGTTTATGATGATAGTAGATGACTACGCCTATGGAAAGGAGAGTTGAGAGAGTCATCATAAGGCTTAGAGTATCAACAGGTAAAAATTTACGTTCTCCAAATAGTGAAGCATCTGTATAGAAAAAGCCTGCAATCCCTGCTAAAATAGAAAATGAAAGCAGGATATAGGTGGAGTGATATATACCGGCTGAGTGTAAAAAACGATGCAAGGAGTTCGATCCTGAAAAGATTGTGTCGATAAACCAGTTATAGGGGTCTCTAGCATCTATTTGTGCCAGATATTTGTCATAAAAACTGATCATACTCTTTTTTGAAAGATAGACTATAATTCCCATCGCAACAGCAACCGCACTCATAAGCAGCGGCAGATTAAATCCGTGCCATAATGCAATGTGTACCTCGGGTAACGGACTGAACAAGGTACTCTGTGTGGCTTTGAAAAGTATGTCGGAAATAAGTGTCATGGGTGCCAAACCAATGGCAATACATGCAAGTATTAAAAGAAGGATAGGAAGTTTCATGAGGTAATAGGGTTCTTTCGGATAGGCTATTGGCATCTGGTTTGCTTTACCAAAAAAGACATCGGCAATAAAGCGCAACGAGTAGGCAACAGAGAAGATTCCTGCAATGGTTGCCAAAATAGGTACGATCATTGATGCCGTGTCATGAATGGCTCTTTCAAAAAACATCTCTTTACTTAAAAAGCCATTTAGCGGTGCAATACCGGCCATTGAAGCTGCTGCAACCATTGCCAACGTAGCCGTATAGGGCATAAACTTAAGTACTCCTCCAAGTTTGCTAATCTCTCTTGTACCCGTTTGATGGTCTATAATACCTACAATCATAAAAGAGGCTGCTTTAAAAGTAGCGTGGTTGATGACGTGAAAGAGTGCGGCCAGTGTTGCCAAGGGTGTAGATAAACCAAGTAAAAAGGTAATAAGCCCTAAATGACTTATCGTAGAGTATGCCATAAGTCCTTTAAGGTCCTGTTTGAAAAATGCTATAAATGAGCCTATAAGTACAGTAACAAGCCCTGCTCCGCTTATAAGAAATACCCATATATCCGTTCCGCTATATACGGGATAAAATCGTGCTAAAAGAAAGATACCGGCCTTGACCATTGTAGCAGAGTGCAAGTAAGCAGAAACAGGTGTAGGCGCTGCCATCGCATGAGGGAGCCAAAAGTGAAAAGGAAATTGTGCCGATTTTGTAATCACTCCTATAAAAAAGAGTAAAAACATCGGTATAAACAGTGGACTGTTTAGTATGATATCTCTACTTTCAAGAATGACCGAAAGTTCAAAAGAGCCTACTGTAAAGCCTAGTATAAGCATGCTGGCAAAAAGAGCTAAACCGCCCGTACCGGTAATTACCAGTGCCATCATTGCACCTTCCCGCCCTGCTTTTTTATATTGCCAAAAGCTAATAAGTAAAAAAGAGCTTAGTGAGGTGAGTTCCCAGAAAATAGTGAGTAAAAGTATATTTTCCGAAAAGACGATACCTAGCATTGAGCCCATAAACATGAGCAGATAGATATAAAATCTAGAGATACTATCTTTTGGAGAGAGATAGTATCTCGCATAAAAAACAATGAGGAGTCCAATACCCAGTATGATATAGCCAAAAAGCATACTGAGCCCGTCTATTCTAAAGGAGAAGTAGAGGTTAATCGATCTTATCCAATACCATGACTGAATGAGACTCTCATCGGAAAAAGGTATAGGTGATAACAGGGTCAGTAGAAAAAGTGCAAGCAGTGCAACACCCCCTGAAATCCAAACCGGGGTATATTTTCCTCTCCTTGTCGTGAGAGAGACTACAGTGGCTCCTATAAAGGGAAGAAGTACAATGAGAGGCAATCCTAGCGTATGTAGTGTCATAAATATATTACCCTTGGTTTAAATTTTTACTATGATTTTGGCGGATGATTATAGCTATCTTCGTGTTAAAATCTATTGATGCATTAGCTATTTTCCTGCGCATTATTTTTTTCTAGTGCAGTCTCAACAGCATTATCTTCTTTGTTGCTTTCACTCTTTTCTATCCGGGCTTTCTCTTTATCCGTTTTTCTTCGTTTAGGTGTAATTTTTACATAGTTATTATTTGTTTTGTTAAAAAGCTTTAATAATCCTGCAAGTGTGCTGTGTATATCTTCACGATTGACAATCATATCAATGAGACCATGCTCAAGCAAAAACTCTGAACGCTGGAAACCTTCAGGAAGGTCAACGCCTACCGTCTGCTTAATGACTCTTTGTCCTGCAAAGCCTATAAGTGCACTGGGTTCGGCAATAATAATATCTCCAAGCATAGCAAATGAAGCCGAGACTCCTCCCATAGTAGGATCTGTCAAAATTGAGATAAAGGGGAGTCCTTTTTGGTGCAGTCTGTTAAGGGCTGCAGAGGTTTTGGACATCTGAAGAAGGGAGTAGGTACTCTCTTGCATACGTGCCCCTCCAGAGGCTGACACAATGATAAAACCACACTCTTTTTCGATTGCTCTATTGATGCCGCGTACAATTTTTTCTCCTTCAACCGAGCCTAAACTACCTCCCATAAAAGAGAAGTCAAAGACCGCTATTTCTACAGGTTCTTCGCCAATCGTACATGACCCGCTCATCACAGAAGATGTTTTGCCCGTTTTTGCTTTGGCCTCATCTATACGCTTTTTATAGGATTTTTTATCAGAAAACTTTAAAGGATCTACCGGCGCCAAGGAAGCATCATGCTCGACAAAGGAGTTTTCATCTACAATAGAGTCTATACGCTCCTGTGCGGAGATACGAAAATGGTGGTTGCATTTTGGACATACTTGTTGTTGGGCTTCTACCTCTTTAAAATACATGAGTGAAGTACATTTTGGACACTTAATCCACTGATTGGCTCTCTCCTCTTTCTCCTCATCTTTGTTGAAGAAATTTCCAAACATTTTATCTCCTTAGACTGCTATCATTTCGATTGGACAAGTTGCTCTAATTGATGCGCAATTTTTTTTTCTTTTGATACTATAACATAATCCTCTTCAACAATCACTTCAAATCTGTCACATAGCGCTAATCCTGCTGTAAAATCATAGCTACGGTAATTTCCTACGTAGAGTACATATTTTACGGTATGGGCATAGGCTAAAGAGAGAGCGATTGCTCCGGGTGCTCTAAATTTTAAATGGGCTTTGGCTAAGCTTTTTACCAGTTTTGGATGAGCATATGCTTTTTCAAAGAGTCCTATTTTGGCATCGGGTACATCGTAAGGGTCATGAAAGTGGCTTGAAAAGAGTGTACCCTGTTGTGTTTTGTGATGACCTGTCTTGAAGAATATATCGCCATTGGATAGATTGCAGACAACAGCATCGCTTGTAATACCTTGTGCATTGACTCTTGCGACAGAGGTTCCGTAATAGGGGAAAAAAGAGAGTGCATTGGAAGAACCGTCAATAGGATCTATAATGATTTTGGCACCATTTTGATCTAAAACTTTATTACATATTAAGCCTGACTCTTCAGATTCAATAGTGCCAAAAGTATGTAGATGTTTGATAAAAATAGATTCTGCGAAGAGATCAAGTCTTGAAGAGATATCTCCGCCTGCACCTCTTTGTGTTTTTTCAAACCAGCTATCTTTAAAGCCGCTTTGCAGGGATCTTTTTATCTCTTCATTGGCTTGTATGCAGGCTTTGAGAAAACGATTCATCCTTGGTTATTCGCCTTTTTTGTCGGCAATAACGGTTGGTTTGGCTCCTCGTGGTGCCACCATCCAGAATTTACGTATTTCTGTTCTAAAGTTTTCGAGAATATAGGATGCTCTTTTAGAAGTTGTTTTTTCCAGGTAATCTTTTAGCAAAGCTTTAAGTTCGAACATCTCTGTATCCCATTCATCCGTATCTATACGCAAGGGTTCTACCAACTCGAGGTTTACCTTTTCATAGAAATTTCTCTCTTCATCATAGACAAATGCTTTTCCTCCTGTCATTCCTGCACCGAAATTTACACCGGTTTTTCCAAGAATAACTACTACGCCTCCGGTCATATATTCGCAGGGATGGTCTCCTGTTCCCTCTACTACCGTCGTTGCTCCGGAGTTTCGTACGGCAAAGCGTTCACCCACTTGGCCTTCTATGTAGAGTGTACCGCCAGTTGCACCGTAAAGGCAGGTATTCCCTCCTAAGGCAAATGCAGGGCCTGCTTTTTTGGAGGTAATGACAATCTGCCCCCCATGCATACCTTTACCGATGTAATCATTGCCGGCACCATCGATATAAATATGAATTCCTTTGGATAAGAATGCACCCAATGATTGACCTGCCGTACCTTTCATGTTGAGTGTGATTGTGCCGTCAGGAATTCCCTTATTTCCATAACGTGCTGCAATCTCACCGGAAACTCTTGTAGCAAATGATCGATTAAGGTTTGAAATCTCTTTATTTAAGACAATGGGTTTTGAAGGATTCTCTATAGTAGGCATAAGCTCTTTGATGAGAGCCTTTTCATAGTCATTTTGGTCATATGGTTCATTAAAGGGGACCTGAGAGGTATTGACTCCCTCAGGGCTGTAGAGTATTTTTTCAAAATGAAATTTTTTGGCAAAGGGGTCATCTATCACTTCAAGCAGATGGGTCTGCCCTACTATCTCTTCTAGTGATTTATAGCCTAGCTGAGCTAGAGTCTCTCTTATCTCTTCAGCAATAAAGGTAAAGTAGTTAATGACCTTTTGCACATTGCCGTTAAATTTTTTACGCAGTTTTGGATCCTGTGTGGCTACTCCGACTGCACAGGTATTAAGATGACATACTCTGAGCATGACGCATCCTACGATAACAAGCGCTGCCGTACCAAAGGCATACTCTTCAGCACCTAGAATAGCTGCTTTAATGACATCCAAACCTGTCTTAAGTCCTCCGTCTGTCTCTAAGGTGACTTGTCCTCTAAGATTATTGGTTTTGAGTGCATTGTGCGCTTCGATGAGACCAAGCTCCCATGGGTTACCGGCAAATCTTATAGAACCAATGGGTGCTGCACCGGTACCGCCGTCAGTACCGGAGATAATAATCTTATCGGCATAGGCTTTGGCTACCCCTGTTGCTATGGTTCCAACGCCTGCGGTAGAGACGAGTTTTACGGCCACCTTTGCTCTTGGATTGATCTGTTTCAAGTCAAAGATGAGCTGTGCTAAATCTTCAATAGAGTAGATATCATGATGCGGCGGCGGGGAGATGAGCGTAACACCCGGCTTAGTAAAACGCAGTGAGGCAATAAGCGGCGAGACTTTAGATCCGGGAAGTTGTCCCCCCTCACCCGGTTTGGCACCTTGGGCTACTTTTATTTGAATCTCTGTAGCTGATTGCAAGTATTCCGGCGTCACGCCAAAACGTCCGGAGGCCACCTGTTTGATACCGGAGTTTTTATCGGTACTATAACGTGCAGGGTCTTCCCCGCCTTCACCGGAATTTGATTTTGCACCTAGAGTATTCATCGCAACTGCCAAGGTCTCATGTGCCTCCTGAGAGATAGAACCCATTGACATGGCTGCTGTAGAGAAGCGTTTAAAAATGTCGGAGAGTGGTTCAACTTTATCAATGGAAATAGCTTCTCTGTCGCTTTTGAGTCGATAAAAATCACGTATAAATTTTTTATCCCTGTGATTGACTAATCTTTTTACCTCTTCATAATCCTCTTTTTTGCCTGATGCTGCACATTTTTGAATAGCCGTGATGGTAGGTCTGGAAAAGTCATGAAACTCACCCCCTTTTCTATATTTGTAGAATCCGCCCTTATAGAGTTTATTGTTCCCCTCAAGTTTAGGCAGAAAGGCTTTTTGATGGTTGGTAGTGAGTCGAGCATCGATATCTTCATACCCGAGTCCGGATAAAAGCATCTGTGTACCTGCAAAGCAATCTTGCACAATCTCTTCACTGAGTCCTATGACATCAAAGAGTCTTGAGTTTCGGTAGGATGAGAGTGTAGAGATCCCCATTTTAGACATAATTTTCATCAATCCGGCACCCATTGCACGTCTAAAACGTTTGAGTATGGCTTTGGTAGTCTCCTCATCTTCATGCTCATCAATAAGCTGGCGTACACTGTAGTAAAGCAGATAAGGGAAGATTGCCGCTGCACCATAGGCAAGTATTACTGCGGCAGTATGCGGATCAAATACTTCTCCGGTTACTGCCACGATACTGACAAGGTGCCTTAAATCCTCTTCCAGCAATCTCTGGCTTAGTCGCCCTACGACCATAAGCATGGGTAGTACTTTATTGTGTCGATCTAAATCTCTGTCATCAAGAATAACGGTACGTATGTTGTTTTGACGCACATCTTCGATAATGAGTTCTATGAGCCTATTGAGACTCTTTTTTAAATCTTTTGTATAGGTAGTAGTATATTTCTTTGATTTATAGCTTTCCTCGTACTTTTCGTTAGATTCATCACCAAACTCTTGCAGTAGACAAAACTTTTCTGCGGACATAATAGGCAATACGGTTTTTAACCTTTTGGCATGTTCCGGTCCATCACTAAGGATATTGTGTATTTCACCAAAACCTGTATTGAGACTCATGACGGTTTTTTCACGTATGGGGTCAATGGGCGGATTGGTAACTTGTGCAAATTTCTGTTTAAAAAAGTCGGTAAAGTTTCTCTGCTCCTCCGAGAAAGCTGCAAGAGGCGTATCGTCACCCATTGCTCCGGTAGTCTCTTTGCCCTCCTCGATCATTGGTTTAATGATTTTATTGATTATTTCTGAGGTATAGTTAAAGTAGCGCTGTTTTGCCTCCATCTCCTCAGGTACTCTTTTTGTATGATTTTTTGAGCATTTTTCTGTTTGCGCATTGGGTACATGCTCTTGAAGATAGGACATATTTTCACCAAGCCATTTGTCATAGGGGTGTATCGATTTGAGGTGTTCGTCGATATCTTTTGATGTTAGTACTTTTGCATATTTCAAATCGATACCCATCATCTCTCCGGACTGCAATCGTCCACGTTCAACAATCTCTTCGTCAGGAATACTTAATACTCCATATTCAGAAGAGATGAGTAGTCTATTGTCTATGGTTTTGATATATTTTGCAGGACGCAGTCCATTACGGTCAAGTACACATCCTATATAGCGTCCGTCAGTCATACTTACTGCTGCAGGACCATCCCATGGTTCAAAACAGGTACTTGCATATTCATAAAATGCTCTAAGATTTGTATCCATTTGCGGGGCATTATGCCAGGGTGCAGGTATGAGAGATCTAGCGGCCTTAAAGAAGTCTACGCCATTAATACGCAAAAATTCCATAAAATTATCCAGACTGGCAGAATCCGACATCTCCGGCTGTATCACATCTTTGAGTTTTTGCATCTCTTCATCTGTGAAAATATTAGATTTGGCTGTAGCCATTTTCGCTATGGTGTTAAAGCGATTTGCCGTTACAGAGTTAATTTCTCCGTTATGGGCTATCATTCTAAATGGTTGTGCCAGTTTCCATTGGGGTAGCGTATTGGTAGAAAAACGCTGGTGAAAGAGACAGAATGAGATTTTAAATTCAGGATCGCCCAAGTCTTGATAAAAGGTTTTGATATGTGTAGGCATTACAAGACCTTTGTAGGAGATGACAGAAGTGGAAAAAGAGGGAATATAAAAATCTTTATCCTCTTTGAGCGCAGTTTCAATCTCTTTACGTGAAAGGTAGATTAAGGCTTCAAATCTTTTTGCAGCAATCGGACCGTTGGGTACAACAAAGAGCTGCTTGATAAGCGGGAGTGATGCAAGTGCCTGCTCTCCCAGCGCGGAGGTATCTATAGGTACGGTACGTGTAAAGAGTACTTTTAAATCATTGTTTTGACAGATCTGTTTGATGAGATCAAAGTGTGATGCTTCTCGGGAAAAGACCATAGCAACGGCATAGATATCAGGCAGATCAATCCCCTCTTTGGAGAGAATATTTTTAAAAAAAGTTTTAGGCATAGAGAGTAACAGTCCGGAACCATCTCCTGTTTTTCCATCTGCTGCTATGGCACCTCTGTGCATCATGCGTGAGAGTGAAGTAATAGCATCTTCGAGGTTTTTATGTGAGGGTATATTGTCAATGGATGCTAGAAGTCCAAATCCGCAATTATCTTTAAACGAGGTAAATAAATGTTGCATTTTTCAACCTTGAGATTATAGTAACAAAAGCATTACTATAATGCCTTATAAGTGGGGTGGATTATATCCAAAACGAGGTTAAAAACTCTTGAGAACTCATTGATGTGCCTATCATCGTTTTTGATGGCCTACCTTATAGAAATATGCTATAATCGAGTATCGGGTTTATTAGATAGTTAAGGAGCAAAAATTAAAGGGTTTGTACTTTCAGTTAGAAGAGCTAAAAACGAAGACTCTATTGCCGTTATTTTGACCGATAAAGAGATAGGAACCTATTACCGTTTTTTTGGTGCGAGACACTCCATTTTGCAGTTAGGCAATTTGATAGACTTTGAAGTAGAAGGTGAAGACGGTAGGTTTATGCCAAGGCTTCGTTCTCTCTCTCATATGGGATTTTCCTGGTTACATGACAAAAGCAGACTTCTTGTTTGGCACAATTTTATTCAAAAGTTTGAACCACACTTGCGTGATGCACGCTATCTTGAATCTTTTTACTATGATTTACTGCTTTGTGCAGCAACAAAATGGGAGAGACAAAATCCAAAGAGAATCGTTCTTGAGAGTTATATTCGCTTGCTAGATTATGAAGGTAGACTTTATGTAGAAGAGAGCTGTTTTATTTGTGAACAACCTATAGAGGAGGATATTGCCCTGATGCAAGCCTTTAGAGCGGCACATCCTGCCTGTATCTACAGTCCTACACTGCCCACTAAAAAGATTTTAGACTTTTTTGCAAGTAAAAAAACTGTTTTTTTAGAAGATTATGAAGTAGATTTTTTATTTGATATTGTGATGAAAGGGTTTTAAAAAAGTGCTTTGCTTGTTTAAGATAAAGTCAATCTTGTATATAATTTTGCATCAATTTAAAAACAAAGAGAGAATCTATGACTATCAACAGAAAAGTAGGAATTATCGGAGCAGGAGCCGTAGGCGCATCGGCAGCTTTCTCATTGGCAATTATGGGTACGTGTAAAGAGATTGTACTCTATGATATTGCAGAAGGTGTTGCATTGGGAAAGGCAATTGATATTGAACAGGCAACACACTATTCTACGAAACCTACACGTATTACGGCGGCAGAGACACCGGCAGACGTGAAGGATTGTGACATTGTGGTGATTACTGCCGGAGTTCCTAGAAAAGGTGATATGACTAGAGAAGACCTTTTGATGATCAATGCAAAAATTATTCAATCAGTCACTGAAGATATTATGCGATACTCTCCGGATGCAATTATTATCTCAGTCTCCAATCCTCTTGATGTGATGACCTATGCTATTGGGCGTATTACCGGTTGGCAACGTCATAGAATCATAGGTATGGCAGGTGCCTTGGATGGTTCTAGAATGGCTTATCAGATACGTAAAAAACTTGGTTACGGAGCAGCAAGGGTCGGTGCTTTGGTCATAGGTGATCATGGTGAAAACATGATTCCCGTGCCGCAAAAAGCCAACATAGGAGATGTTCCCTTGACGGATCTTTTAAGCAAAGAGGATATGGAAGAGATTATTGAAAAAACCAAAAACGGCGGTGCAGAGATAGTAGGACATTTGAAAACTTCCGGTTATTATGCACCCGGTCGTGCTATTGCCTATATGGTAGAAGCTATTTTAAACGACTCTAAAGCAGTTGTCTCTTCTTCCGTGATACTCGACGGAGAGTACGGATACCGTGATGTGTGTGTAGGCGTACCGGTAGTTCTTGGCTCAAGAGGTGTTGAGCATATTGTACAGATGCAACTTGATGATGGACTCAAAGCAAAATTTGACATCTCTGTACAAACGGTTAAAAACGGTATAGAAGTGTTACAGAGCAATAAAGTTTTTAATTAATACCATAGGCTTTACCCCTCTAAGAGTGTATACCAAAAAACTATTTGTCTATGAGTGCCAATCTTGCTAGTAATCCGGCCGTAGTGGTATATCCTACTTCTATAAATCTTAACTCTCCTTTGGAGTCATAGATCAATGTCGTAGGATATGCTTTTATATTAAAACTTTTAGCCCATTTTCCTCTATCGTCATTAACGACACGAAAGGTGATTCCCCTCTTATCGAGGTAGTGTGTGAGCGTGTTATCATCACCTGAATTGACAGCGATTGTTAAGACTTCATATCTCTGAGATATATACGCAATATTACCTACTTCTAATTGACAGGTCGGACACCATGTTCCCCAAAAATGCAAGATTGTAGGCTTACCCTTCTCAATCTTATATAGGCTACCGTCTAAGAGTTTTATTTCAAGTTGAGGAAGGGTATATGAGGGGGGTTCGGGTTTTCGTATATGATTAAATATATTAGTTAATATGAATAAGAGTATCGAAGCTACGAGGATCTCTTTTGTTAGGGTTTTGAGACTCCACTTTTTTCTCATAGTTTAACCAATATCCAATTCATCCCAAAACTCATCATAGTCTAAATTCGTCATCGAAGCATCCTCTTCTATGCCCTTTTCTATGAGGTTTTTTCGTTCTTTGTCAAAATATTGTTCGAGTGCTTCTTCGAGTATTGTGTTGATATCTTTATCTAATAACTCTGAAAATGCCAAGAGGTTATCTACCGTTTCTTGTCTAAGTTTTATTTCTATCTTGTTTTCCATCGTAGTATTGTAACATAGGTATATGATACTGCACATATATTGCACACAAAATTGTTACACTATATAAAAAGGATGAATCATGAAACAGACATTTGAAGTACTCAACGTAAAATGTGGAGGCTGTGCCAACACGCTTACGACCAAACTAGCTAATGAATTTGGCGAAGTAGCTGTCAACCTAGAAGTAGAACCTAGACAAATCACGCTTGATGTGGAAGACGCTAACATCCCTGCTCTACGTGAAGCCCTCAAAGGTCTAGGCTACCCTATGAGTGATGAAGATTTATCTACTATGGAAGGGTTTACAACGACAGCGAAGAGTTTTGTTTCTTGTGCTGTTGGGAAAATGAATACGTAGAACACTCTTGTTCCTCCTCTCCTGAAGTGGAATATGTCTTTATCCTGTACTACATTGTATAT
>JALSJI010000040.1 GCA_026989435.1 Sulfurovum sp.
GAAAAAACACTTTACAATGAGTCTAAATTTAGCCTCTGAAATCTTCGCAACTTTTATATACTTGTTTTTCATCGGTATAATGGTACTTTCTTTGCACTTTATACCCTCTGTTCTAGTCTAGACCCTAGACTAATATAGATTCCTTTTCTACTTTTACCGATAGCCGCTAGGATTAAACCCTCTAAAACTATGTTCAACAATACTCATTTTCTGCTTTATAATCTATATCTAAAAGTAACAATGACTTCCATCTCTTTCATGATATGTGTGAGTATAGTCTCTTTTAATATCTTTTTCTCTTTTTCGGAGAGTATACCTGAACTCATGACCTCACAATATACTTCATCTCTTTTTGCACGATGAATCAAATCTATATGTGTGAGTTTTATATGATGTTTACCGACATTTAAGATTAAATTCTCCAATCTTTTTTGTATCTGTATATCTTCTTGTATTTGTGAAAAAGAGAGATACAGAGGCACAGCTACTACGGCAGCAATCATCATCCAGACAACTATACCTTTTTTCGCTAAACGCAAAGAGGAATAGCCAAGTATAGCAAAAGTAAGAGCAGATGCTAGAACAATACCTACAAGGTTAGTCATAAAAAGCAACATAGCTGTTGAAAACATAGTCCACTCTCCCCGGCCAAGACCGATACCTGCAACAGCCAAAGGCGGTACCAACGCCACGGCAATGGCCACGCCTGCCAAACTTCCCACTATCTTTTCGTTCGATTTGGCATATGCTGCCGCTCCTCCTGAGACAACAGCCACAAAAAGATCTAAAATCGTTGGACTTAATCTGCCGGACATTTCGGAAGTCAACTGTTCTATAGGGATGGCCATTGCTATCAATGCCGCCGTAACGACTACCGAAAATACCCCTACTACGATGGTTTTTGCTCCATTAATCTCCAAGTCTTCATCTTGCCTTAGTACCCCCATAGAGAGACTTACTATGGGCTGCATCAAAGGGGCTAACAGCATCGCTCCTATAATAACGGAAGCAGAGTTTATAAAGAGACCAAAAGTTGCTATCATCGTAGCCAAAACAAGCAATACCATGAAGGTCTGACTTACTCTACTCTCTTCTCTCAAGCTTGTAAATAACGATGCATACTTCTCTTTACTTGCATGAGTGAAAAACGGAATACTCTTGCTCAAATAGTCTGCACTCTCTTCATCGGAGGGGAGATGGTCAATTTTAACACTGTCTTTATTATGTGCTTGTCTATTTTGATTTTCCCAAAATGCCTTGCCGATACTTAATGCTAAGGCTTTCTCCTGTACTCTAAGCTCTATGGAAGAGATCTGTTTTTCTGTAGAATCTATCAGCACTTTCATCTCATTTTTAGACTCAATCGTTACTTTGTCGCTAGAAATGTACCCGACAGATTGAGGCAATTTTTTCGGTGTAATACTTGAGACCAAAGATTTAAATAAATATCCCATATACTGTACTACCGAAACAGGAGAAAGTATCACAAGAGAAAACTTTCCTTCATTCACAGAAAACCTAGAACGTATGAGTTTGGATGCAAAGGTATTGTTAGTATATACTAAAGCGACCAAACCGACAACAGAGAGTTTAAATCTGTTTTCTTTAGCATCTCTTAGTATCATTTGCGTATGTTTAAGCGATTTTACGCGCTTGAGCGTATTCCAAAAGAATTTTACTCTATCGAGATAACTCTTTCCTTGAAGTACCGTATCGAAACTATCCAAAGGGGGAGCATCTCCTATGACTACTTCTTGTAATACAATCTCATCATTACAGTAGAGTAAATCGGTTTTTTTTTCACTTTTGCTAAGTGCCAGTTTAATAGCATCTTCCGTCTTTTTCGGAAGATAGAAGGTTCGTTTCAGCTCTTTTTGCTCTTGTGTTGCAACAATCCCCAATGTTTTATCAGCCTGATGGGCAATGGCCATGAGAAGTTTTATTTCATGCAAACACCCTGTTATTAAAAAATGTGACACGGTAGTCACATCTAACTCTCCAATCCTAGAAAAAGGAAGGTATTTGATTTCCTTATTGTCTAAATATATTTTACACTCATCGACAAACTCTTTTTTGTCATCTGCATATATATAATAAATCATAAAATATTATACTAAAACTATCTAAACCTCTCTAGTATCTCTTTAAGTTCTTTTTTATCTATCACTACAGATTTATCACCTCTTTTCTTGGCATAAAGCTTACGTACCATCTCTTCTGCTTTCTCGTCTTCACCGATATGACCATACAAAATCTTGAGTGCGTCCGACTCTTTATATTCTCGTTTGTTGACCTTAAGCCATCTAGATAGATACTGCACTAGATAGGTACTCGACATACCCAAAAGAAATGCCGATGCCAACATCCACCATGCGATATTTTCTACCTCTAGGCCTTCTGTTTGCACTTTGGCAGTAGTATTTTTATCAGAATGTGCGGATACTGACGCAATAACTTGGGTCTCTAATGCTTCTTTACTGCCTCCTTCAACTCTGATAAAAAAACCTTTTATTTCCAAAATCTGTTTAGCTTTTTTACTAGGAGAGTAGATCGTTATTTCTCTTGTTGGAATAGTAAAATCATTCTCGGATATAAATGCAAATTTTTTTGTATAACTACTATAAATCTCCCCATCGACAATCTTCGTTTCTATATCCGCTTCATCACTGTAAACAGTTACCCCGTCTATCTCATATTTGGGAAATTCAAATCCATCTAAACTTCCTTTCCCCTCTATTTTGACTGTAAAATTAACCGGTTTATTGCTTTTGGTTTTATTTTTGTCAATATTTGTGTTAACTGTAAAATCACCTATTACATCTGCTTGACTCTCAAGTGGAAATACCTCTATTTGAAGTGCATTTGAAACATCCTCTATCCATTTTGTTGCATAGCTTAACCCAAATATATCACGCCTACTCAAATCAGGCAGGCCAATTTTTGCCTGTGCCGGAGCTATAGTAAAATTACCCTCTTTTTGAGGAGTCACGATATACCTTATCTCCTGTACCTTATACTTTCCTCTCTTATAAGTTTTTTGTTCAGAGAGTTCTGTAACGACAAAGTCACTTAAACCGGGAGGTTG
>JALSJI010000041.1 GCA_026989435.1 Sulfurovum sp.
CACCTTGAAACAATAAATTATACATCAATATATCTTGATATATAAAAACTATTCTGCTATACTTCCCTATCAGCAAAAGGAACCCCATGAAAAAAGTCCTCATTCTCTGTACAGGAAACTCATGCAGGAGTATCATCGCTGAAGCACTTATCAATGCTGAGTTAGATGGTATAGAAGCCGAAAGTTCTGGTATTAAGGCATCGGGGAAGATTAACCCTCATGCCAAGAAGCTTTTAGAAACAGAAGGCATTTGGAAAGACTCTTACCACTCTAAAACACTGGGTACCGTGATAGACCATGACTACGACCTTGTGGTTACTGTCTGTGACCATGCCCATGAAACTTGCCCTATATTTCCAAAGTCTGTATCCAAAATGCACGTAAGTTTTGAGGACCCAGATGGTAAGGGCTATGAGGCTTTTGAAGAGACACTCAAAGAGATAAGAGAAATTTTATTACCCAAAATTACAAAGGAATTATTATGAACAAGAACGTATTTAAAACAGATGAAGGTGTCAAAATCTCTTTCACAGGTGAAGTTCAAAAACAAAACATTGTAAAGATGGTAGAAAACTGTGCTACAGGACAGTGTGAGTGTATGTCGGACGAAACCAAAGCCAAGATAAGCAATATGGAAGTCTCCGGTGTAGACGGTGAAGTCAATCTAAACCTTATAGGAGATATCAGCAAAGAAGAGATAGAAGCAGCTCTTGATAAATCCACAGTGATTAATGAGAAGAAGTGATATTGAAGTGTTTTAATTTGAATTATCAAATATTTACATAGGCAGAGAAGAGATTCATAAGAGGCAGAAACCCTCTTTTGTTTTTAAACTACTTAGCAGTTATTTGCGTTGCGATTGCTTCTATGACAACATCAGAAAGTTTATCTGTTTGACCTTTCATTACCCCCTTCATTGCACCACCGTAAGAACCGTCTTTGTATCCTTTAAGTGCAGTAATGATGTCTGCTTTAGCCATATCTTTAACGATTTTAGACTTACCCAGTGCTGCTTTTTCAAAGTTTGCTTCATGACAACCAATACAAGATGCCATCTCTACTGCAAATGTCGATGTAGCTGTCATAGCTACTACCGATAGTGTTATTAATGTTTTTTTCATGTTTGTACTCCATAATTTTTTTTAATACAAGTTATTATAAAGTATTATCTTAATAAGAGTCAAGTTTGACGATATAATTTACTAAAAATATAATAAAAATCGTCATTATTGTCAATTATCACTATATATCAATAATCATTTATATTTATGAAAAAATACATTTATGTTTATTTTGTATGTACAAAACGGTGAATCTTTTGGGTATGCCTGCACATTTGTGTATGCTATCTTACGGGGTTGCAGTGTAGCCGTGTATGTAGACTTCATCGAAGGTAATGTTTAGGAGTTTTTCTCTACTTGGTTTAGTTTTTCATTTAGAAGATGTTTGAATGATACGCAGTAGAAGCTTATATTAAAATTTATCTTTCCAAAGAACGTTTTGATAGAGTTTGAGGATATACGTATGAGAGGTTTGGCGGGTTGAGTGAAGCAGAAATTTTGGAGGGTGTGGAGGTGTTTTACGGAGTCTTGCTCTATTAGTTTCATAAGGCTATAATATCATAATGTATCGAAGGAGCCGGACGTGTATAACGATTTTAGTAAAGCTATGGATTTTAGACATGCATGCAAAGCATTTGATGAGTGTAAGCGTATATCTGATGAGCATATGTACTATATTTTAGAGGCCGGACGTAAATCGCCCTCCTCTTTTGGGATGGAGGGGTGGAAGTTTTTGGTCATTACAAATGAAGCACTTAAAGCCACATTGCGACCACACTGTTGGAATCAGATCCAAATTACGTCTTGTTCTCATTTGGTTATCATACTTGCAGCTATAGAGAATGTAAAAATAGAAAGCGGCGAAGTTAAAAAACGTTTCCTAAGACGCAACATGCCTCAAGAAAAACTTGATTTTTATATGGATACGTATGCCAAACATCTTGAAAAAACACTCTCTTCAAATGAAAATATCTATCATTGGACAAGCAAACAAAGCTATATTGCTTTAGCTAATATGATGAGTGCAGCTGCTTATATCGGTATAGATTCTTGTCCGATTGAGGGGTTTGAAAAAGAGAAAGTAGAAGAGATATTAGATTTAGATACTTCTATCTGGCAAGTCTCTGTGCTTGTGTCGTTTGGTTATCGTATCAATGAACAGTCCGTGCAGCAAAGATTGCCTTTTGAGGATGTGGTAGAGTTTATCAAATGATGTGGTTTTAATTATTTCTTAACAGTTTTTCTACCAAGTTTTATCCAGCCGTTTTCAATGCCGCCTTTAAGATCATAGACATTTTGAAACCCCATTTGTATCAAGCCCTCTCCTAATACCTTAGTGCGGTTAGCATGTGCACAGTAAAGTAAAATAGGTTCTTTTTTATTTTTCACCAAATGTCCCAGATTAAAAAACCACTCTGCTATATCTGCATCTCCTTTAGGAGTAAAGAACATCATTTTATGTGCACCTTTAATGATACCTGTTTGTTTCCACTCCATTGGGGTACGGATGTCTATCGTAGGGTAGCCCTTTTTCATGAGCTTTTCAAATGTATTTGCATCAACTGTTTTGAAGTCTGCGAAGAGACCTGTGCCTAAAAGTACTGTCATGAGTAGTATTTTTTTCATATCTATTTTCCTTAAAATGAATGCTAGAAGTATATAGAGTAAAGATTAACCAAATGCTACCCTCTACATTTTTTCATCATCTCTATTGTTTCATTGTCTATGGTACTATTACGCTCTTTTAAATGCTCTAGTATCATCTCAAATCTCTCTTTATCTAGGTGCTGACCAAATTTAAATTTGCATGACACAGTGCTAGGTACTACCTTCACTACGGCTGTGGATTTTAGTGCTTTATCATAGGCTTCATCGTTAAAAGGTTTGTAGCCTCCCTCTGGTTGAAGCTTTTGCATCATCGCTTCAAACATCATGGCTTTCTCTTC
>JALSJI010000042.1 GCA_026989435.1 Sulfurovum sp.
CTCAATGTCTTTTCGTTATGGATGGTCAATACACACAACTAAGCGGATAGGAGCCGCTTCTCTTTGAACATACCGCTATACTGCCTTATAAAGAAACTGACAATACATACAACAATAAAAGAGTGATAAAAAGTAGAATATGGATTTGGATGGCCGGGAGAGGGGGATTCGAACCCCTCGGATGGATAACAAGGAAATAGCTCTAACGCCCGTAATATAGGGCTTTGTTAGAGTTTATTGTATCTAAAAAAATATAAATGTCAGTAGATAATGGGCATTACTTACTGACAATTTGGCTGACACTTTACATATCTTTCACAAAACATAATATGCTATAATACACTTGAATTTGGTACCGATCGGTATTTAAATCAATCGAGTGTTTCAATCGCTGAACCAGCGTAGCAAATCAGCGATTAGTCTTATAATTTGCTATATTTATTCAAAAATGCTATTATAAACCAAACTTAAAGGAAAAGGATCCGAAATGACAAAAGCATTTTTAGAAACCATGGTGTTAAAGCCAGAGAATGAAAAACTTGTCCTTGAAGCTTTTTCCAAAAAAAGCCTAAAAAAGGTCAAAGAATTTGACTCCAAAAGAGCTACTAAACTAAAAAAAACATCTGATAGAAAACTCTCTATCAATGATCTTGCTATACTAAACTAAACAATGACTCGTGCACAGTTTGATGAGTCATTCTCATTATTTCCACTCTCTGAAATCATAGAAAATACAGACTCCAACAGAAAAGTTAAAAAACTACTGGATACTTTTAGCTGCACCAGGAATATAGATCTCCAAGATTTTCTTTACAATAAAGCTATCACCTTTGAAAAAAATCTTAGATCTCGTACATACCTCTACATTGACAATAGCACACAAGAGGTAGCTGCATATTTTACTATAACCATCAGTACACTACATACTGATAGTATCTCTCCAGAAGTTATAGAACTTTTGGACGGCTATAAAAATGATATAGCATCTATCCCCTGCTTTCTGATAGGACAACTTGGAAAATCAGATAAATTTGAGCCTCGAAAGATAGGAGAGTATATCCTTAATGATGCCATAGAGATCATAGATCGATCTCAAAGATCTCTAGGTGGTAGATTTATTTTGCTCGATGCAATCAATAAAGAAAAGATAATCAAATTCTATGAAACGAATGCTTTCTTTCCTATAGAGGAAGATCCTAACTCTGAGAGTATCAAAATGATTAAACCCTATTTTGAGTTGTTGGATGAAAAAGCGTAGTTTCTCCAGAGCAAAAAGCTATAGATGCAAAACAAGGTCTATGCAACGCTACATAAAATATCTTAAGCGGTTGAGATCCAAACGTGCAAGAAAGGATATAAATGAATGGCGAAAAACCAACGCCTGGGATGTGGCATGAAACAACTCTTTGAATTTAAAGAAAACAAAACTTTTTTCGGGCTTGATGTCTACACCCCTGGGGTAAAACTTAATGATATTGAAAAGTTACCTTTTGCCCAATTTTTTAAGGATTCTCATGTGGGTTCAACTATGGCTTTTATTGATGGAGAAAATTATATTTATTTACATGACTGGGAAAGGTTTTGTAAAAGCTTTATTCAGCATGGCAAACATCGATACCAGGATCGGTTACCAGAAATGAAAACACCAATTAACATATATTCAATAACTAAACAGGGAGAACTTAGATTCAAAAGAACTATTGATGCTGTTGATTACACATATTCAGACAGCTCTGGAAGTATGGATATTGAGATTAGGCACAAAAAAAATGGAAAGATATTGCAGCTCTATACAAAAGAATTTTACCAAATGGGTATTGATGAATATTCAAATGATGAAGAAATCATGAAAAGGGTTTATTCTTCAAATTATATCAAAATCGATGACTGGTGGAAACTATACAATAATTCAGACAGACCATAAAAGATTCTTAAAAATATGTCAAATTGCCATATTTTCTTAACACTTAGGAAATGTTAGGATATAATTAGCAATCACTAAGAGGAAGCCCAGTTATGACAATCAGCCTTACAGATCAAACACATACCAATCTTCTAAAGACGATTGAGTATAAAGCATCTGTATATGCAAAAACCACTTCCTCGGATCAGAAAAAACAACTAGGGCAGTTTTTTACTGATTATCGTATAGCTAACTATATGGCTAATCTTTTTTCATTCGAGCTACCAAAAACTGAAACTATAGAGATCCTTGATTGTGGAGCAGGTCATGGGATCTTGTCAATTTCTCTATTAAACATACTCATCCAAAAAGGCTATAGAAAATTTGATCTCACTCTCTATGAGATCGATCCTGGTGTTCTGCGGGATCTTCATCAAAACCTATCAGCCTACAGAGAAGAGCATCCAGATATTGTACTGCATTACAGAGTCATAGAGAAAAACTTTATATTGGATCCAATCGAAAGCAAGTTTGATCTCATCATCTCTAATCCTCCCTACTTCAAACTGAAAAAAGAGTCGCCAGAAGCAAAGGAAATGATACACCTCATACATGGGCAGCCAAATATCTATATGCTCTTTATGGCTAAAAGTGCTGATCTGCTTAAAGAGACTGGAGAGATGGTATTTATTACTCCTCGGAGTTTTGCATCTGGAGCTTATTTTAAACGTTTTAGAGAGTATCTCCTTGATACCGTATCATTGGAGCATATTCACATCTTTAACACCAGAAGAGAACACTTTAAAAATGAAAGTATCCTCCAGGAAACGATCATCACAAAGTTTTCAAAACAAAACAAATCTAATATTACCATTACATCGAGTGAAGATAGCACCTTTGACTACATAGAGGAACTCTTGGTCTCAAAAGATCTTATCATAGAAAAATACCGTGATATTATCTGCATACCATCATCTGCAGACGATTTAAAAATATTGGATCTATTTCATACAGCACCCAATACATTACAAGATCTTGGATATAAAATCTCTACAGGAAAAGTAGTTACCTTTAGAAATAAAGAA
>JALSJI010000043.1 GCA_026989435.1 Sulfurovum sp.
TTGATAAAAAGAACTTTAACTTGCATCTCAAAGAGTGTGAGTTCAGGTTCAATCACAGAGGTGAAGATCTGTATAAATTATATTGTTACAGATCTTTAGAAAAAAGCCTCTAAAGTTATCATGACCCTTATATATTTGATAGAAAAAAATAGTATGAGACACTTAACCTATATATTATTCTTCATTCTTCTCCCGATAATTCTACCGACATTGTGGCGGTGAACATATTAGGATAGACCATAAGTGCAGACCTAGATAATACAAAAAGGTACCCGGATGCTATGCTCATCGAGATGTACACCTTAGCGCCTGCACCAAACAAGACAACTACCCTAAAACTTGGAGAGTGATTAAATTTCAAAAAGCAAAAGAAAATATATCTTTTATAAAAATCAAACCAAAGAACTAAAAAGCACGCTTAAACCCTAACGCTTTTGTCTTGTTATGTACCTGACGCATAAAAACATCTCCCGGGTCAAACTTCACTGTTCTGTAGCTTTTGTTTTTTTCTAGCCATAAAGCTGTCTTTTCCATCTTGGTATATTCATAATGTCCTATCAGATACTCAATACTTGGGTATTTCTCTTTTAAGTACTTAACTAAGGCGATGTTTGATTGTACTTGTGCCGGGGTGAGATCCTCTTTTTGATTACCCTCTCCCCCTACATTCTCTATCCCTATACTGTAATAATTAAGCCCTATAACATGCCTTGCCATCCAAGTCTCTGGCATCAGCCGATAGATGGTACCGTCTCTGTCTACCAAAAAGTGTGCAGAGACATTAAGCTGTGAAGCTTTGGCAATATCTTTTCTGTCTGAAAGTAGTTTGTGGGGTTTTAGACGATGAAACGACTTATCAAAGTCCATCTCGGCTGTCCAGTGAAGCACGATAATTTTGGGGACTATCTCTATCTTCTGAACTGTTTTACCGTAATGTATTTTAATATACTCCTTAGTCATAGCGATACGCTCTGTACCGAAATCTATAGCTTTATCGATGATTTGAATAGGCGGAGCTATGGGTTTTGTTTTACATGCTAGAGATTTCGTATCAAAATCTACAGGTTTATCTATCTCCTTCGCACAAGCTGCCAAAACCAAGATAGACAGAGCAAAATGTAAGGTTTTTATCATCGTACAGTCCTAAAGGCAAATTGGACTTTATTGTAACGTATCTTTAATTTGTATCTCTTTTTCTTTGAACAGCAAAACAACAATCACGACAGATGGTATACCCAATGCCAACAGATAAGAAGGAATATCCAGTAAACCATGACGATTTAAATAAAAAAACCCTACTACAAGCACCACATAAGCAACTATACGATGTAAAGAGAGTGCTGCTTTGGTATCTCTTGCAGTTTGCATGATAGAACGTCTCTGCCTCTTTAGACGTGCTTTCTCTTCTTTAAGGGTATCATAAATCTCTTTTTCCCTCTCTTCTTTGGACGCCTCCGAGTAGAGATCATAGGGATCTTCTAGTTTCTCTATAGTATCCCGTGAATCGTCTATTGCCAGGATACTCTTTTCTACTCTAGCATCCACCATGCGTTTATATGACCCCATAGAAGCCAACATTACCAAAGAGGCTGAGAGAAAGCCTATTTGGGTATTCCAAAGCATCTTGATATCAAAAAAGAGTATAGAAAATAAGATAAGAACGATATCTACTATCACGAGAGCTTTAACTATTTTTAGCTTAATACTTCTCATCCTCATCCTCTTGATAGCCTGCTTTATGTTTGTATCTCGGATCTTTAGCAAGTTCATCAAGTGAAGCTTTCTGTTTGATATAAGCCTTATAGACATTGGAAATAGCCGCACCTATACCTATGAACACGCCTATAAAAATAGTCCACCAAGCCCCTGTAAGCTTTTGCAATCCTATACCTATACCCACTCCCATAAGCACAGCCACTGCCATAGAAATACCGAGACTTGCCCCATCAGCCGCGTTCACTATTTTTTTAAATTTTGGTTCTTCATTAGCCATTAGTTTACTATCTCATTCATCGTCTCATACGCAGCTGTAATTGCCACATCTATCATCGCATCATCCGTCACGGTAGAGATAAACCCTGTCTCATAAGAAGAGCATGCAAGGTATATACCACGATCAAGCATACCCTTATGGAACTTTGCAAACATCTGCGTGTCATTATCACAAGCATTGGCAAAGTTTTTGACTGCCTTGTCCAAGAAGAAGAAACCAAACATCGAGCCTCGTACTTCCGTAACCATAGGTACCTCTACGGCTTTGGCCGCCTTTTCAAAGCCCTCTACAAGCTTTTTAGCTCTCTTTTCAAGCACTTCATATATAGAAGGGTTCGCTTTAAGCTTACGTAAACTAGTCAATCCGGCTGCCATGGCCACAGGGTTGCCGCTAAGTGTACCTGCCTGATAAACAGGACCTTCCGGAGAGAGATGGGACATAATCTTAGCACTCGCTCCAAAGGCTCCTACAGGCATACCGGCACCTATGACTTTACCTAAGGTAACCATATCCGGTTTAACGGATAGTATCCCCTGAGCACCGCTAAGCGATGCTCTAAATCCACTCATAACCTCATCAAAAATAAGCAGTGTATCATATCTGTCACACAAAGCTCTCAAACCTTCTAAAAAATGCTCATCCGCAGGCACAAGCCCCATATTACCGGCTATAGGTTCTATGATGACACATGCGATGTCTCCATTTACGTCTTCGAAACATTTTTCAACCGATGCCATGTCATTGTAGGTAGCAAGAAGCGTATACTTGGTAAGATCAGACGGCACACCCGGACTAGAGGGTGTGCCAAAAGTAGCTAAACCCGAACCTGCCTGCACAAGCAGAGAATCTGAATGACCATGATAACAGCCTGTAAATTTAACGATATGATCACGCCCCGTAACCCCTCGTGCAAGACGTATAGCAGACATCACTGCCTCAGTACCCGAACTTACAAAACGTACTTTATCTATACTCTCAAACAGATCTACTATCTCTGAGGCAAGTTCTGTCTCTACAGTAGTAGGTGCGCCGAAGCTAAGCCCATCTCTTACTGCGTCTATCACCGCCGTCTCTATCTCAGGGTCACAATGACCAAATATGAGTGGACCCCAGCTTTGTACAAAGTCTATATACTTGTTCCCGTCAATATCGAAAAGATACGCACCCTCACCGCGTTTGATAAAAGGAGGTGTGCTCTCCACCCCGCTAAATGCACGTACGGGGGAATCTACACCCCCGGGTATCACTCTGTATGCTGCATCAAATGCCTCTATACTCTTATCATATGCCATTGTATTAATCCTCATTATGTATAATCTAGATGCATTATACACTAAAGCGACTAAGAGGAGAAAAATATCAGAACGATTAAATCGCTATTGCTCTCACTGCTACTGCATTTACTTATAGCTCTTTTTTTCTATATAAGCTTTAAGCAAATTATCTTTATCCCTCCAACAAGTAAAGAGCACAAGATAAGTCTAAACTTACAGCAAATAACCTCTCAAATGAGATTTCCTCTTCCAAGCCAAAAACCCCAAGTAACACCTATGCCCATTCAAAAAGAAGTTAAGCCTAAAGTACAAAAAGAGAGTGCCCAACAAAAGCATTTAGATACTAGTAAAAAAATATTTTCAAACAAAAGTGAAGAGGAAAATAATACGACAAAAATAGTGAAAAAAGAAGAACCTAAAAAAGCAAAGCGAATAAAGAAAACAGTAAAAAAGAAAATAGCGAAGAAAACAAAGATACATAAAAAAAGTCGAACGAAAAAATATATCGTTAAAAAGAAAAAAACAAAACGCTCTAAAGACTCTCTTGCCAATATACTTATGGGCTCAGGCAGTGCATTGTATACTAAACCTAAAGCATCTTCTTCTGCAAGTTACAGTGTAAAGATGATCAAACAGCTCTATGGAAAAGAGTTTGACACCTTCTCTGCTATACAAAAAAAGTTTATACGTCATAATCTTAGCACCATTCATAAAATCACACAACGTACTCTCACTCGCAATGGCTACCCCGAGGTAGCCAAACGTACCAAACAGCAAGGAACCAATATCGTCTCTTTCTATCTACATCCCAACGGCGATATATCTAACCTTAGACTCAAAAGATCTCTTGGGTATGCTGCTTTGGATGAAAACACGCTCAAAGTCATACGTATCGCCTATAAAAACTATCCCCTGCCTAACAAAAAGACGAAAATCATATTTTTTGTAAACTACAGAATCTACTAATTAATATTTACGGTAATCTTTTAAGCAAGATATTAACCACCTCAACAGTACCTTGTATAAGTAAAGGATTTTTACTTGCATCTAACCATTGTATAAGCTCTTTTATCTCATTTTCACGCATAACTGTGCAGCCGGAAGTGGGTACGGACTTAATATGTATAAAGATACAAGACCCTGCACCCTTTATAGCTCCTGCTTCGTCTATATGGTTATGGTTTACCGCGATGCCGTACTTGTAGTAGTCTTTGGCAAAACGCATAAGCTCAAAACTTTTATAGTCTACCTTTACCTTCCTTGAATCTACTATTTTGTTATAGAGTTTTGAGTCTACATCGTCCACGCAGTGGTCTGTGGCTCCATAGACCTCATAGGGGTAATCCACCTCAAAAGGGAAGTAGCCAAAAGCCTGTTTAAGCGAGAAGATACCTGCAGGCGATTTACCGTCACCCTCTCTTTTAATATACTTGGCATTGACAGGTATGCTATGAAGTCCTATGCCCCAACCTAAGCCGTTTCGTCCCAGTTTAATATCGATGGCTTTACCCACTTTTTGCCACGCATCTCTTTTCTCGTAGCGTTGAAGCGTGCCGTTGGGACTAGACCAGTTTTTTGTTGTAACCACGATGATCTGTTTTGTATCGGGTAGTTGGGCGTAGAGTGTGAAAGTCATGAAAGTAACAACTGCTAAACTTTTTATCATTGTGTTATAATCCTTCTCATCAATCTATTAGGTTTTTTCATGGAATACGGAATACTCTCAATAGCCATCCCTATACTCACAATCATTTTAGCCATTATAACCAAAGATGTCATAGTCTCTTTAATGGGTGGTATCTTTGCAGGATTTTTAGTCTTAAACGGCTACGACCCGGCTGCTGCATTTGTGGCACTCTTTGATGGAGTAATTACTCTTTTTTCTGAAGGCTGGATAGTTAAAACACTCTTGTTTATGCTTATCATCGGGGCTATAATCAACATCCTTTCTGTCTCTGGTGCAGTGGCTAGTTTTGTGAGCTTCTTAGATAAAAAAGCAAAAGGTATAGACTCGCCAAAGGGAGCAATGCTTTTAGCCTATCTTATAGGCATACTTATCTTCATAGAGTCTAGCATCACGGCACTGGTAGCAGGTACCGTAGCCAAACCCCTCTTTGACAAAAACGGCGTAAGCAGAGAGAAACTGGCCTACATCTGCGACTCTAGCTCTTCTCCCGTCTGTACGCTCATACCTCTCAATGCTTGGGGAGCTTTGTTGCTGGGTCTCATAGTCACAGCCATAGAGGCCAAAGTCATCACGGGAGATGCTCTTGGACTTCTTATTGCCTCCATACCTTACAACCTTTACTCCGTTTTTACCCTTCTTATCCTACTTTATGTGATACTTTGGAACTGGGATATAGGACCTATGAAAAAAGCTGAAGCAGTGCCGTACGTACCGTCAGAAACACAAAAAAAAGAAAAACCCACACCCTACCCCATGCTCCTCTCCTTACTAGTGATGATACTCTCGGTTCCTCTGGGCCTGTATCTTACGGGAGACGGTGACATCTTTAAGGGATCAGGCTCCACCTCTGTCTACTATGCAGTGATTGCTACACTCTTTTTTACCTACCTCTACTTTGTCCCTACAAAGATGCTGACACACAAAGCATTCTTTAAGGGCATGTACGATGGCATGGCTCATATGCTACCTGTGACCAGCATCTTAATCTTTGCCCTGCTCATAGGTAAAGTCATAGGCGAACTTGGCACGCCCACATACCTAGCCAACCTCTTAGATGGAAATATTAGCCCTGCGGTAGTGCCTTTGTTCATCTTCTGGGTAGCTAGCCTCACGGCATTTTCTACTGGGACTAGCTGGGGGACATTTAGCATCATGATGCCCATAGGCTTAACACTTGCAGCCACCCTGAACCTCGAGATACCTCTAGTCATAGCAGCAGTCATAAGTGGCGGTATCTTCGGTGATCACGCCTCACCCATTTCAGATACCACCATCATCAGCTCCATGGCAGCAGACTGTGACCACATTAGCCATGTACGTACGCAGTTACCCTATGCTGTAATAGGCGGTATTTTAGCCAGTATAGGGTTTTTGATCCTTGGATATCTCTATTATATTTGACATTTTTTTGACATTTTTAATGTAGACTTTCTATAAATGAACTATTGGAGTCTATGATGCATTTTTTCTCATTTTTTTTCAAAAAAAAAGAAACACCCGTCCAAACATATAAAAAAGAGAGTACTAAGATATCATATACCCTAGAAGAAATCGCTACGCATTTTAATATTTCACAACAAAAAATAGAAGAGATCCTGCTCAAACTTAAATGGATCGATGAGAGCAAACTACCTACACAACAAGGTATCTCTTCAGGTGCCATTTTAAAAAAAGACAATACCTTAGTATGGGATAAGAGTATCCTAAGCAATGAAAGATTTATCTCTGAAGTAAATAACAAAATCAATACGCTTGTACTTGCACTTTCAAAAAATATCTCAACACAAAACAAATATAGTAAAAGGTATGCCTATATCGCATAATACTTATAAAAACGCTACATAAAAAATTTACTCATTTGCATATCTATGATAGAATTACATAAATATAGAATTTGAGGAAACGAGTGATGCGATTTATGCAATATTTTTTTGGTATTGTGCTTGCCCAAACAGCTATGTTTACCTTAATACTGCTCAATACCGACTCTCTTAGCTTAGAAAATATGCTGCGTATTGTTATACCTGCTCTACTCATTGCACTCGCGATTGCTTTCTGGTTCTTCTCCGTTGCCGCCCACTACAGTAAAGACATGCTAAACAAAGCCAAAGATCAATTTTTATCAGAAAAAGAGAAAATACAGATCAATATCCAACGTACAAAAGATCGCGTTCGAAAAGATGCCCAAAAAGAGATACGCAATGAAATTGCCAAAGCACACGCAAAAGCAAATTTCAAAGTAGGTGCCTCCTTTGCTACTGCTCTTGGGATAGGGGCTCTTTTTGTAGTAGCACAAATGATGACTGCAGGACTCTTGCTTATCTCCACAGCCACAGGTGCTTTGGGGGGCTACTATCTAAGAGGAAAACGTCTTAAAGCCAAAACACCGGAAGATATAGAGATTCAAGCTATACCTTCCAAACCCACAAAAATTAAATCTGCTAAAAAACTAGGATATAAAAATGCTTAAAAAAATCCTCTACCTTGCACGTCATGCAAAATCTGACTGGAAACGCCATGCACTATCGGATTTTGAACGTCCGTTAAATAGTAGAGGTCAAAGAGATGCTCAACTTATGGCAAGCATTCTCAAAGCCAAAGAGACCACCCCTGATTTAATCCTCTCCTCTCCTGCCATACGTGCCAAAGAGACAGCCCATATATACCATCACGCTTTAGACGGAGAACTCCATTTTGATGTACGTATCTATGAAGCCTCACACCTCAATCTATACTACATAGCGCAAGAAGCATTTCAAAAAGTAGATCATCTCATGATAGTCGGACACAATCCCGGATTGACAGATTTACACAATATACTCTCAGACACACCTCTTTACAACCTTGTCACCGGTGCCATCGTCGCTATCGTATTTGAAAAGAAAATAGAGAGACATAGAGGAAAACAACTTTTTTTTGAATACCCTAAAAAATATCTGCCCCAGGATAAATTTTGAAACTTCTTGTCTCAGCCCTGGAACCCTCCTCCAATCTCCATTTAAAAGAGCTGCTTCACTATACCCAAGATATCAAACTTCTAGGTATTTTTGACAAACACATCACACAAGACACACCCTTGTACGATATGAGCCGGATGGCTATCATGGGTGTAACAGATGCCCTAAAAAAGTTGCCTTGGTTTTTAAAAATAGCAGATGAAATGCTAGAACTCGCCAAGGATGCAGACAAAATATTGCTGATGGACAGCTCCGGTTTTAACCTGCCCTTGGCAAAAAAGCTAAAAAAAAACTATCCGGACAAAGAGATTATCTACTACATACTTCCTCAAGTCTGGGCAAGCCGTCCTAAACGTGCCGAAAAACTAGAGCGCTACTGTGACAAACTCTTAGGTATACTCCCTTTTGAAATCGACTACTATCCACAAAGAAAAGCCGCATATGTAGGTCATCCGTTACTTGATGAAATAACGGTAAACAGAAATGAGGAAGCGTGCAAAAACATTATAGCCTTTCTCCCGGGAAGTCGCAAATCTGAAATCAATCGTCTCATGCCTATTTTTTTGGAACTAAGACGTAGACTCGGAAATGAAATTCGTCCACTGCTAGTCATCCCTCAGGGATTTAACAGAAATGAGATAGCAAAGCTCTACCGCGGCAACAGAGAGTTTGAAATCGTACGCAATACCCATGAGGCACTCAGACGCTCTGAATTTGCTTTTATTTGTTCCGGTACGGCCACACTCGAAGCAGCACTGATCGGTACGCCCTTTACCTTAGCCTACATTGCTAAAAAAATAGACTTTTTCATAGGGACAAAACTCCTAAAGATCAAACAGGTAGGTCTGGCAAATATTATCTTGACACACTACAACGATACAAGACTGCACAAAGAGCTACTCCAAAAAGAGGTCACGGTTGACAACTTGCTTAAAGCTTACTACAATACAGATAAAAAAATATTTGCCCAAAAAGCAGAAGAGTTAAAAAAGTATTTGGGACACGGCAGTAGTAAAAATGTCGCAAAAATTATTATGGAATAAAAAATGCAACAATACACGATAGATACTCTATTGAACATCCTATATTGGAAGAAGTTAACATGTTAGTACATATTTGCTGCTCTGTTGACAGTCATTATTTTTTGCAAAAACTTCGTCAAGAGTATCCCAAAGAGAGCCTTATAGGATTTTTCTACGACCCGAATATTCACCCCTACTCGGAGTACTATTTACGTCTGCTCGATGTGAAACGAAGTTGCAAAATGCTCAATATCACACTTATCGAAGGCGAGTATGATGTAGAAAAATGGCTCTCTCTGGTCAAAGGCCTGGAGCATGAACCTGAAAAAGGCGAACGCTGCGGTATCTGTTTTGACAGACGTTTTGAGGTCTCTGCACAAAAGGCAAAAGCCCTAGGAGAAAAAACCTTTACCTCCACGCTGCTTACTAGTCCCAAAAAATCTCTGAAGCAGCTAAAGATGGCAGGAGATGCACTGGGTAAAAGATTTAATGTCACTTTTATAGCACCAGACTACAGAAAGAGTTCCGGCACACAAGAACAAAATATTATTGCCAAAAAAGATGCACTCTACCGTCAAGACTACTGTGGCTGTCTCTATGCTCTTACAATCCAAAGAGACCAGCAACAAAAAATCGCAGACGAACTCTTTCTTCCCGTTTCTAAGCAGATACAGCCAGACGCTATAGAAGAGCGTATTGAGATGTATGAAAGACGCTGGGAGATGGAGGAGCGAGGAAAACCGTACAAAATCATTAAACAGCGTTTTTTAAACTGGCGCTTAACCATAGGATGGCTCAAAGTACGTAAAAAGGTTGTTCCTGCACACTTTTTACCCTACTCTACCCTCAAAGGTGAATATAGCCGTGGAAAAATAGAATATTCAATTGGTCCAATACACTATATGAACCGTGATGAAGTACGCTTTATTACCTTGGAGTATTACAATACCTTGGCAAAAAGCAATTATAAGCGTGTCACTGAACTTATTTTTAATCCGCCCCCGTTTGAAACAGAAATAGCCCTAAGAGGCTCTTTAGGTGTCACTCCCTATGATCTCTCACTAGTTATTGTTGTAGATGAAATACCGGATAAAAAAATAGAGATTCGTTGCCAAAGTAAAACCTATAGTGACGTCAAAGAGGTGCTCATCGCACTTTAATCGCCATTCATCCCTTTTTTACCAATATTTAGATAAAATGAAGCAATTTTTTTTCAGAAGGTTGCCCGTGTTGTACGATGTTGTTGATATCCAAAAAATACTCCCCCATAGATTTCCGTTTTTATTGGTAGACAGAATTAACGAACTTAAAGCCGGAGAATATATAGAAGGGTACAAAAATGTATCTATCTCCGAACCTGTCTTTCAAGGACACTTCCCGGATCACCCCGTCTATCCGGGTGTCATGATTATCGAAGGTATGGCACAAGCAGGCGGTGTACTCGCATTTAAAAGTATAGACAATATAGACCAAAAAGATATAGAGAATAAAGTCGTCTACTTTATGAGCATAGATAAAGCAAAATTTAGAACCCCTGTAACACCGGGAGACAAACTGATCTATAAAATCAACGTGATCAAACACAAAGGTAAAGTATGGCAGCTCGATGCCAAAGCCTATGTAGACGACAAACTAGCTGCAGAAGCTCAACTTAAAGCCATGATAGTAGATAAATAAGGAATAGAATGTCTTCCATACACCCTACTGCCATTATAGAAGAAGGTGCCGTCATCGGCAAAGATATTACCATCGGTCCTTTTGCATACATCGGTGCAGAGGTAGAGCTAAAAGACGGATGCTCTGTGGGTGCGCACAGTGTGATTGAAGGCAAAACAACCATAGGCAACAAAACCCATATCTTTTCCCATGCAACAATCGGATCCATTCCCCAAGATTTAAAATATGCCGGAGAAGAGGTAGAACTGATTATCGGAGACAATAATACCATTAGAGAGTTTACTCTTTTTAATCCCGGTACCAAAGGCGGAGGTTCGGTCACTAAAATAGGAAACGGGAATCTCTTTATGGGATATGTACACCTCGGACATGACGTCATCATAGGGGACAACTGTATCTTGGCAAACGGAGTAACCCTTGCAGGGCATGTAGAGCTTGGCAATCATGTAGTCATCGGCGGGCTTACTCCCGTTCATCAGTTTGTTCATATCGGTGATTTTGCTATGATAGGCGGTGCTTCTGCACTGACACAGGATATCCCTCCTTATTGTCTGGCTGAAGGCAACCGTGCCTACCTAAGAGGGCTAAATCTTACAGGATTGAGAAGATCCCTACAAAGAGAAGATATTAATACACTAAAACAGGCCTACAAAGAGCTCTTTGAAAAAGGCAAACCCTTGCAGGAGACTGCACAGGCACTCTTTGAACAGAGTCCCTCACAAAAAGTAAAAAACCTTTGTAGGTTTATCAAAACCTCCAAAAGAGGTATACCCTTTCACAGAATTAAACACGAGGATAAACAATGACCACTAAACTATGTAGTTTTTGCGAAGCAAAAGAGAGTGAAGAAAATCCGCTAATTGCAGGAGAAAATGCCTATATCTGTTCAAATTGTGTTATCTCTGCTTATAAAATTTTATATGGCGATGAGGAACAAGAGAACGCTTCAACACCACAGGAGTTTCAAACACTCTACTCGCCCAAAGAGATGCATGCACTTTTAAATGAATATGTCATTGGACAAGAAAAGGCAAAAAAAACCCTCTGTGTCGCTGTCTATAATCACTATAAACGCATTTTTAAAGATGATAGAGAGGATGAGACACAAATTTCAAAATCAAATGTACTGCTCATCGGACCTACAGGTTCAGGAAAAACACTCTTAGCTCAAAGTATTGCACGTTTTTTAAACGTACCCATAGCCATTGCCGATGCCACAAACCTTACTGAAGCAGGATATGTGGGAGAGGATGTAGAAAATATCTTAACCAAACTGCTCATGGCAGCAGACGGTGATCCCAAACGTGCAGAACAAGGCATTGTTTTTATCGATGAGATTGATAAAATTGCCCGCATGGGTGAGAATCGGTCAATTACCCGTGATGTATCCGGCGAAGGTGTACAACAAGCACTTTTAAAACTTATAGAGGGCTCTGTGGTCAATATCCCGCCAAAAGGAGGACGTAAACATCCCAATCAGGACTTTATACAAATAGACACCTCAAATATACTCTTTATCTGTGGAGGAGCCTTTGACGGACTCAATGATATCCTCAAGAAAAGGCTGGGGGCAAATACCCTTGGCTTTGGACAGAAAAAACGTTCAAAAAAAGAAGAAGAGAATCTTTTGCATACGGTAGAGGCCGATGACCTGGTCTCTTATGGACTTATTCCCGAACTGATCGGACGCTTACACGTATTGGCAACCTTAGATGAAATCTCCAAAGAGGATATGGTTCGTATTTTACTTGAACCTAGAAACTCTCTTATCAAACAGTATCAAAAACTCTTTGAGATAGACAATGTAAAACTCAATTTTGAAGATGAAGCACTTGCAAGTATTGCACAAAAAGCCATTGACAGGAAAACGGGGGCTAGAGGATTACGCTCTATTTTAGAAGAGATTCTTCTTGATATTATGTATGAACTACCGGAACTCGCCGGTTATGAAGTAGTCATTACCGGCGGTGTTGTTGAAACAAAAGAAGAGCCACTCTATATCAAAAATAAAAAAACAGCATAAGTCAAAAGGAAAGAGATGTTCAAAAGAGTATTGGGAATGTTTTCAAACGATTTAGCCATTGATTTGGGTACTGCAAATACGCTGGTACTCGTAAAAGGGCAAGGTATCTGTATCAATGAACCTTCCGTTGTTGCGATGCAGTATGACAAACACGGCCAACAACGTATATTGGCAGTAGGACAAGAAGCCAAAAAGATGGTAGGAAAAACTCCCGGAAATATCAAGGCTATTCGCCCTATGAAAGACGGGGTCATTGCTGATTTTGAAGTAACCGAGATGATGATTCGATACTTCATTGAAAAAGCCCATAAAAGAAAAGGTTTCTTCTCCCCCCGTATTATTATCTGTGTCCCCTACGGTCTTACACAGGTAGAAAGACGTGCCGTAAAAGACTCTGCAGAGAATGCAGGTGCCAGATATGTCTATCTTATCGAAGAGCCTATGGCTGCTGCCATTGGTGCAGGACTTCCGGTTAAAGATCCCAACGGAAATCTAGTCGTAGATATCGGAGGAGGAACAACAGAGATCGGGGTTACCTCGCTTGGAGGATTGGTACAAAGTAAATCGATACGCATTGCCGGAGACAGTATAGATCAGGCAATTGTCGATTATGTGAAAAAAAATTTTAACCTGCTTATAGGAGATCGGATTGCCGAAGAGTTAAAGATTGAAATAGGCACTGCCATTCCCCTCGAAGAGGAGTTAGTGACAACCGTGCGTGGTCGTGACCAGATTGAAGGAAGTCTAACCTCAATAGAGATAACATCAGAACATATTAGAGCAGCAATCCAAGACTCACTAGACGGTATAGTCAATGCACTAGAAGATGTGCTGGAGCTCATCCCTCCTGAATTGGCGGGGGATATTGTAGAAAACGGTATTGTACTCACAGGCGGAGGTGCGCTCATTCGAGGTTTGGACAAATATATCTCTGATATTGTCAAACTCCCTGTCTATATCGCAGAAGATCCTCTTCTTGCTGTTGCCAAAGGTACCGGTATCGCACTTGATGAGTTAGACGTACTTCAACAAACGGCCTATGAAGACTAGACTCATAACTATTTTCATACTCTTTCTTGTCATTACAATTCTTATGATAAGAAATAATGAAGAGATTCATAATATATTGCTTGAGATCATTAATCCAATCAAACAAAACTATACGCATCTCATACAAAACCTTAAAAACAAAGGAAACAGTTATCTTTTTCAACAAGAAAGTATCGAGAGACTCTCGCAAGAAAATCGTATACTTCGGAAACATCTACTGGAGCAGACTCACTATATTCAGCAAGTTAAAAGTATCTATACGGCACTTCCAAAACTAAGTAAGCACGTGATCAAAAATATCTCTATCACAGAGACGATTTCTTATGTAAAACTCAACAGTTTTTCACAAATTATTCTAACCAAACCCTCTAGATTGCAGGAAAACAAGCTCTATGGGATCCTGCAAGACAAAGTAGTTGCCGGCGTAGCACAGATACGCAATAACCAACTCTACGGCTATCTTACATCCGACAGACAATGCCGTTTTGCTGTTTTTATAGGTGAAAAAAAAGCACCGGGTATTGCTATAGGAGAAAATGCCAATACAATGAAAGTTACTTTTATCCCCAAGTGGCATAAAATACAAGTAGGAGACAAGGTAAAAACAAGTGGACTTGACAATATATTTTTTGCAGATATCCCTGTAGGTGTCGTCATAAAAATAGGAGTAGAACATTCATATAAAGTAGCTTATATACGTACCTACAGCGATACCTATCATCCCAAAACATTTTTTCTCATCAACAATGCACAAGTCACACTCACGGAAGATTACGACAGCAACTCTACCTATCTTACACCTTTTAGTATACTCCGCCATCAGAATAAAAAAGCAAAGGCAGATCAAAACCTCTCTGTAAAAGAAGTATCTGAACACAATGCTACTACACCGCTTATTTCAAGTATCCCCTCTCGTATCGACCAAACACAAGAGGAGACTATTGATCCGGTTATTCCCCCTGAACAACATGCACTACCAAAACCCAAAAAAAAGAAAAGACCTCCTAAAAAGAAAAAAAACAAAGCAAAACAAAAGAAAAAACCGTCCATAAATACTTTGGACTTTTTTTAAAGCGGCTCTACCCTCTATATAAAGCCATGATTTAAGGGCTTTATTGGTCTATTTTACATATAATATCAAACTAAAAACCAAGGGTATCCTGCTATGCCAAAACGCACTGACATCGACACCGTTTTACTCATAGGTTCCGGACCTATCGTTATTGGACAAGCATGCGAGTTTGACTACTCGGGTACACAATCTGCCAAGACACTTAAAAGCCTAGGATACAAAGTCATTCTTATTAACTCAAACCCGGCAACCATTATGACAGACCCTGAATTTGCAGACAGAACATATGTCGAGCCAATCACCCCCGAAATTATCTCAAAAATTATCCGTAAGGAAAATGTTGATGCAATTTTACCGACTATGGGCGGACAGACTGCCCTAAACGTAGCAATGGATATGTATGAGTCGGGAATGCTCAAAGGTATTGAATTTTTAGGTGCCGATCCTGCTGCCATTAAAAAGGGAGAAGATCGTCAGGCATTTAAAAAAGCGATGCTTAAAATCGGTATGGATCTACCTACCTCACAATATGCCTATACGATGCAAGAGGCACTGGAAGCAGCCAAAACTATAGGATTTCCTCTCATCGTACGTGCTTCATTTACACTGGCAGGCGGTGGCTCCGGCGTAGCGTATAATATGGATGAGTATAAAGAGATTGTACACAGCGGTCTTGAGGCTTCACCCATCAATGAGATACTCATAGAAGAGTCCCTTCTTGGATGGAAAGAGTATGAGATGGAAGTAATACGCGATAAAAACGATAACTGCATTATTGTCTGTTCTATAGAAAATTTTGATCCTATGGGTGTACACACTGGAGATTCTATTACCGTAGCCCCTGCACTTACACTTACGGACAAAGAGTATCAGCATATGCGAGATGCCTCTTTTAAAATTTTGCGTGAAGTAGGCGTCAATACAGGCGGTTCCAATGTGCAATTTGCCATCAATCCGGATACGGGGCGTATGATTGTTATTGAAATGAATCCAAGGGTGAGTCGTTCATCTGCACTTGCCTCTAAAGCTACAGGCTATCCTATTGCAAAAGTAGCCACCTTGCTAGCCGTTGGGTTTACCCTAGATGAGATCAGCAATGACATTACAGGTACGCCTGCCTCATTTGAACCCGTTATAGACTATATTGTCACCAAACTTCCTAGATTTACCTTCGAAAAATTCCCAATGGCAGATGCCACACTCACTACAGCAATGAAATCTGTCGGAGAGGCTATGGCAATTGGACGTACCTTTAAAGAGTCTTTTCAAAAAGCTTTATGCTCACTAGAGACATGTCTTACGGGCTTTAACCCTATAAAATGTGATGAAGAGGAACTCCTGCGTGAGATACGCCGACCCAATGAACACCGAGTTTTATATATATTTGAAGGATTGCGTCGCGGTATGGATGTAGATGGACTCTTTGAACTATGCAAAATAGACAGATGGTTTCTCTATCAACTAGAAGAGCTTGCACTTCGTGAAAAAGAGATCGATATCGCCCTTCTCTCAGATGCAGAAAAACTGCGACACGTTAAAGCAGAAGGTTTTTCAGATGCAATGATTGCCCAAGTAATTAATAAAAAAGAGGGACTTACACTCTCTGAAAACGACATCTATACAGCCAGAGAAAAAGCCGGTATTACACTTGAATATAACGAAGTAGATACCTGTGCTGCTGAATTTAAAGCACTAACACCCTACCTCTACTCCACAACCAATATTAGCAAGATACCATACTCTTCTCCACATACCTGTACGCAAGAGCCTAAAGTACTGGTCATAGGTGGCGGTCCCAACCGTATAGGACAAGGTATCGAATTTGACTACTGCTGTGTACATGCCGCATTTGCACTCAAAGATATGGGAATAAAATCAATCATGTACAACTGTAATCCTGAGACGGTCTCTACAGATTATGACACCTCTGATATACTCTATTTTGAACCTATCGACTTTGAACATGTAAGAAGTGTGATTGAGCTTGAAAAACCTGATGGGGTTATTGTGCATTTTGGCGGGCAAACACCCCTGAAACTGGCTAAGAAACTTACGGCAATCGGTGCAAAAATATCCGGAACTTCTGCAAAAGTAATAGACTTGGCTGAAGACAGAGAACTCTTCTCTGCCTTTATTAAAAACCTAGGTCTCAAGCAACCCGACAACGGTACGGTTTTTGAAAAAGATGCTGCCATGGCCGTAGCAAACCGTATTGGTTATCCGGTACTGGTACGTCCCTCCTTCGTACTTGGAGGACGCGGTATGAAAACCGTCTATTCCGATGATGAACTTAAAGCCTATATGGATGAAGCTGTCTCTGTCTCTCACGATGCACCTGTACTCATAGATAAATTCCTAGATAATGCTATCGAAGTAGACGTGGATGCAATCTGTGACGGAAAAGATGTCTATCTAGGTGCTATTATGCAGCATATAGAAGAGGCCGGAATACACTCAGGAGACTCTGCATGCTCACTACCGCCCGTGAGTATTCCCGAGACACTGCTAAAAGAGGTCAAAAAACAAACTGCTGCAATTGCACTGGAACTTGGTGTCATGGGATTGATGAATATTCAATATGCTATCCATAAAGGGGAGATATATCTCATTGAGGTCAATCCCAGGGCTTCAAGAACTGTACCTTTTGTCTCAAAAGCCACTGGAATACCATTGGCAAAAGTCGCCACAAGGGTAATGATACAAGGTAACCTAAAAGAGGCACTCAAATTCTATGATACCTTTAAAGTAGTAAACTATAACAAAAAAATTATGGAGCCAAAAACAAAAGAGCATATTGCAGTCAAGGAGGCGGTATTTCCTTTTAATAAACTACCCGGCTCGGATCTAATTTTGGGACCGGAAATGAAATCAACGGGGGAAGTGATGGGAATATCCGATAATTTTGGAATCTCCTTTGCAAAATCTCAATTTGCCTCCAAAAATATCATTCCGCTATCAGGCAAAGTCTTTCTCTCTCTCACTCAGATAGACAAGCCGTATGCCCATGAGATAGCCAATATGTTTGTCAACCTAGGATTTGATATAGTTGCAACTGCGGGAACACATGCGGTATTAGAAGCTGCCGGTTTACCTTCTACAAAGGTCTTAAAAATCTCCGAGGGTCGCCCAAACATTGATGATATGATTCGAAATCAAGAGATTGCCATTGCTATCAATACCTCTGACAATGCCGGAAGCAAAACGGATGCACATACAATCAGGCAATCTGTACTGGCCAATCATGTTGCTTACTTTACAACTATTTCCGCTGCAAGAGCCACTGCTTTGGCTATCAAAGAGCTTAAAAATACCAAAGGGGAACTTGAGGTAAAAGCCCTTCAAGACTATTTGGTATAAAGAGGATAAAATGTTTACACACAGGATCTTTCTTACCCAGACGGATACAACTATCGGATTTGTCTCTCAAGATGCGAACAGACTAAATGCAATCAAACAACGTCCCGCTAATAAACACTATATCAAAGCGGTAAACTCTCTAAAGACACTCAAGACATTTACCCGTATCCCCCAAAAATACAAAAAAAAAGTAAGACGTGCAAAAAAAACAACATTTATTATGCCAAATAAACACTCCTATAGAGTGATTTACGATAAGCATCATCTTCTTTTACTCAATCGTCTAAAGTGGGTCTATACCACATCAGCAAACCTAAGCGGCATGACATATGATGAAAATTTTGCTAAACATGTAGCGGATATTATTATAGAACCTCTAAAAAAAAATACTAAAGCCTCTAAAATATATCAATTAAGTAAAACAAACTGTAAGAGGATACGCTAATGCCTGTTATTTTTGAAAATAGAGATATAAAAATTGAAATTGAACCCTCAGAGCTGCCATGGTTCAAAATATTTACACAATATCCCTACAAAGAAATGTGCGAAGTACCCAAAGAGATAAAAATACAAGGGTCTAGACTAGAACAGAGGGTATAAAGTGCAAAGAAAGTACCATTATACCGATGAAAAACAAGTATATAAAAGTTGCGAAGATTTCAGAGGCTAAATTTAGACTCATTGTAAAGTGTTTTTCC
>JALSJI010000044.1 GCA_026989435.1 Sulfurovum sp.
GTGAAGAGTGGAGAAAGGCAGGGGTGTACACGCAGATATTGTCGCCTTGGTTACTGATGGTATTTGTTGTTGCTACGATTTCTTTTATTCCAAGTATACTGAATATGCAAAAAAAAGCGTTTATATTAGAAATACTTTATACTCTATCAAGAGTAGTAGCTATAGGTGTTGGGTTGGTGTATCAAAATGTTTTGATTGCCTTGGTGGCTTATAGTGCTGTTGGTTTTTTAATGCTAAATTATAATATATGGTGGATGCTAAGTTCGCTAAAAAAGGTTGATTAGATGGCAGGCATATATGGTGTTTGGACGAAGAAGAAAGAGGAGATAGTAAATATTTATAAATATTTTCATAGTTCAAGTTTAGAAAATATAATTACAGAAGAGTTTAATTACCGAAACTTTATTTATGGTAGAAGTGTGATAAATAAATTTTTAGACGATAGAGTCTTGTATGAAGATGAGAATATTATCATAGGATTTGAAGGCGTGTTTTATAATAAAACAACCAAGAAAAGTTATGACACTATTATGCAACAGTATGAAGAGAGAGGAGTTGATTTTATAAAAGATATAAAGGGTCAATTCTGCGGTTTTATTTATGACAAAAAATTAGATAAACTGTATGTATATAATGACCACCTTTCTACTAAGCCACTCTATATTTATCATACGAAAGAGATTTTTATATTTACATCAGAATTAAAAGTAATTACAAAACTTTTAACGGAGCTAGGTATTTCAAAAAAGTTAGATTACGATGCAGTATATTCTATGCTCACTTTTGGATATATGCTTAATGATATTACCTATGAGAAAAATACAAAAAAACTAAACTATGCCACAATCCTTGAAATAGACAAGAACTTTAAAAAACAAGAAAAACAATATTTTAAGTATATCAAAAAAGAGAATTTTGATTTATCTAAAAAAGAAATTATTGAAGAAATTGATGCTTTACTTATAGATAGTGTCAAGCAGTGTTGGGGGAAAGATGCAGAATACAAATATGAACATTATTCTTTTCTAAGTGGAGGATTGGACAGTAGGGTTAATCTTTTTTTGGCTAAAGAGTTGGGTTATAAAGATGTTATGACTATGACTTTTTCTCAATCGGGCAGTAGTGATGAAACAATAGCATCAGAGATTGTTAGCAAGGAGAGTTTTAAACACCTTTTTTATAGTTTAGATAATGGTAAATTTTTGGAAAAAGATTTAGAAAAATATATATTAGCTAATGATGGGTTGGCAATACTAAATGGTTCTGCATCAGGGTATGATTTTTTATCTTCATTGAACCATCATAATTATGGAGCTTTACATACGGGACAAATTGGGGATGTATTATTTGGTTCATTTGTAAAAAAACTTTTTAGAGTAGAAGAAGCCATTATGAGCAACAAGAAAGAATTGCTAGATAAAATATCTTCTTTTCCTAAATTAAATAGTACCTATTATAATCAGTCGGAACTATTTAGTTTTGAGCAAAGACAGCAACATAATACACTAAACGGAGACAGAACAGCATCTCATTTTACAGATATGCTTTCTCCTTTTTACAATAGAGCATTGATTGAGTTTTGTTTAACAATACCAGATGTTTTTAAAAAAGATGAAGCTATTTATTTAGATTGGTTTAATGAAAAGCATAAAAAAATAGCAGAATATAAGTGGGAAAGTGCAGGAGTCAAACCAAAAAAAATAAGAATCGTAAAGTACGCTAAAAAAGCAAAACGATATAAAAATGCACTTTTAAGAAGAGTGGAAATGAATATCAATGATATGAATCCATTTGACGTGTGGCTACGTACGAATAAAAATATTTTAAATAATTTGGATACTTTGTTTGAGACTCATATCCACCTTATTAAAGATGTTGAGTTACAAATGATCTTAAAAGAGATGTATAATACAAATATAAAATATAGTCATTATGGTAGACATAATAAGTTTCTGGCGGTTACGGTATTGTTATCCTATAAATTACACTTTAAAGGTTAGAGTTTGCATTTTTTAAAAAAAGTTTTTAATAAATTTAATAGGCACTATTTAAATATATGCTACAAAACTATTGAGATTAAAGAAAATGCTATCTTGGATTATCGCTGTGAGATTGAGGAAAAAAACAATATCATAATCGGCAAAAAAAGTATAATATATAAATATGTTACAATTTATAAAAGTACTAAAGGCATCTTGCAAATAGGCGACTTTTCACATGTTGCACCTTATGGGTATTTTTTAATTGAAAACCAAAAATTATTTATAGGCGATAATGTCGCAATAGGTCCTTTTTGTTCTATATTTTGTTCCAGTAATGATATCCCGGCAGATAAAGATATACTTTTTAAAGATAGTTATAAAAAAGCAGATGTCAATATAGGGAGTAATGTCTTTATCGGTGCACAATGTGTTATTCTCCCCGGAACAAGAATAGGGGATAATGTGGTGGTTGCAGCACATTCTACCGTCAAAGGTGAGCTCGAAGAAGGTTACCTGTATGCCGGCAACCCTGCTGTTAAAATCAAAAAGGTCTATACATGAGGCGCAAACTTCTTGTGATAGGAAGCAATACAATACATACATATAACTTTATTGCTTTGGTAAAAGACTATTTTGATGACATTTTATTGCTTACGGATAAAAAAGGGGATAAAGAAGTATCTTTTAATGTTGTAGAGCTTGATTTTCGATTGAAAAGTTTATGGACAATTCAAAAGATAAAAACCATAGCAAGTCAATTTATACCGACACATATTCATATGCATCAAGCAAACTCTTATGCATTTTTAACACTCCTTGCGTTAAGGCATAGTCCTGCAAAAAAAGTATTGAATGCTTGGGGAAGTGACATTTTAATTAATCCTAAAAAACATTTTTTGTTGAATCAGATAGTAAAGTACAATTTAAAGCAAGCTGATATCGTTGTAGCAGATAGTGATACGGTATTGAATGAAGCAAAAAAAATGGTGCCTTATATAAAAACCAAAAATATTAACTTTGGAATAGATTTTTTGTCATGTAGGAATGAAAAAGAAAATATCATTTATTCCAATAGGCTTCATAAGAGTCTTTACAATATAGATAAAATAATTATTTCTTTTAGTAAGTTTGTTAAGGAGAATAAAGATTGGAAATTCATTATTGCCGGAAATGGAGAAGATACAGAAAAACTTAAAAACAAAGTACGGGAATTATCGATTGAACGCTATGTTGAGTTTGTTGGTTTTGTCGATAAAAAGACAAATTTTGAGTACTACTGTAAATCAAAAATCTATGTATCTGTGCCAGAGAGTGATTCTATTTCTCTGAGCCTTATCGAAGCAATTGTAAGTGGATGTATCGTATTTGTATCGGATCTTTCTGCTAATAAAGAAGTAGTGGATAGTAGAATAGGATTTATTGTAAAAAAAAATGAGAATATTCCTTTTGAAAAATATAATGAGATAGATAACGAAGGACATAAAGAACGAAGAGATGAGTTGAAAAGGTTGTTCTCGAAAGTGTATAACAGACAAAGGTATATTGATGTTTATGAAAGCTAAAATAACCCATCTTACATCGGCCCACCCCAGATATGACACCAGAATATTCTTAAAAGAGTGTACTTCGTTGGCGAAAATTGATAACTATGAAGTAAGTTTGATTGTCGCTGACAATAAAGCTGATGAGGTAAAACACAATGTTCATATTTATGATGTGGGTAAACTGCAAGGTAGATTAAACCGCATGATCAAGACGACAAAAAGTGTTTTACAAAAAGCGATTGAATTGGATAGTGACATCTACCATTTACACGATCCCGAGCTCATGCCCGTAGGGATGAAACTCAAAAAAATGGGTAAGAAGGTTATCTTTGATGCACATGAGGATTTGCCAAAACAGCTCTTGGGAAAGCCATATCTTAATAAGTTTTTATTAACTATGCTTTCTAAGGGGGTTGCTATTTATGAGGGCTATGCATGCAGAAAGTTTGATGCCGTTATCGCAGCGACCCCTTTTATAAGAGAGAAGTTTTTGATCATCAATCAAAATAGTGTAGACATCAACAACTTTCCTATACTCGGAGAGCTTTCCAATAGCACCCCTTGGGAAGATAAAAAAGATGAAGTGTGTTATGTGGGTGGCATAGCAAAAATACGGGGTATAAAAGAGATGGTCAAAGCGATGGCATTTACCCCTAAAGTGACACTGAATCTTGCTGGAGTATTTAGTGAAAAAGATATGGAAGCAGAAGTTAAAAGCTATGAGGGGTGGAAGAGGGTAAATGAACTTGGCTTTCTAGGACGCAACGAGGTAGCCAAAGTGATGAACCGCTCAAAAGCCGGGCTTGTGACATTCTATCCCCTGCCAAATCATATTGACGCTCAACCCAATAAAATGTTTGAATATATGAGTGCTGGCCTTCCTATTATTACTTCAAACTTTCCACTTTGGAAAGAGATAGTAGAAGGAAATAAGTGTGGCATATGTGTAGATCCACTTAATCCCAAAGAAATTGCAGAAGCAATTAGCTATATCATATCCCACCCTAAAGAAGCACAGCAGATGGGAGAAAACGGAAGAGAAGCTGTTTTGGAGAAGTATAATTGGGAAATAGAAGAGAAAAAGTTGTTTGAAATATATCATAAATTATGATATGATGGACACAAAAGAATAATAAAGGATACATAATGTTAGAATATGGAATAAAGGCTATCACAACAAATCCCACCTTGATTACCAAATCGACAGAGGTTATTCGTTTGGTTGATACAAGAAATCATAAAACAAGAGCTTTTGTTTTGCCTGTAAGCTATGAGCCTCTCATTGAAAAAATGGTAAAAGAGATGGAGTTTAAAAAGTGGGTTGAGGATAAGAAGAAAAAACTTGCAAATAATGACAAGAAAGACAATCTTGATGATGTTATGTCTCTTGGTATGAAGAGTATCAATGATTATTTGGATGATGCTGAATGAAAAAAGGTGATATTTACCTTGTAGAGTTTGGTAAAAGCAGAGACAGTTTTGCTTTTGGCAAGTCAAGACCTGCTGTTGTGTTTCAAACAGATAAATTGAACTTGGCATTAGAAGAGGAGATTTATGACTATGTTTTGGTGATCCCTTTCTCAACCAAAAATGATATTGTGACCGAAGAGTTTAGGCTCAAAATAAAAGCAAGAGGTGATCTAAAGCAAGATAGCTTTATAGTGTGTAACAGTATCTGTTTTTTGCACAAAAAGTATTTTAAGCAAAAGTTGTCAAGCTTAAGTGAAGATGAGTTAAAAAGTGTTGAAAACATACTCAAAAATGTATTTGATTTAGCGGAGAACAGACAATGAAAATCGTTACAATCTTGGGAGCAAGACCACAGTTCATAAAAGCAGGAACGGTAAGCAGAGCGATTATACAGTATAATCAGTCTTTGGTTGATGGTTTTTCGTTGTTGGAAACAGAAAAGCAGAAAGAACTAGAAACCAGAAACCAGAAACTAATCACTGAACTCATCGTACATACAGGCCAACATTATGATGCCAATATGTCCGATATCTTTTTTGAAGAGATGAAGATACCAAAGCCGAACTATAACCTAAACATTAACAGCTTAGGGCATGGGGCTATGACGGGACAGATGCTTGAGAAGATAGAAGAAGTGCTTCTAAAAGAAAAGCCTGATTGGGTGATGGTTTATGGCGATACAAACTCGACACTGGCAGGGGCATTGGCAGCCTCTAAACTTCACATTAAAGTAGCCCATGTGGAAGCGGGATTACGTTCTTTTAATATGAATATGCCTGAAGAGATCAATCGTATTTTGACAGATAGAATAAGTGACATCCTATTTTGCCCCACACAGACAGCGATAGAAAATTTAGAAACAGAGGGATTCCCTTTTCCAATAACTAGCAATCGACAACTAATAGCCAATGTGGGTGATGTCATGCAAGATGGGGCACTATTTTATAAGAATTTGGCCATTGAACCAGCGCTTACCAATAACCAAAAACTAGAGACCAACAACTACATACTCTCCACGATTCATCGAGCTGAAAACACTGACGACCCTAAAAGATTAAAAAATATCTTTGATTCACTCAACGAAATAGCAAAAGAGACACAGGTTGTTCTGCCTCTACACCCAAGAACGAAAAAAATCATTCGAAACTCAAAACTAAACACTCAAAATTTAACCATCATTGACCCTGTCGGGTACCTTGAAATGGTTTGGCTCATAAACAACTGCTCTTTGGTCATGACAGACAGCGGTGGTCTGCAAAAAGAAGCATTTTTCTTTGAAAAACCGTGCATTACCCTTAGAGATGAAACGGAGTGGGTAGAGCTTGTAACAAATAGGTTCAATGTCTTAGCAGGTGCCAATAAAGAAAAGATTATTGATCTGTATAAAAATTTTGAGTTCAATGATGATTTTTCTATTGGGCTCTACGGAGGAGGCAAAGCAAGCAAACAAATCATACAAAAGATATTAAATGCAACGGATTGAATCTTCCATTATCATCCCCTGCTTCAATGAAGAGAAATATATCGATTCATGTATAGCCTCTATCCTTGACGCATTAGAGGATGATAAGCGAGTAGAGATTATTTTTATTGATGGCGGGAGTACCGACAAAACGGTAGAGATGATAGAGGCATACCAAAAGCAATTTCCTAACATACTGCTTTTACATAATCCCCGAAGACATACCCCTATCAGTATGAATATGGGTATTAAGCAAGCAAGCGGCGAATATATATTTATCATATCGGCACATGCCAAATACAATAATACCTATTTTGCCAAGCTGTTGGCATACATCAAAGAGCTTGATGCCGAGTGTGTCGGTGGTTTGCTTAATACGGATGTTAAGAACAGTAATCAAAAATCCAATGCGATAAAGCAGGTACTTTCTTCTAAAATCGGTGTTGGCAATGCGGCATTTAGAACAGGAGTGAAAGGTGTAACCAGTGTCGATACGGTTGCTTTTGGCTGCTACAAAAAAGAGGTCTTTGAGAAGTATGGATACTATGACGAAAGGCTTGTGCGCAATCAGGATATAGAGCTGAATAAACGTATCATCAACGGTGGAGGCAAGATTTATCTGGTGCCTGATGTGAAGTGCACCTACTATGCGAGAGAGAACTTTCGTGACTTGGCAAAGAACAATTTTGCCAACGGAAAATGGAATATTTTGACGGCATATTATACGGGTACACTGCGTTCATTGAGTCTGAGACACTTTGTTCCGCTTGGATTTATCCTCTCTCTTATCGTACCTTTGCTGCCGGGATTGTGGGATGGACGATTTGTTTATCTCTCACTGTTTATGGCGTTTAGTTATCTATTGTTGGTTATAATAGTCTCTTTAAAATTAAAAAAGAGTGTTCCTAGCCTGTATTATTTGGTCATGAGTTTTATCACTTTGCATTTTTCTTATGGTTTAGGGGCATTGGTAGGCATATTGGCAGTGATCAAAAAACATATAAAAGGTGAAAAGTGAATCAAGATAAACTATCTTTAAATCAAGTAACAACGGGACAAATGCTGGGGCTTATGCTTTTGGCATATGTCTTCTCTTTTGCGATAAGAATGATATGGGTATATCAATTTCAAGACAATCCGAATTCCTATTGGAACGGTGAACTAATGATCAATACCAATGATGGCTATTTTTTTGCATCAGGTGCTCAGAAAGAGTTGTTCGGTATGCATGCTGAAAATCCTAGAGTCTTTGGTATGTGGGATTACAGTGTCATTTTTTTTACGACACTTTTTGTAAAGACGACTCCCTTTTCCCTAGAGACGGTTATACTCTATATGCCTGCTGTTATCTCTTCATTGGTTGTGATACCTATGATACTTATTGCAAGGCTTTATAAACAAACATTATGGGGTTTTTTTGCTGCTTTACTTGGGAGTATTGTGTGGTCTTATTATAATCGTACAATGGTAGGGTATTATGATACAGACATGTTTTCTGCCATGGCTCCAATGTTTATTCTTTACTTCTTGATAAAGAGTACTATTGATTTAAATTTGAGAACAGCACTCTATGCAGGGATAGCTATTGTTATTTATCCGTTTTTATATGACCAAGGGCAAGCTATTGTTTATGCGATTGGGATCATTTACGGTGCTTATATGTTTTTTTTTCACAGAGAAGAGAGTATTACTTATAAGTCTCTTATTTTAATTTTTATCGCTCTGATGCCTCTAGGTTTAGACAAACCATTTACCTATATCGTACATATTGTTTTATTGTTAGCACTTTATCTTTTTTTAAAAAGAGATAGTTTACAAAAAAACAGCCTTATGATGGTTTCAGCGGTTGCATTTTTACTCTTTTTGATATTCGGCGACGTTTTTATACTTATATGGAATAAGATAGCAAGCTATACCATCAAAGGAACTCAAGAGGGGGCATTGCATTTTTATGCAGTCAATCAAACAGTAAGAGAGGCGGGAAGTATACCTTTTGAAGTTTTTGCCAATAGAACATCGGGTTCTGTTGCCGGTGTGCTAGCCTCTTTGATTGGTTATATCATTTTAGTGCTTAAAAGGCCGGTATTTATTTTGGCTTTACCGCTTATAGGCATAGGGATATTTGCCCTTTTTGGAGGGCTACGGTTTACGGTATATGCAGTGCCTATTGCAGCGATGTCTGCAGTGTATCTCTTTTTTATTATAGGAGAATATTTTCATAATAGACGATTAAAATATATGTTTGTAACATTTGCGACGGCTGCGATGATTTATCCAAATATTGCACACATTATAGAGTATAAGGTGCCTACGGTGCTCAATAAAGCAGAAGTGCAAGATTTGGTTAAGCTCAAGGAAATAGCACAGTCTAAAGATTATACCCTTAGCTGGTGGGATTATGGGTATCCTATTTGGTTTTACTCCGAGACCTCTACGCTTATTGACGGAGGAAAGCATAATAATGATAATTTTATTATCTCTAAAATTATGCAGACTAGATCTCCTCAACTTGCCGCAAATCTAAGTAGGCTGGCTGTAGAGACCTATGTAGAATCGAACTACTCCGTTGTTGCCAATGTATTGTTTGGAAAGGGTGAAGAGAACTCTTCAAATCCTAATGTATTACTTGATAAGCTTGAGAGCGGTTCTTACGTACTTCCCAAAAAAACAAGAGATATCTATCTCTATTTTCCTTATCGTATGATGCAGATTTTTCCAACGGTAGCTATTTTTGGAAATATAGATTTAACTACAGGCGAAGAGGAGAGAAAAATATCTTTTTTCCCTACAACGGTTGTGCAAAAGAGGGACAATAGTTTCTTTTTTTCCAATGGGATCATTTTTGATTTACAAAAAGGTGAGATCATCTTAGGAAAACAAAGAAAGGAGGTAGAACAGTTTGTTATTACCGAGAATAGTGCCAAGGGGGATATTCATACGCAAGAGCAGATTTATCATATTGATGGGGAATATACGGTTATATTTATGAAGAGTTACGGACAGTTTTTGGTGATGGATGCCGAAACATATCATTCAATGTATGTGAAGATGTTTGTATTGGGAAAATATGATAAAAACTTGTTTGAATTGGTAGTTTCTTCTCCATATAGCAGAGTGTACAAAATAAAAAAATAGATATGACTTTTTTTGAAAAGACAATAAAGCGTACTTTTGATATTATATTTTCGGTCTTGGGTATTATCTTCACCTTTCCTGTAATACTTACGGCATTTATTATTGCTTCGGTCGATACAAAGAGTTTTGGGATTTTCAGACAAAAAAGGGTAGGCAAAGACGGAAAAGTTTTTTGGTTGTATAAGATAAAAACGATGAGATCAATAGAGGGGAACACTTCTACTATTACGACAAAAAATGACATGCGTATTACAAAAAACGGAAAGTTCTTTAGAAATACAAAAATTGACGAACTGCCTCAATTGTTTAATGTCTTGTTCGGCTCTATGAGCTTTGTCGGTCCCCGTCCGGATGTAGAAGGGTATGCAGACAGGTTAGAGGGGGAGGATAGGATTATTTTAAGCGTTCGTCCCGGTATTACGGGACCGGCATCTTTGAAGTATAAAAATGAAGAAAAGATTTTATCTCAACAAAGTAACCCGGAAGAGTTTAACAATGCAGTAATTTGGCCCGATAAAGTTAAAATTAACAAAAAATATATTGAACATTGGTCTTTTAAAAAAGATATCAAGTATATTTTTCAAACATTGACACAAAAAGAGTTATGGGTAGAATTCTTTTTTCAGGAGAGTAGCAAAAAAAGAATTATATCTTTTCTGTTTTTCGATATTTTTGTGTCTATATGTACAGTACTTATTTCATATATATTACGTTTTAATTTTTCAATAGAACCAGAGTTATACCATTCAATAGCGAGTATCATCGTTCTACTTATCCCTTTAAAAATTGCTATGTTTTTAGTGTTTAAAGTATATCATGTTGCATGGAGATTTTTTGGCTTGATTGAGTATAAGCAACTTGTTATAGCACATTTTGCGGCCTATGTATTATTTACTATTATTTATTTAATTTTTAGAGACGATAGTTCTCCTTTTCCTAGATCTATTATACTAATTGACTTTTTTTTATCAATATTTTTTATCTCTTTTTTTAGGATATCAAAACGTCTTTATCTTGAGAATAAAATGATTTCCGGAGGTAAAAAGCTTTTATTGATTGGGGTAAACGACTATTCCATCAATATGATAAAAAGTGCTATACGTGGTGAAACTGATTATTATCCTGTAGCATTGGTTTCCAATAATAAACGTATGGTAGGTACATATTTTTCAAAAGTGCCTGTTTACAGTATATCTTCTATAGACAAAATCATAGAGTATTTTGAAGTTGACAGTGTAGTGATTTTAGAACAAATGGATTCAAAAGAGCTTGATGATCTTTTAATAAAATTGGATAATTTGGGCATTACGGAAGTAAAGGTATTTGATTACACAATTAAATCACGATATTGATATATTATTATCCAGTAAAGACAAGGTTAAGGTATTGCAAAATATAGTGCCTGAATTTACAAGAGAAGATTGGCTATAATTTTCTTGTGGATGTTTGTTCTAAATTATTTTAAAGGAAAAAGAATGTTTAAAAAAATGATTGTAAGTTTTTTGATTCTTGCTACAACAGCGGTATTTGGTATGAGTCTGTCGCAACTTAACAGTGCATCTAAGGAAGAGCTTATGCAGATTAACGGTATCGGTGAAGTTAAAGCAGCAGCGATTATCAAAGAGAGACGAAAAGGGAAATTTAAATCATTTGATGATTTGATGCGTGTAGAGGGTATAGGTGAACAGATTGCATCTAACGTAAAAAACAATGTCAAAGTAGGACAAGAGCCTAAAAAGGTAAAGAGGGCATCCAAAAAGAAAACAACGGTTAAAAAATCTAAAACTAAAAAATCTATGAAAGAAAAAGTTGAAAAGAAGACAAAGTCTAAAAAGCGTAAAATAAAATCTATGGATGAGAAGAAAAAAGAGCTTAAGACAAAAACAAAGAAAACAAAAGCTAAAAAAACAAAAGCAAAAAAAGAGAAAAAAACAAAGTCTAAAAAGAAGAACTAAAAAATACGTTCTCTGCAAAGGAAGTTCTGTAGTCGCAAACGGCAAGCTGCTTTTCGGCTGGAGTGCTCTTTTGGTTACTATCTTAGCAGAGAACTCCTCTAAAAAATACAGTAACACTCCTCTAACCACATTTTCGATACAATCACATAATTTATTGTATAAGGTTTAGCTATGACAGTTACGCGTTTTGCACCTAGTCCTACAGGGTATTTGCATATTGGAGGTCTTAGAACGGCGCTCTTTTCTTGGCTTACTGCCAAACATAACAACGGAAAGTTCCTCCTTCGTATAGAAGATACGGATATGGCACGCAACTCACAAGAGGCAAAAGATGCTATTTTAAAAGCTTTTGAGTGGGTAGGTATGAGTCACGATGGGGAAGTAGTGTATCAATCTGAGCGTTTTGGTTTGTATAAAAAATATATTGATCAACTCTTAGCTGAGGGCAAGGCGTACAAATGTTATATGACCAAAGAAGAGCTAGAGACCCTACGAAAAGAGCAGATAGCACGTAATGAACGTACACGCTATGATGGACGTTATCGTGACTTTAAGGGGACACCTCCCAAGGGGATAGAACCTGTTGTGCGAATAAAGGCACCACAGGAGGGCCGCATAGGTTTTATCGATGGGGTAAAGGGTGAATTTTCGGTAGATGCTTCTGAAGTGGATGATTTTATTATTGCACGTGCCGATGGCTCTCCCACCTATAACTTCGTAGTGGCTATAGATGATGCTCTTATGGGGTTGACTGATGTGATACGAGGAGACGATCACCTCTATAACACACCCAAGCAGATAGTAGTCTATCAAGCGCTTGGTTTTGAGATACCTCGCTTTTATCATGTAGCTATGATAAACAATGAACAGGGTAAAAAACTCTCCAAGCGCGATGGTGCTACGGATGTGATGGCGTACAAAGCCATGGGCTATTTACCGGAGGCACTGCTTAACTTCCTGGTACGTTTGGGTTGGAGTTATGGAGATCAGGAGATATTCAGCATAGATGAGATGATAAAGCTTTTTGATCCAAACGATATCAATAAAAGTGCATCAAGTTATAACTTAGATAAACTATTATGGCTTAATGCATACTATATCAAACATAAGCCAGAGAGTGAACTTGTAGCACTGCTAAAAGAGTTTGGTGTGGATTTGCAGGGGCATGAAAACTGTTCTATGATTTTGAATGCTACAAAAGAGAGAGGCAAGACCCTTGTGGAGTTGGCCGAACAAATTAAACGTATTCTTGCTGCACCGACACAATATGATGAAAAATCAGTGAAAAAAGCTTTTAAGGCCGAAGCCAAAGAGATACTCTCTGCTTTTGCCGAGCGACTAGCAAAAGCGCAGCCTCAAAGTCAAGAAGACTTTCATCTGCTTATGGAAGAGATAGTCAAAGAGAGGGAGATAGGTTTTGGTAAGTTAGGTATGCCTTTGCGTGTAAGTCTTATGGGAAGTATGACCGGAGCAGGACTTGATGAGATTATGGCAATTTTAGGCAAAGGTGAGACGATAAAGAGAATAGAGAGGGCAATAGCTACACTAGTGTAGTTCGATACCGATGTTTCTGTTTTTTGAATCGTAGGATTTTTGCGTATAAAGATTCAGATGTTCGTATGTTTTGTCTCCATAGAGCTACGTTTTAAAAATAACTTCAAAGATTTTTTGCTTTTCCAATCTATTTTATAAGAGATATGTTCTAAATACCAAGCAAGCTCTTTTGGCGTGATGCCTCGTTTTTTTGCTTCACGTTTTAAGACGTATTGAGGTATTTTTGTCTTTGTATGTGCAAAGGTACGGGCTAGTTTTTGTACGGTATGAGCATGTTTGTTGTAACAGAGCCTGGCAAAAACAAAGGGTAAGCCGGTTTTGTCGTACCATGCCTTTGCCAAGTCTAACCCCTCACCGCCATCGAGATAGTGTTTTAATGCAACGTCTCCAATGAGGACTTGGCCTTGTAGTTTTAGCACTTTGGCCAATTGATTGGAGGTGGCTGATGCCGGATCTATTTGGTTTTTCCCCTCCAGTAGCAGTACAGAGTAGACTTTTTTATGTGCGATGATGCCTAGGTTGGTGCATTTGCATCCGTAAGACTCTATGGATGAGATGAATGCTGCATGGATGGATCTATGTTTAAAGGCTCTATTTATTGCAGAGGGTACGGCACGTTTATTGTGTAGGGTCATTGCGGCGGCGTTGTTGGAGATATGGCGTTTGAGGAAGAGTTGAAAAGGCAAGAGATTGAGATAGCCAATAGAGCCAAATAGCATACAAGCCCTTTTTTAAGCACGATTATACCAAACAAGATTTATAATCGCGTTAAGATATAGAGAGGATTTCTCATGATAAAAGTAGAATTTTTAGGTCCTATTGCTCAAGCACCTATAGAGATGGAGGCAGAGACGCTTGAAGATGTCTCAGTGAGGCTTAAAGAGGACAGAACACTTGCGCAATGGCTGGATAAATGTGCAGTAGCACTGAACGATACGATGGTCAATGACCTTAAAATCGTACTTAAAGACGGGGATAGGGTCTCTATACTCCCTCCAGTGTGCGGTGGCTAAGGTATTGTTTTAAACAAACAAAAAGTGAATCACACACGCTGCACAATGAAAAGCAGACAAGAAAAAGATTGATGTAAAAGGATAGCTTAGATGGATCTGTATAAGGGGCCGCTAGATACTAAAGAGATCTTTGGCAGATGGCTGGATGAAGAGGTCAGATCAAACTATGGCGCATATATCTCATTTGTAGGTACGATACGTGCCGAGGATGGTATAGAGGCATTAAGTTTTGATATTTATGAGCCTGTGCTGCAAACATGGTTTGACAGATGGCAAGAGAAGGCAAAAAAGCTAGGTGCTATAGTGAAAATGGCGCACTCCTTGGGTGACGTGCCTGTGCATAAATCTTCCTATCTCTCTGCAGTTTTTTCTCCTAAACGAAGGGTGGCATTGGAGATGATAGATGCATTTGTAGAAGACTTTAAAGCCAACGCACCAATATGGAAATATGATGTAAAAAAGGGTAAACGTATCTATGCATCCGATAGAAGTACCCCGATGGACGGTGCGGGGCTACTTGCATAACAAATAGAGGGTAGGGGGTATAGAGATACCTTAATTTGCTACCGCTTGCCTGCTTTTAAAAGAGGAACGTTTTATGATACATTTTGATAAATCTATAGAGATACTTCATTCGCTCAAGATAGATGAGCCCAAAACAAAAACCGTGTACCTGATGGATGCATGCGGATACGTATCGGCAGAGGATATCGTGGCAGACCACAACTCTCCTGACGTACCCACATCTGCTATGGACGGATATGCCGTGCTCTATGAAGATATGTCGCTTGAGAGATTATGTATTATCGGTACAAATCCTGCAGGTATGGTACCGCAGATAGAGGTGATTGGCGGAACCTGTGTGAAGACCTTTACAGGCTCTTTGATGCCGCATGGTGCCGATACGCTTATACCTATAGAGAATGTTGAGGTGCAGGAAGATGAGATAGTGATAAAAGAGCCTGTAGAGAAAGGTTATGCCGTGCGAAAGGTGGGAGAAATTTATGCCAAGGGTGAGCTTCTTATTGCTACAGGCACAGTGATTGAGTTTCCTCAAATTGGCGTATTGGCATCCTTAAATATCTCAGAGATACAAGTTTACGAAAAGCCAAAGGTTGCTATTTTGTCTACAGGTTCAGAGCTGCTTGCGCTGGGAGAGGAGCAGACAAGTTATGCTCAAATTCGCTCTTCTAATAACTATGTTCTAGAAGCAATAGTCCAAAAATACGGGGGAGAGGCTTTGCAGTTAGGGTGTATTCGGGATGACAAAGAGACGATTAAAAGAGAGATTGATAAAGCTTTGATGCAATCAGATATTGTTGTGGCTACCGGTGGCGTATCCGTAGGAGATTTTGATTTTGTCAAAGATGTGATTTACGAGTTGGGGTATGATGTGGTTTTCAAGGGAGTGCGAGTGAAGCCCGGACAGCATATTATGGTGGCACGTAAAGGCGATAAATTTATTATAGGTTTGCCTGGTTTTGCATACTCTGCTACTGTAACGGCACTGCTTTATCTTGTCCCGATTATGGAAAAGTTGCAATATCGTCCTTCAGCCATGCGTATAGTGAAAGCAACGGTAAAAGAAGCTTTTCATAAACGTGCAAAAAAAGCAGAATTTACAGCTTGTAATATTTCGCTTGTTCGTGGTAAATATTATGTTGATTTCAAGGGTAAAAAAGTAGGTACTTCAGCCATACTTACCAATATGCTTGGGAGTGCAGCTTTGCTTGTCACCTCCGAGGAGGAGGGTTCAAAAGATGCCGGGGATGAAGTGAATGTGCTTCTTTGGGATTGATACGTCCTATAAAGAGAGTATCGATTCTCTTGCTTTTAAAAACATGGCAAACTCTGCTGCTGTTTTGCATCCCATTTTTACTGCATAGCTTAATAACTCTTTATTTAGTGAATAACTCATTTGATATCCTTTTATCTTTATTTATAGAAGCTAACACGCTTATTATGTTTCAAATTGTATGAAAAAAAATAATAAAATAAAAAAATTATGTCATATTGTCATATTTTTTAAGTTAGAATAGAGTATTATTCTTTATACACTAGATTAAAAGGAGAGACTATGATTCTTTTGAGTGAAATTATAGATAAATTAAAAGATGTGATTTCCGAGAGCAAAATAGGGAAAAAGGTTTTTGATAAAGATGTTGCAAATGCATTAGGTATTCCGCAGGCTACTTTTGCCACGATGAAAAAGCGCAACTCTATTCCCTATGCAGAGATACTTGAGTTTTGTGCTTTAAAAAAAATCTCAGTCAATTGGCTTTTTTTTGATCAGGCAGTAGATATGCTTAAAGAGGAGACAGAGAAGTTTTTTCGTGTACGTTATTTTGCTGATCTTCGTGCATCTGCAGGTGGAGGTGCAGAGGTTTTTGACGAAAGCTACGAGACAATAAGTATTGATAAGAAAATTATGTATAATCTGGTAGGTATGGGTAATACCGAACTTGAAGCCATTCATGTAGATGGCGAGTCTATGGAGCCTACCCTTCAGGATGGAAGTATTGTATTTATAGATAGAACGCAAACGGACATTTATAAAAACGGTATCTATGTTGCTTCTACTACGGGAGGATTGTTTATTAAGCGCATTCAAAGGCGACCGGATGGGACGGTAGAGCTTATTTCAGATAACAGTATGTATCCGCCTCAAGTAGTACCTGTTGATGAGATTACTATTGTGGGTAAAGTTGTGGGGAATATCGAAAGTCTCTAATGCAGTGTATTGCAAGCTATTTTCTTGATATTGGGTTTTTGTTTGCGTATAACTTTATTTTATAGTATATTAGGAGGGATATACTCAAAGGTTTTTTATGAAAAAAATAATGATTTTTTTTCTTTTTTGTATCTCTATACAGGCAGAAGGAGACTATGCCAACCTACTTGTTAAAGAAAACTCTCCGTATTTGCAACAGCATGCACATAATCCTGTAGAGTGGTATCCCTGGGGTAGAGAGGCATTACAAAAAGCAAAAAATGAAAACAAGCCCATTTTCCTCTCTATAGGGTATAGTACTTGCCATTGGTGTCATGTGATGGAGGAAGAGAGCTTTTCCGATAGAGATGTTGCTAAAATATTAAATAGTTATTTTGTTTCTATTAAGGTAGATAAAGAACAGTATCCCCAAATAGACAAAAAGTATCAAAGACTTTTTAGAAGGGTACACGGGAAAAGGGGAGGCTGGCCTTTGAATCTTTTTATGTCGCCTGAGGGAGAGGTCTTTTTTATGGGAACATATATTCCCAAAGAAGAGGGTTACGGCTCCAAAGGCTTGATGCATCTTCTTCCTTATTTTGTCACATTATACAATGACAAAAAAGCTTTTTTACAAAAGATCTCGTATTATAAAAAGGTACAAAGCCTTAGGTTGTTAGATACAAAACCGGGTATAAATTTTATAGATAGAGTAGTGCAAGAGATAGCAAAGCAGTTTGATACGATTAATGGAGGCTTTGCTACACACCCTAAATTTCCCGAGGCATCCAAGTTTGAACTTTTGTTGGATATTTATGCCTTAAGTAAAAATAAGCAGGCTTTGATGATGGCGGAATTGACATTAATCAAAATGGCAAGGGGAGGCATCTATGATCAAGTAGGCGGGGGATTTTTTCGTTACACTACAGATGAAGCTTGGCAGATACCACACTTTGAAAAGATGCTTTATACCAATGCAGAATTGATTGCGGTGTATGCAAAAGCTTATTTGATGACCGGCAAGGAGCTTTATAAAAAGGTTGTGGATGAGAGCATCTCTCAAATGGAAAAGCATTATATGCAAAAGGGTGTGTATCTCTCTGCATCAGATGCAGACTCCGAAGGTGAGGAGGGCGGGTATTTTATCTATGAATATACGGAGCTAAAGAGTCTTTTGCAAAAGAAGGGGTGGAAGCTTAAAGAGATAGAAGATGCTTTGGGATACTTAGGGATAGAAGAAGATGGCAATATAGATGGAGATTTTTCTTTGCCGCATATCACTTCAGAATTTGTACCTTCTAGGGTAGAAGCGCTTAAAGCATATTTAAAAGAGATAAGAGCCAAACGTATTTTTCCTTTTGTGGATAAAAAAATAAATACTGCATGGAATGCCATGATGATCAAGGCACTTTTTGAGGCATCAAAGAGTGAACCAAAGTATATGAGACTGGCACAAAAAAGATTGTCTGCACTCCTTATGCATATGAGAGTTAAAGAGATTTTGTATCATCAAACACTTTTAGGCAAAGCCCCTACACAAAAAGCCTTGCTTGAGGATTATGCCTTTTTAATAGATGCCTTGATAGCCGGTTATGAGAGAACTTATCAGTCTGAGTATTTGACTTTGGCGCAAAGGTTAAGCAATGAGGCTCTTGAGCGATTTTATAGAGATAAACAATGGTATTTGAGTGATGACGGTACGGAGGTATATGCCGATTTTGATGACAGGCATTATAGCGTTGCGTTGTCTGTAATCCTGGAAGATCTTGTGCAAATAGGTGCATTAACGGAAGCGTTGCGTTATATTTCCGTGGCAAAAGCGTCGATACGAAATTCGGGAGCAGTGCTTAAGGGTAATCCTGCATCCGCAGCTAAGCTTGTGCATACTTTTTTACGATTAGAAAAGGCAGATGTGGTGATTCATGCAAGGAAAAAGAGGTTACAGAGTGTGCAAAAAGAGATCGATGCCGTGGCGTATCCTTTTGTTTTAAGCAAAGTACAAGAGAGTGATGCGTATCTTGCTTGTAGTACAACGATGTGCTTTGCTAGTGATAAAAACATCACAAAACTTATAGAAAAAATAAAAAAGGTTGTTCAATAATGCTTACAATGAATGATGATTTAGAAGGGGCACTGCATACCTATATAAAACTGCTTGATAAAGAGGAGTATTTTGAAGCCCATGAGGTGTTGGAAGAGGCATGGCACCCCTTACGATTAAAGAAGCACCCTTTAGCCAATTTAGTAAAGGGGCTTATCAACGGGGCGATTGCTTTTGAGCATATTAAACGTAATAGAGTCAATGTCAAAAATAAAGCTCAAAAGGTGATTGCCTCCTATGAGAGACATAAACACCTCTGTGTGGAGGGGATAAGGGCATATGCTTTATTGAAAAAGGCTTGTGAAAAGATTGAAGTATTAAAGCAGAAACATAAAGAGATGTTGGTTTGATGTTTTGGTACCATGCAGCAACTAAACATTCGTATAATTCGGTACGTACCAATCCAAACTATTTAGAGTGGGAGAACCAGCCTAGTACGTACAAAATATATCCGGAAAATTATCAAAGATATAGGCTTGATTTAGATAATGCGGAGGATTCGTTTCTCTATCATATTGCAGGGCTTACAGCCAAAAAAAGTTACCCTAGCGGTGTGTATTATTTGCGTATCAATCCAAGTGCAGGAGCACTCTACCCTAATGAACTTTATGTACAGATACGTGGGGTAAAAGGAAAAGAGGACGGTATTTATCACTTTGAAGTATACTCTTCTTCTTTAACACTTTTGCAAAAGATTGACGACACTCAGGGGCTAGAGCCTTATTTTGGATTTATGCGGGCTATGAGAGGGTATCTCTTTTTGGTCTCTGCTATTTATTATCGTTCTTCATGGAAATATAAAAACCGTGCATTCCGTTACTGTCTATTGGACGCAGGGCATCTATTAGGCAGCATAGAAGCTGCAGCATTGCTCAAACCTCATTCCGTAGAAATGGTTTATGGCATAAAGAGGCAAAAACTTAATCGTATATTCGGGTTTAATGAAGAGGAGTGGTTTTTGTCCGGTGCCGTTATGGCAGACCCTGTAGATCTGCAAGCGGTCGAAGCGATAGAGTTTGTATTGCCTTATGTCAACGGGAGCAGAAGTTTTGAACGAAATAAGCTCATTGCGCAGGCATATCAAGAGAGTATTTCTCCAAAGGGGTGTGTATCTCAAACAAAGAGTCCTGTTTTTTATTACGAGAAAGAGAAATTACTAGCTACGCTGTTTCGGCGACGTTCTCAACGTGGATTTCATGAAGGTGCGATTACAAAAGAGCAGTTTGAGTATATTGCGAGGGTACTTAGTGAACCGATACTTTCAGATTGTGATGAAGAGGTAGCGGTGTATGCCGTGATAAACCGGGTGATAGGTATGCCTCTTGGATTATATAGAGACGGGAATTATCTCTTTTATGGCGATTTTTCTCAAAAGGCAGGGTATCTCTCATTGGAGCAATATGGTCTTTCTCAAAAAGGAGCAGTGGTTTTTTTCCTTACTTCTAATGCCGAAAATTATCAGTCTTTTTATCAAAAAGCAGGTGTTATAGGGCATAGACTTTATATTGCTGCAGACTATTTAAATATAGGTTGTTCCGGTATAGGTGCCTACTATGATGACGAGGTGAATACATTTGTAGGAAACGATGAGATGGTATTGTATGCTTTGGCAGTAGGGAAATAGAAAATGTAGTATTTTATTTCTTGTTTGACAAGTCTCGAATTTAAATCCAAAGTGCAATTTTACCTTTAAAAATATTCTATCCAAATCCTCTTAGGATACATTTAAGTTTTCATGAAATACCTCATAGAGCGTTTCCCCTCCGAGCGATTTTCTCGGTCGATGATTGAATCGAATATCTCTATTACTTTTCTTGATTTTTTGGAAGCAATTTTCCTGTCTAAAAATTCTTGTTTTGTTTTCATATCTATATAAACCTTACCTGTAAATTTAACTTAAATAGTTGTTCACTGCCACTTGTATATATCTCCCCAAACCCATGTCTTGAACTGCTTGGAGTTTCTAACTTAGTGTTATCATATAAATAATCCTGAAATTCATTTCTATTGTAAATATGATAACAAAGTATATCACCATCTTCTTTTACAATAATATACCCACCATTAGCATCATAGTTTCCTGTCCATATCGCATTAGGTGTCATACCTAACGCACTATCAGTTAAAAAATTTTTCATCTTATATTCATAATATGGATGATGATTTTCCAAGTTGAAATGACAAGGATTTATTATCTTTATCTTTTCAATTAATTCTGATACAGTATTACCCTTACCACTATAAAACAGCTTTAAAATTTCTGAAACTACAATAGGAAACTGACTGTCTATCATCATTAAATTTTGCTCAAACTTATTATTTTGCATACTATTAATAAATCAATTCAGATCCATAATTTTTAATCTCGCTAATTCTATCCCTAATTTTACTTCTACTATTAATACTGTTTATTTCATCAATAATATTTTGTTTTAGAGAATTAGATAATTTATAAATAAAATTTGTTGACCCACTTGCATTTATTAGGGTAGACGACCCACCTAAACGAGATTTTATACTAAATCCAAGTGTAGGATTATGTCCTGTGAAAAGATCATGAACAACTAATGTAATATCTCTCTTTTCTTTTGACTTTGCCTTTAATTTTGTTATTTTAATTGAGTGCATAAAACTTAAAATACTAGGAACTTCAAAGGCACTTTTTTTAGAACTTTGTATTTTATGTAAAAGTTCTATTGATTTTTCTTTGAATTCTTCTACCGTAAGTTTAATAAGTAAATTTCCATCTTTATCAATAACTTTTATATGTGAGTTTCTTAGAAATTCAAGATCTCCGGAAGTACCCTCTTTAAGAACTTTCAAAATTGGATAATAAATTGTCTCTATTTTATTGAGATCTTTATCTGCTGCATATAATTTACCGTCTGCAAGGAGTTTTAAAAACACATACACTTCACTCCACTCACCTTTATTTAATGCCATTAAAATCCTTGTGCAATATCTAATTTTATGTCTAGATCAATAGTACTTATTTCTATTTCCTTGTTTGACTCATAATAAAGTTCATCTAGTTTGCTTATAATTTTTTTTGCTATTGTGTTTACTACAGGAACACTAACAGAGTTGCCAAACTGTTTATATGCTTGTGCATCACTAACCGGGATTTTAAAACTATCAGGAAAGCCTTGAAGTCTTGCCCATTCTCTTGGAGTCATTTTTCTTATATACTCTCTATTTATTTCACCCTTGATATTGGTTTTGGGAGTAAAGTCGGTTAATCTTTTATCGACAAGTAAATTTCTTTCTTTACCCATACCCCCGACAACTATCGTATTTGCTATGTCCGTATGCTTAAGGACAGCATACCCGAAACCATTTCCTTTTTCTTCATGCCTGGCTCTATGTTTTTTTAAGGTATTTAAGTAAGTATTAGATAAATAATATTTGCCGGATACCTCTTCTTTTTCCATAATATCTTTAATTTTCTTTTTCAACTTTATCGGTTCAGGAAATTTAAAATCTACTTCTTCTCCGTTTTCACCTTTTTTAAAACCAACTATATAAATTCTTTCTCTTTTTTGAGGTACCCCGAAATCTTTAGCATTAAGTAGCTGGGAATGAACACTGTAGCCCAAGTCATTTTTAAGTGTGTTCATTATTGTTTCAAATGTTCTTCCTTTATCATGATTAGTCAGTCCCTTGACATTCTCAAGTAAAAAAGCCTTAGGCTGTATTGCTCTAATAATTCTAGCTATATCAAAAAATAAAGTACCTCTAGTATCTTCAAAGCCGCCCCTACGCCCTGCTATACTAAACGCCTGACAGGGAAAACCTGCTAATAAAATATCAAAATCAGGAAAATTCTCTAGTTCCTCATCCGTTATTTTTGTTACATCGCAAAAAGGATCTTCTCCAAAATTTTCTTTATATGTTTTACAGGCATATTTATCAATTTCTGCAGAAAAAACATTTTTTACTCGTTTAGTTTGTTCAAAACCTAAACGAATTCCACCTATTCCTGCAAATAAATCAACGGTTTTATATTTGCCGTTTCTCATGTTTCTCTCCATTTATTTGCTCTATCTACCCTCATAAGCTTCCCTCACTTTCTCAACACACATATCTAGTTCTTTTTGAATTTCCGTACCCCAAAATCTCAAAACTATCCATCCGTCTTTTTTTAATTTTTCAGTTACTTCGTTATCACGTTCAATATTTCGTAAAATCTTTTTTTCCCAAAATTCTGCATTTGTTTTAAATCGTTCATCTTTAACCAAATAGTTATATCCATGCCAAAACTCACTATCACAAAAAACAGCAATTTTCTTTCTCTTAAAAACAAAGTCCGGCTTACCAAATACAGTTTTATCATTTTTTCTGTATCTCATTCCATTATGCCACAAAGCTTTACCTAAGAGCAATTCTATTTTAGTATCTTTGGATTTAATTTTTTTTGCTGTTTTACTATCCATGCAAAAGCACCTAATCGATTAGATTGTATTATATCCTAACTCTTCCTAAGAGTTAAGAAAATATGCCATATTGACATATTTTACACATTCCGTGAACTGCTCTCATTGAGTAGTTTTTGTTTTTCCTGCTTCATATCTTCTGGAACATCATCATATATTGCATCATCTCCGTAACATCTGGAAAATATTCCGGAGTCATTACATTAGCGAGGAGCTCTTTATGAGGCATACGCTCAAAGACATACTCTGTAATTCTCTCCATCTCTTCATTATCATAATCTATCTCTTTTAGGTCGGCAATTATTTTAGAAAGACCGAGGTACTCCAGGAATAAGATGTAGTATGTCTTTGGCTTGTCTGCTTTGTAAAAGCTATTGATCTATTCTGTGGATGCTGCCAAGGTTTTATCAAAAGTCTGTCGGTTTTTTGCTACGGTGTATTATACGAGGTGATAACGATAACTCAATCTCTTTTCTCCTATACTCTATCCAAGGAGTAGTGACCCCCCCCCTATACCTTTTTCTCTAGCTATAGTCTGTGTCAAAAACTATACCCAAAATCACCATCGCAAAGAGTAGGATAATAAGTATGTTATAAAGTGTTTTATTACTTGGAGGTTTCATAAAAATCCTTTTATTTCTCTATTGTATAAATTATCTCAGTCTTATTCTTTTTAGTCTGTATTTCACGGATGTATAAATCCTTGATAGGGAGATCTTTTAACTCGTTTATCTGTGTAATGCCTGCTTTGGCTATCTCTCGTAAAACGATGCCTCTATAGGCTTTTGCCCAGTGGCTTACGACTTTACCGTTTTTAATGAACTTGAGGGTAGTGTAAGGCTTGGTAGGTTTGTAGAACTTGTCGTAAAAGCCTGCGCGTAAATCTAGTATCTCCTCATTTTGTAGATAATCTTCCATGAGATGTGCAGCATGCTCATTATAAAATTTTTCAGGTTTGATATCACCTATGCGCGCACCTTGTTTGAGTTTATACTCCGGTATAAGATCTTTGGCTCTGATGGGGCCTAGGAGGTTTGAAAAGAGTATGACACGGTTATCTATATACCTTTGTACATCGTTCTTTAGATTCCCATACCCTAGGTAGTCAAAGGCAACTCCCGTATAACGCTCTATAGCTTTCATCGTCGGTTCATGGATGATATCTTTTATATATTTACGTATGTCACTCTCTTTTTTGATACCGAACATTTCTGAGAGTATTTGAATATCCCCTTGTTGTATTATATTGGTGTATGTATGCAGAAGGTTGATACGTTTTGGGGTCAATGCTGCAAAAAGAAGGGTCGCAGGGTCAAAGGCGTATTCTCCTCCGGATTTTTTTGTTTCACTTGGTGCTAAGAGAATCGTCACGGACATGTTTGTACCTTTTCTATGAATTGTGCTGCACGATAGGCATTTTTAACGACTATATCAGTATATGCTTCAAGCTCCTCTTTTTCTCCATAGCCGCAAAGCACACCTATACCCGTAATGTTTGCTTTTTGTGCCGCTATCATATCTATAGCCGTATCGCCAATCATATAACCTGCCTTTGTATGTTCGTATCCCAGTGCATGCATTGCACGTTTTAGCGGTTCAGGATCCGGTTTGGGTTTGGTGACATCTTCTCTGCCTATGAGTATGTCAAAATATTTCATGATGTCAAAGTGTTCAAGAAGTGTACGCGAATAGGCACTTGTTTTTGTTGTGACAATACCGAGGCGCCCATATTTTTGTGCTAAAACAAGTGCTTCTTCTACACGGGGAAGCAGTGTCGTTTTTTGTGTATATACGGTTTTATAGTGTGCTTTATATGCATGAACATATGCAGCTATTTGAGAGGTATTAACACCTAGTTTTTCAAACATTACCTCCAGAGGCGAGCCTATCAATGTTATGATATTTTTAGCATCCGGTATCTTATTGTCAAATGCTTCATAGGCTTTTGCAAAACTCTCCAAAATGGCTTCTTTCGAGTCAATTAGCGTACCGTCAAGATCAAATAAAATAATATGTGTATTATTTTGGATCTTTTCGGATGGGTGCACGGTGTGTTGTTTATTTAGCATTTTTAGCCTTTTGCCAATTAGGTATTTTATTTTGAATCATACCTAGTCAAGATAAACGCAAATTGAAATGGGATGCGGCGAGCATTTATTTTTAAAAATTTAATTATTTTTATAGAAAAGCTTGACAATATTAAGCATTTTGTCTATAATTCCCTCCATTTTAAGTAAATTGCTTTGAATGATGGTGCTGGTGTAGCTCAGCTGGCTAGAGCAGCTGATTTGTAATCAGCAGGTCGGGGGTTCGAGTCCCTTCACCAGCTCCATAAATTTTATCAGTGTTTGACCGGAAAAAACGATATAGAGTATCTTGAATAAAGAGATTATATCATGAAAGCATTTTAGACTATTGGGTGGGTTACTCAAGTGGCCAACGAGGGCGGACTGTAAATCCGCTGACTACGTCTTCGAAGGTTCGAATCCTTCACCCACCACCATGATTTAGTTTTATGATGCGGGCGTAGCTCAGTGGCTAGAGTTCCTGCCTTCCAAGCAGGCTGTCGAGGGTTCGAATCCCTTCGCCCGCTCCAAATGATTAATCTGGAAGCTGATGTGAATACACGATCATTATATACTTTGACATTCTCATCACTATTAAATACTCATAATCATATATTTATATGCAAATGCCAAGATTGAGAGCACTGCAATTTTATTGATAAATTTGCCCATATGGCTCAGGGGTAGAGCACTTCCTTGGTAAGGAAGAGGTCGTGAGTTCAAGTCTCACTATGGGCTCCAGAGAGAGCAAACCAAGTATGGACAAGCGTGTAGTAGGCCTACTATACTCCTGTCCATATAGGTTAAAATAAGATTAAGTAGCTTTGGGTATAATACTGCCTTTAATACAACATTAATTACGCTAGGAGAAAAGCATGGCTAAAGAAAAATTTGAACGTACGAAACCGCACGTTAATATAGGTACGATCGGTCACGTTGACCACGGGAAAACAACATTGACAGCCGCAATTACAATGTGTCTTGGTCTAAAAAATGGTCAGGCAACTATGGATTATGATCAAATTGATAATGCGCCGGAAGAGAGAGAAAGAGGTATTACAATTGCAACTTCTCACGTAGAATATGAAACAGATACTAGACACTATGCACACGTTGATTGTCCGGGTCACGCAGATTATGTTAAAAATATGATTACCGGTGCTGCACAGATGGACGGTGCTATTCTTGTCATTGCTTCGACAGATGGACCGATGGCACAAACTAGAGAGCATATTCTCCTTTCTAAGCAGGTTGGTGTACCATATATCGTTGTTTTCCTAAACAAAGAAGATCAGCTTGATGCCGAAGATAAAGAAGAGATGTTAGAGCTAGTAGAGATGGAAGTACGCGAATTGCTTTCAGAGTATGACTTCCCGGGCGACGATACACCGATTGTAGCAGGTTCTGCGTTCAAAGCACTTGAAGAGGCAAAAAGCGGAACAGCGGGTGAGTGGTCAGAGAAAATCTATAAACTTATGGATGAGGTAGATGCCTATATCCCGGAACCGCAAAGAGAAACCGATAAAGATTTCCTTATGGCGATTGAAGATATTTTTACAATTCAAGGTCGCGGTACGGTTGTAACAGGAAAAGTAGATCAGGGACAAGTATGTGTCGGTGATGAAGTTGAAATCGTTGGTCTTAAAGATACGCAAAAGACAACGGTTACCGGCGTTGAGATGTTCCGAAAAGAGATGGATTGCGGTATTGCCGGTGACAATTGCGGTGTACTTATCCGCGGTATTGAAAAAGAGGCGGTACAAAGAGGCATGGTTCTTTGTAAGCCGGGTTCAATTACGCCACACACTAAATTTGAGGCAGAGATTTATGTATTGACAAAAGAGGAGGGCGGAAGACATACTCCATTCTTTAATAACTACAGACCACAGTTTTATGTACGTACAACAGATGTGACAGGTTCAGTAGAGCTTTTAGAAGGTACAGAGATGGTTATGCCGGGTGACAATGTTAAGGTAAATGTTGAACTTATTGCACCGGTTGCATTGGATCAGGGAACAAAGTTTGCTATTCGCGAAGGTGGTAGAACAGTCGGTGCCGGTGTGGTTACTAAAATTATTGCCTAAGTCGTGTTTTAACTAGATATATTTTAAGAGAAACAGGACGAAGCTATATCAAGACGGAGTCAGGTTCTATATCCGGCTCATGATATAGCCTTAATGAGTAAAGCGTAAGCTTTATGTTTGATAGAGGAGACAAGTATGAGAGAATCTATTCACTTGGGATGTGAAAAGTGTACAAGACGCAATTACCACACTACCAAAAATAAAAAAACGACTACAGAGAAACTTGCTCTTAAAAAGTATTGTAAATGGTGTAAGTGTCATACCGTACATAAAGAGATGAAACTGTAATGATTAATATGTAATATCTAAAATTTTGGATATTATTGTAGGCCAATAGCTCAGTTGGTAGAGCACTGGTCTCCAAAACCAGGTGCCGTGGGTTCGAGTCCCTCTTGGCCTGCCATAAAACTAAGGTAACACAATGGAAAAAATTTCAACATTTATTACGAATGCTCGTAGCGAGCTTCATAAAGTAATATTTCCAACAAAATTACAAGTAAGACAGGCATTTTTAGCAGTTATTTTGGTGGTAACTGTCATATCAATATTTTTAGCACTGGTTGACCTTTTGATGTCATCCATCGTATCATCAGTTTTATAGGATAAACAATGGCTTTCCAATGGTATGCAATACAAACATATTCAGGCTCTGAACAATCTGTAAAAAGAGCGATTGAACAACTAGTGAAAGATCATGGTATCGAAGAAAAACTTGAACGTGTTGTGGTCCCGACCGAAGAGGTTATAGAGGTAAAAAACGGTGAAAAAAAGATTACAGAACGGACATTGTATTCGGGGTATGCTTTCGCACATATAGATCTGGATACGGATCTTTGGCATAAAATACAGTCTTTGCCAAGAGTATCTAGATTTATCGGTGAACAAAAGACGCCTACTGCCCTAACAGAGGCAGATATCAAAAATATTTTGGACAAAATGGAGAATAAAGCCGCTCCTCGTCCAAAAGTCGATTTTGAGACAGGAGAGATGGTGCGTATTATAGACGGTCCTTTTTCCAATTTTACAGGCATGGTGGAAGAGTATGATCTTGATCATGGTAAATTAAAGTTAAATGTTTCAATTTTTGGAAGAAATACACCGGTAGAGATACTCTATACGCAAGTAGAAAAAATTATTTAATCTGAAAATAGTTTAAATTATACATAAGGAAAATAGATGGCAAAAAAAATAGCTGAAAAGTTTAAAATGATGATTCCTGCCGGTCAAGCGAATCCATCGCCTCCGGTTGGTCCTGCTTTAGGGCAGCGTGGTGTGAATATTATGGAATTTTGTAAAGCATTCAACGAAAAAACAAAAGAGATGATGGGTTTTAAAGTACCTGTTATCGTTACCGTATATGTTGATAAAAGTTTTACAATGGAGATTAAGCAACCGCCTGCATCCGAACTTATATTAAAAGCAGCAGGTCTTAAAAAGGGTACGGACAACCCTCTTACTAATAAAGTCGGTACAATTACAAAAGCAAAGCTTGATGAAATCATTGAGAGAAAAATTGTGGATATGAATACCAATGATAAAGAGATGGCGGCAAAAATTATTGCCGGAACATGCAGAAGCATGGGTGTCGAAATAGTAGACTAGCATAGTTTAAACAGAGAAAAAATCTTTAACCACATGATGTAAAAAATGTGGGAGCATAAAAGCGGAGAATAAAATGGCAAAGAAACCAAGTAAAAGAAGAGAAGCACTACTCAAGCTAATAGACGTGAATAAAGAGTATAGTGTCGATGAGGCAATGAAAACGCTTAAAAATCTTAAATCGGCGAAGTTTGATGAGACTGTGGAGGTGGCACTTCACTTAAACGTCGATCCAAGACATGCAGATCAGATGGTAAGAGGTTCGGTTGTTCTTCCCAATGGTACAGGAAAGAAGGTACGTGTAGCCGTATTTGCAAAAGATGCAAAAGCTGACGAAGCAAAGGAAGCAGGGGCAGATATTGTTGGTGCCGAGGATTTAATTGAAGAGATTCAGTCCGGAAAAATTGATTTTGATATTGTAATTTCAACGCCTGATATGATGGGTATATTAGGAAAGGTAGCCAGAATTCTGGGTCCAAAAGGTCTGATGCCAAATCCTAAAACGGGAACGGTGACAATGGATATTGCTAAAGCTGTCAAAAATGCAAAAGGCGGTCAGGTAAATTTCAAGGTAGATAAAAAGGGTAATATCCATGCAGGTATAGGTAAGATCTCTTTTTCTGAAGAGGCGATTAAAGAGAATTTTATTACATTTATAGAGATGATTAATAGGGTGAAGCCGGCATCTGCAAAAGGCAGATATATTACAAATGGGGCTATTTCTCTTACCATGAGTCCCGCAATAAGACTTGATACAGCTGAGTTGTTGGAGATAAAATAAGAGAAAGAGACTCTGCTCTCTTGCTTTATTTTCAAACAAACATTAAATTTAATGTTTGTTTGAGGGTAATTTTACTTCTCAACAGAACCATTTTGGTTCATATCTTAGATTTAAGACAAAAGGGGCGAAAGCTTAATCCGTCTACTTGAAGAGTAGGCATGTAGGAATTGTGTATTTACTCCTATACCCTTTTGGAAATCGGAAGGAGAAAAGATGACCAGAACTAGAAAAGAAGAGTTGGTTTCAGAGATGACAGCGGCATTTAAAGATGCTGGTGCCATTATTGTCTGTGATTACAAGGGCATGACGGTTGAAAATCTTGAAGTTGTAAGAAATCTTGCAAAAGATGAAGATACCAAGGTCAAAGTGATTAAAAACAGACTGGCACGTATTGCATTGAAAAATGCCGGATGTGAAGATATTGAACTTAAAGATACCAACCTTGTTATCTGGGGTAAAACGCAAGTTTTACCTTGTAAAATTGCAGATAAAGCAGCTACGCAATTTAAAAACAGTTTTGTGATTAAGACAGGTCTCATTGAAGGTAAAGTCGCTAGTATGGATACCATTATGGCAATGGCTAAACTACCTACTAGAGATGAGCTTATCGGGATGCTTCTTAATGTCTGGAATGCGCCGGTGCAAAATTTTACTATCGGTATGCAGGCACTTGCAAGAAAAAAAGAAGAAGAGAACTAGTCGGGGCGTAATTTATTGTTACAGTTGACTCGATAGAGGTGGAGAGATGAAACTCTCTTGAAGAGATGAAAGATATTTAAAAATTATGATTTTAAGGAAGATATGATGGCAATAACTAAAGAAGATGTATTAGAGTTTATTTCAAACATGTCGGTATTAGAGCTTTCTGAGCTAGTAAAAGAGTTTGAAGAAAAATTTGGTGTATCTGCTCAGGCGACTGTAGTAGCTGCAGGCGGAGCTGCTACAGGCGGAGCTGCTGCAGAGGAAGAACAAACTGAATTCAATGTTGTTCTTACAGATCCGGGTGAGAAAAAAATTAATGCGATTAAAGTGGTAAGAGCTATTACGGGATTAGGACTCAAAGAGGCAAAAGCTGCTGTTGAAGAGACACCATCTGTACTTAAAGAGGGTGTCTCAAAAGAAGAAGGAGAAGAGATGAAAAAGCAGATAGAAGAAGCCGGTGCCAAGTGTGAACTGAAATAGTATTTAGGTTATTTGAGATTAAATCGTCTGATTTGGTCTCAAGCTTTGATATAGTTAAAAGCTATTTGGAGACATTCTCATACCCTCCATCAATAGTTTCTTTGTGTATCAAGCGATATTAGTAGCAAACCATTTATTTATTCATAATCACCATAAGGACAAACATGCTTAATTCTTTGTATTCTGGTAATAGACTTCGTGTCGACTTTTCTAAAACTCCAAGAGAAATTGAGATTCCAAACTTACTTCAACTTCAACAAAAATCTTACGAAAACTTTTTAATGATGGGGGAGAAAGATAGAAGAAATTCTACGCTTGAGAGAGTATTTAGATCCGCTTTCCCTATCCATGATCAGCAAAATAGAATTACACTAAGTTATAAGAACTCTGAAATTATTAAACCAAAATACACTGTGCGAGAGTGTATGGAGAGAGGATTAACCTATTCAGTATCACTTAAAATGAATATTGCTTTGACTATTTGGAACAGGGATGAGAAGACCGGTGAAAAATTAGACTCAAAAGAGATTAAGGAACAGGCAGTTTTTGTACGTGATATCCCTTTGATGACAGATAGAACGTCATTTATTGTCAATGGTGTTGAGCGGGTTATCGTCAATCAATTACATAGATCTCCCGGGGTAATTTTTAAAGAGACAGAAGGAACAACAGCCGGATCCTCTTTGCTCTATTCGGCTCAGATAATTCCCGATCGTGGTTCATGGCTCTATTTTGAGTATGACGCAAAAGAGATTCTATATGCACGTATTAATAAGAGAAGAAAAATACCGGTAACTATTCTATTTAGGGCATTGGACTATTCTAAAGAGGATATTATCAAATTATTTTATACAACTAAGAAAATTGTATTTAAGGATAATAGATTTCTTGTTAAGTTTGATGCTGATGATTTTATCGGTAGGGTCGAGCATGACGTGAGAGATATCGATGGTAACACGGTAGTTAATGCCGGGAAAAGACTTACCAAGAAAAAAGCCAAAAAACTTCTTGATGAAGGTCTTGAATGGGTGGAGTATCCCCTTGAAGTGTTGATGGAGCGATATTTAGCCGCACCTGTGATAGATCAAGAGAGCGGTGAAGTGCTTTATGACGTATTTTCTTCTTTGGATGAGTCAAAACTAAAAAAGATGCTTGAAGACGGTGTTGAAAGTATTGAAATTATCAATGATTTAGCAGAAGGTGCCGATAGATCGATTATTAACTCTTTTCTTGCGGATAATGAAAGCTTAAGACTTTTGAAGCAGACTGAAGAGATAGAGGACGAAAATATACTTTCGGCTATACGCATTTACAAGGTGATGAGACCCGGAGAACCTGTTACTCCCGACGCGGCAAAAGCATTTTTGAAACAACTTTTCTTTGATCCTGAAAGATATGATTTGACACAAGTGGGCCGGATGAAAATGAATCACAAACTAGGACTTGATATACCGGAGTATGTGACCGTACTTACTTCTGAAGATCTTATCAATACTGTTAAATATTTGATTAAAGTGAAAAATGGACACGGTCATATAGATGACAGAGATCATTTGGGCAATAGGAGAATTAGAGCTATCGGTGAACTTCTTGGCAATGAGTTGCATAGCGGTCTTATAAAGATGCAAAAAGCAATTCGTGATAAAATGACGACTATATCGGGTTCGATAGATGAACTTATGCCTCATGATTTGTTAAATTCGAAAATGATTACAAATACGATTTTGGAGTTTTTCTCTTCAGGACAGCTTTCACAGTTTATGGATCAGACTAACCCTCTATCTGAGATTACGCATAAAAGACGCCTTTCTGCACTTGGTGAGGGAGGCTTGGTTAAAGAGAGAGCCGGTTTTGAGGTAAGAGATGTACACCCTACGCATTATGGACGTATCTGTCCTATAGAGACACCTGAGGGACAAAATATCGGGCTTATCAATACTTTGGCGACTTACTCTAAAGTGAATGAACATGGGTTTATAGAAGCACCGTATAAAGTAGTGAAAGATTGTCAGGTTACGGATGAAATTATCTATATTACCGCAACACAGGAGGAGGACAAGTGTATTGCTCCTGCATCAACTGTTTTAACAGAGGATGGTCGGATAGCAGAAGACCTTATTGAGACAAGGCTTAACGGAAATATCGAATTAAACGAAGCAAGCCGGGTTGATTTGATTGATGTCTCTCCTTTAATGATCTCCGGTTCGGCAGCGGCACTCATTCCGTTTTTGGAGCATGATGATGCAAACCGTGCACTTATGGGTTCAAACATGCAGCGACAGGCAGTACCGTTATTAAAAACAGAGGCTCCTATTGTGGGTACGGGTATGGAGGCTATTGTTTCTCGTGATGCATGGGAAGCAGTTAAAGCAAAAAGAGCAGGTACCGTAGAGAAAGTAGATGCTAAAAACATCTATATCATGGGAGAGGATGAATCGGGGGTTTTTATAGACCATTATCCTATGGAAAAAAATATGCGTACGAACCAAAATACGACCTTTTCACAGATCCCTATTGTGAAGTTGCATGACAAGGTAGAAAAAGGCCAAGTAATTGCCGACGGTGCAAATATGGATCAAGGCGAGCTTGCTATCGGTAAAAATATTATGGTTGCATTTATGCCTTGGTACGGTTATAACTATGAAGATGCGATTATCGTCTCTGAAAAGGTGATACGTGAAGATACGTTTACTTCAGTGCATACCTATGAAAAAGAGGTAGAGGCTAGAGAGCTAAAACACGGAACAGAAGAGATTACCCGGGATATTCCCAATATTCGCGAGGATGAACTTTTGCATCTTGATGAATCCGGTATTGTTGAGATTGGTACCTATGTTAAGCCGGGAATGATTTTGGTAGGTAAAGTTTCACCAAAAGGGGAGATAAAGCCAACACCCGAAGAGAGACTCTTGCGTGCTATCTTCGGCGAAAAAGCAGGACATGTCGTAAATAAATCGCTCTACTGTCCTGCTTCTATGGAGGGAGTGGTTGTTGATATTAAAGTATTTACCAAAAAAGGTTACGAGAAAGATAGACGTGCAATAGAGGCTTATGAGCAAGAAAAAGCTATTTTAGACGGAGACCATCATGATCAGCTTTTGATGATTGACAGAGAAGAGAACTTGAGAATTGCACATTATCTCTCTAAACAGGTGTTGGAGAGAGATGCAAACATCGGCGATGAGGTATTTAAAGCAGGTAATAAGATTCCAGAAGATGTGATAAAAGAGGTGAATAGGTTTGCACTGCGTGGCGTGGTCCAGTCTTATTCTGAAGAGATTCAGCATGAATATGAGTCGCTGAAGAACTATTTTTTAAAGCAGAAGAAGCGACTTAAGAATAAGCATGAAGAGAAATTAACAATCTTGGAAAAAGATGATATTTTGCCTTCTGGTGTGACAAAACTTGTGAAAATCTATATTGCAACCAAACGTAAGCTCAAAGTTGGGGACAAGATGGCAGGACGTCACGGAAATAAAGGTATCGTCTCTAATATTGTGCCTGAGATTGATATGCCCTATATGGAAGACGGAAGAGCAGTTGAAATTATATTGAACCCATTGGGGGTACCGTCTCGTATGAATATTGGTCAAATTCTTGAGATTCATCTTGGACTTGCAGGGAAAAAGCTTGGGGAACAGATACAAGAGATATTTGATACAAAACAAGAGGATTTTATTAAAGAGCTTAGAGCAAAAATGATTGAAATAGCAGATGTGGCAAAGCTCATGAATGCTAAAGACCTTCTTGGGAAAATGTCCGATGAAGAGTTAATTGCTTACGGAAGAGACTGGGCTAGAGGCGTAAAATTTGCCACGCCTGTGTTTGAAGGTACAAACCAAGTAGAGTTTGACAAGCTATTTGAGTTGGCAAAAATCGATTTAGACGGAAAGATGAATCTTTACGATGGTAAAACTGGTGAAAAAATGATAGAGCGTGTCAACGTGGGATATATGTATATGCTAAAACTTCATCATTTGGTAGATGAAAAAGTACATGCCCGTTCTACAGGTCCTTATTCATTAGTCACACAGCAGCCGGTTGGGGGAAAAGCACTCTTTGGCGGACAGAGATTTGGAGAGATGGAAGTTTGGGCACTTGAAGCGTATGGTGCATCGCATATACTTAAAGAGATGCTTACTATTAAATCAGATGATGTTGAAGGTAGAGCAAGAGCATACAGGGCTATTACAAAAGGAGAATCCGTACCGGAGTCCGGTGTACCCGAGACGATGTTTGTATTAACAAAAGAGTTGCAAGCACTTGGTTTGGATGTAGATTTGTTTGAGAATAAGAAAGAAGCGGAGGGTGAAGATGAGTAGGACCATAGAGAATGTAATACCAATAGATTTAAATAGTGAAGAGAGGCCAAAAGATATTGCAGCCCTGAAGTTAGGTGTTGCGAGTCCCGAAAAAGTCATTTCTTGGTCTTATGGTGAAGTAAAGAAACCGGAAACCATTAACTACAGAACTCTCAAACCGGAACGAGACGGACTTTTTTGTGCCAAAATTTTTGGTCCGATAAGAGACTATGAATGTCTTTGTGGAAAATATAAAAAGATGCGGTATAAAGGTGTGGTTTGCGAGAAGTGCGGTGTGGAAGTTACTTCATCAAAAGTAAGAAGAACGAGAATGGGGCATATTGATTTGATTGTGCCTGTTGCACATATCTGGTATGTTTCATCACTACCTTCACGTATTGGAACACTACTTGGTGTGAAGATGAAAGATCTTGAACGAGTACTCTATTATGAGGCATATATTGTCAAAAATCCCGGTGAGGCATCTTATGACAATGAAGGGTTAACGCCGTTGATGAAATATGATGTACTCAATGAAGAGCAGTATCAGCAGATTGTACAACGTTTTGGCGAGATGGGACTTGATGCGAGAATGGGTGGAGAGATCGTACAGGAATTGTTGGCCGAGCTTGATCTCGTTGAGATGTTTTCGCAGCTTAAAGAGGAGATTGCCTCTACAAAATCGGAAGCAAAAAGAAAGACAATTATCAAGAGACTTAAAGTGATTGAAGCGTTTCTTCACTCCGGTAATCGTCCAGAGTGGATGATGCTTACGCAATTACCGGTGTTGCCGCCTGATTTAAGACCTCTTGTAAGTTTAGATGGCGGAAAATTTGCAGTCTCTGACGTCAACGATCTCTATAGACGTGTTATTAACCGTAATCAACGTCTAAAAAGACTTGTGGAGCTTGATGCACCCGAGATTATTGTACGTAATGAAAAACGGATGTTACAAGAGGCGGTTGATGCGCTTTTTGACAATGGAAGACGAGGCAATGCCGTCAAAGGTGCGAATAAAAGACCGCTTAAGTCACTCTCTGAGGTTATTAAGGGTAAACAAGGTCGTTTTAGACAGAATCTTCTTGGAAAACGTGTAGATTTTTCCGGGCGTTCCGTAATTGTGGTCGGTCCGGATTTACGTATGGATCAATGCGGATTGCCTAAAAAAATGGCGATTGAACTCTTTAAACCGCATTTGATGGCAAAACTGGAAGAGAAAGGCTATGCAACAACATTAAAGCAAGCTAAAAAAATGATAGAAAAAAAGGAGAATGAAGTATGGGAGTGTTTGGAAGAGGTCGTTGAGAACTATCCTGTTTTACTCAACCGTGCGCCGACACTGCATAAACTTTCTATTCAGGCATTTCATCCAAGGCTGATTGAAGGTAAAGCGATACAACTGCACCCCTTAGTATGTTCAGCTTTTAATGCCGATTTTGACGGTGACCAAATGGCTGTACATGTTCCACTTTCGGATGAGGCAATAGCAGAAGCCAAAGTGCTGATGCTTGCATCAATGAATATTCTGCTTCCGGCTTCCGGTAAGGCGATTGCCGTTCCTTCACAGGATATGATTTTAGGGCTCTATTATCTTACATTGGAGAAGAATGACGTCAAGGGCGAGAATAAACTCTTTGCCAATGTCGAAGAGGTTGAAATTGCATTTAATCAAAATGCTCTTGATCTGAATGCACGTATTCGAACAGTTGTCAGCGGAAAGATTATTAAATCTACGGCGGGAAGGCTTATTTTAAAGTCTATTATTCCCGAGTATGTACCGGAAAAATACTGGAATAAAGTCTTAAAGAAGAAAGATATCGGAGCATTGGTTGATTATATCTATAAAATCGGCGGTGTTGGACAAGCGGCCTCTTTTTTGGATGATTTAAAAGATATGGGATTTAGATATGCAACAAAAGTAGGTGTTTCTATCTCTATTGACGATATTATTATTCCCGAAGAAAAGGTATCGAGTGTACTTAAAGCCAAAGAAGAGGTAAAAGAGATACAAAGACAGTTTGGTGCAGGGCTTTTGACGGATCAAGAGCGATATAACAAGATTATCGATATATGGACTGATGCAAACAATAGCATTGCAGAGGGTCTTATGAACTTGATCAGGGCAGATAAAGAGGGATTTAACTCTGTACATATGATGGCAGACTCAGGCGCCCGGGGTTCTGCAGCTCAAATACGCCAACTTTCTGGCATGAGGGGGCTTATGGCGAAATCGGACGGTTCAATTATTGAAACACCTATTACCTCAAATTTCCGTGAAGGCTTGAATGTACTTGAGTATTTTATTTCAACGCACGGGGCGAGAAAAGGTCTTGCGGATACCGCACTGAAAACGGCCAATGCAGGATATTTGACGCGAAAACTTATCGATGTTGCACAAAATGTAAAAATTTCTATGGCAGATTGCGGTACGCATGAAGGGGTAGAGGTGTCTGATATTGTTGTGGGTAATGAGATGATCGAGCCATTGTCAGATAGAATTTACGGTCGTGTGCTGGCAGAAGATATTATTGATCCTATCACTTCCGAAGTACTTGTCAGTGAGGGGACAATGATAGATGAGGAGACTGCAATACGCGTTCAGGAAGCCGGTGTACGTTTGGTTGTTATCAGAGCACCTTCGGCATGTAAAGCACCTAAGGGTATCTGTGCGAAATGTTATGGACTTAATATGGCAGACAATAAGATTGTTAAACGCGGTGAAGCCGTTGGTGTCATTGCCGCACAGTCTATCGGTGAGCCGGGAACGCAGCTTACGCTTCGTACGTTTCATACGGGAGGTACAGCTACAGCAGGAAAAGAAGAGCGTTCAGTCGTTGCAAGCAAAGAGGGCTTTATCCGATATTACAATTTAAACGTGTATAGAAATACAGAGGGCAGATTGATTGTAGCAAATAGAAGAAATGCAGGTGTGCTTTTGGTAGAGCCTAAAATTAAAGCAGTGACTTCAGGTACTGTTTCTATTGTGGTATCACATGATGAAATTGTGATCTCTGTACTCTCTTCAAATAATAAAGATGAGATTAAATATAATCTTAGAAAGTCTGATGTTGCAAAATCAAATGAACTTGCTGGGGTTGCCGGAAAAGTTGAAGGAAAATTCTTTTTACCGTTAATAGACGGGGAGAGTGTAGAAGAGGGTGACTCTATTGTTGAGGTGATCAAGGAGGCTTGGCCTGTACCGTCACGTGTACCTTTTGCTTCCGAGCTGAAGGTGGAAGACGGTGCACCTGTCACACAGGAAGTGGTCTCTGAATCTAAAGGGGCTGTGAAATTCTTCTTGCTAAAAGGTGATTATCTTGAGGCACATGAAGGAATTAAGGCAGGAATGAAAGTAGAGGAGAAAGGTCTGTTTGCGGTTGTGGTTGATGAGAATAACAGAGAAGCAGCAAGACATTATATCTCAAGAGGCTCTATCGTAAAGGTAGACAACAATGCAACGGTTATGCGCGGCGATGTTTTGTCTGCGCCAGAGACGGCAACTCATGTAGTAATTGCCGAGTGGGATCCCTACTCTGAACCTATTATAGCAGAAGAGAAAGGTACATTGAAATTTGAGGATATTATTCCTGGTGTAACGGTAGTAGAACAGTTTGACGAAGTGACAGGGGACACGAGGCTAGAGCTTAACGAGTATATTCCGGCTACGTATAAACCTGCCATTATTCTTGTCACTGAAGGCGGGGAACTTGTGCGCTATCAGCTTGACCCTAAGACAAGTCTTTTTGTGAATGACGGCGATAGTGTAAACAGGGCTGATATATTAGCTAAAAAACCAAAAGCAGCTATTAAATCACAAGATATTACAGGGGGTCTTCCGCGGGTTTCTGAACTTTTTGAGGCAAGACGTCCAAAAGATATTGCTCTTATTGCGCAGATTGACGGAGTTGTGAGTTTTGGAAAGCCATTAAGAGGTAAAGAGAGACTTATTATCACAGGTAACAATGGGCAGACGACAGAGCAGTTTGTAGATAAAAATAAAGTCACGCTTGTGCATGCAGGCGAGTATGTTCATGCCGGTGAGAAGCTGACAGACGGAACGATTTCGAGTCATGATATACTAGCGGCACTTGGAGAAAAAGCTCTTTATGAATATATTGTTTCTGAAGTTCAGATGGTTTATCGTCGTCAAGGGGTGAATATCTCCGACAAACATATTGAAATCGTGACATCGCAAATGATGAGGCAGGTAAAGGTGATTGAGTCCGGAGATTCTAAATTCCTTGTAGGGGATATTGTCTCTCGTCGTAAATTTCAAGAGGAGAATGAGACTGTTTTGAAATTGGGGGGTGAACCTGCAATTGCAGAGCCGATGCTTGTCGGTATTACACGTTCAGCAGTCGGTGCCGACTCTATTATATCGGCAGCATCTTTCCAGGATACGACAAAAGTATTGACGTCAGCCTCTATTTCAGGTATGGTAGATACACTTGAAGATCTTAAGGAGAATGTTGTAATCGGCCGTCTTATACCGGTAGGAACAGGGATGATAGACAATGACGATATCGTCTTTGAAACGTCCCATGAACCTCAATAGCTGTCTTACTGCTCCTATTTAGGTAGGGGTAGTTTGTGGTTTTCTAGGTTTTTTGCTTTTGATGATGAAAGAAAAAGTAAAGGACTTTTCGATATAATATGCCTCCAAAAATCTCTATTGCATAAAATTGGATAAAAATCTTTAATGTGCAATAATATGGTGTAAGAATCAGGATTTAAAAAATGATATCAATTCAAACCAATATATTAAGAAAGGAAATAGTTTGCCTACCATCAACCAATTGATTCGTAAAGAACGAAAAAAGCAGGTGAAAAAATCAAAATCTCCTGCACTTGAAAGCTGCCCTCAAAGAAGAGGTGTCTGTACGAGGGTGTATACAACAACACCTAAAAAACCGAACTCTGCATTGAGAAAAGTTGCAAAAGTAAGATTGACATCAGGCTATGAGGTGATCTCATATATTGGCGGTGAGGGTCATAACCTTCAGGAGCACTCGATTGTACTTGTACGTGGCGGAAGGGTAAAAGATTTACCGGGGGTAAAGTATCATATTGTACGTGGTGCGTTGGATACAGCGGGTGTCCAGGGAAGAACCGTTGCCAGATCCAAGTATGGTACAAAAAGACCTAAAAAGTAAATAGAGAGCAGTTACTTTTATATAAGAAGTGAGAGCTAATCACCATTGAGTATCAGTAGAGACTGAGAAGAGAAAGACAGAAATTTGCTAGAAATTTTTGAGTAAATTAAACAATTGAAGGAACAACAATGAGAAGAAGAAAAGCTCCCGTTAGACCGGTATTACCGGATCCGGTATATGGTTCTAAGGTATTAACGAAATTTATCAATGCAGTGATGCTTGACGGTAAAAAGAGCGTAGCCCAAAAAGTGGTTTATAGTGCATTGGCAAGAATTGAATCAAAAACAGGTGAAAAGGCAATAGAGATTTTTAACAAGGCGATGGAAAACGTTAAGCCTGTTATGGAAGTTAAATCAAGAAGGGTAGGTGGGGCCACTTATCAGGTCCCGATTGAGGTACGACCTGTAAGACAACAGTCTTTGGGAATCAGATGGATTGTAGATGCTGCCAGAAAAAGAAACGAAAGAACAATGATGGAGCGTTTAAGCAATGAGTTAATGGATGCCGCAACCGAAAAAGGTGCTGCTTTTAAAAAGAAAGAAGATACATATAAAATGGCAGAAGCAAACAAAGCATTTGCTCATTATAGATGGTAAGGAAATAGCGTTATGGCGAGAACACATAAACTTGAAGATGTAAGAAATATCGGTATTGCGGCACATATAGATGCAGGAAAAACAACAACTACAGAGAGAATTCTATTCTATACAGGGGTAGAGCATAAAATCGGTGAGGTGCATGACGGTGCAGCTACAATGGACTGGATGGAGCAAGAGCAAGAGAGAGGAATCACGATTACTTCGGCAGCAACTACTTGTGAGTGGTTAGGTAAACAGATTAATATTATTGACACTCCGGGACACGTTGATTTTACCATCGAAGTGGAACGCTCTATGAGAGTACTTGACGGTGCCGTATCTGTCTTCTGTGCAGTTGGAGGGGTGCAGCCGCAGTCTGAGACAGTATGGAGACAGAGAACACGTTACGGTGTGCCTTCGCTTGTTTTTGTAAATAAGATGGATAGAACAGGCGCTGATTTTTTAGAAGTAGAGAGACAGATTAGAGAACGACTCAAAGGAAATCCGCTTATTATTCAGCTTCCTATCGGGTCAGAAGAGAATTTTGAGGGTGTGATTGATTTAGTAAAAATGAAAGAAGTGGTATGGGATAAAGATGCAGAGATGGGATCTGCATACCATGAACAAGAGATTCGCGATGAGATGAAAGCACAAGCTGAAGAGTATCGCGAAAAGCTTATTGAGGGCATTTCAGAAGTAGACGGTAACGAAGAGCTTATGGAAAAGTATATGGAGGGCGAAGAGCTGACAACAGAAGAGATTATGGCAGGTATTAAATCTGCATGTATCAATATGCAAGTTGTCCCGATGCTTCCGGGTACAGCGTTTAAAAATAAAGGTGTACAGACATTGCTTGATGCGATTGTCTATTATCTTCCTTCTCCTGTTGAAGCTCCTGCTATTAAAGGCACCAAGATGGATGATGAAAATGCCGAAGTTACAGTAGAGTCAACAGATGATGGTGAGTTTGCATCGTTGGCATTTAAAATCATGACAGATCCGTTTGTGGGTCAATTGACATTTATACGTGTCTATCGTGGATCTTTAGAGTCAGGTTCCTATGTGCTTAATTCTACAAAAGGTAAAAAAGAGCGTATTGGTCGTATTATGAAAATGCACGCTATTAAACGTGAAGAGGTACAAGAGATATATGCAGGTGAGATTGGTGCGGTTGTAGGCCTTAAAAATACAACTACAGGAGATACACTCTGTTCAGAAAAAGACAAAGTGATTTTAGAGAGAATGGATTTTCCGGATCCTGTTATTTCTGTGGCTGTTGAGCCTAAAACAAAAGCAGATCAAGAAAAAATGGGACTTGCGCTTGGAAAACTGGCTGCTGAAGACCCTTCATTTAGGGTAAGCACGGATGAGGAGTCAGGGCAGACTATTATCTCCGGGATGGGTGAGTTGCATTTAGAGATTATTGTCGATAGGATGAAAAGGGAATTTAAGGTTGAAGCAGAAGTGGGAGCCCCGCAGGTGGCATACCGTGAGACTATCAGAACATCGGTAGAGCAAGAGTACAAATATGCGAAACAATCTGGCGGTCGTGGACAGTTTGGGCACGTGTTCCTTAAAATTGAGCCGCTTGAGCCGGGAAGCGGCTATGAATTTGTAGATGAAATTAAGGGTGGGGTTGTTCCAAAAGAGTTTATCGGTCCCGTAGACAAAGGTATTCAAGAAGCAATGCAGAGAGGGATTCAGGCAGGATATCCCGTGGAAGACGTGAAAGTTACCCTGTATGACGGAAGCTATCATGATGTCGACTCTTCTGAGATGGCATTTAAACTTGCAGGTTCTATGGGATTTAGAGAGGGTGCAAAAAAAGCAAATCCTGTTATTTTGGAACCTATGATGAAAGTAGAAGTAGAGGTACCGGAGGAGTTTATGGGCGACGTGATTGGCGATGTCGCCAAAAGACGCGGTCAAGTATCCGGTATGGATGATAGAGCAGGTAACAAAATCGTGAATGCCTTTGTGCCGCTTTCTGAAATGTTTGGTTACTCAACTGATTTACGTTCTATGACGCAAGGACGTGCAACCTATGCGATGGAGTTTGACCACTATGAAGAGGTACCGCAGAATGTGGCAAAAGAGATTATCGAAAAGAGAAATAGTTAATCTTTTATAGTATTTTACTTTACTTTTGAAGAAGTGTATTGTACTAAGGTACACTCCTTCAGCATACCCTAACAAGGTATAAAAAATCCCTACCTAAGTCCAAATTATTTCATCTAAACTTAAAGTAGAATTCAAAAATATTTTATCTATAAAAAATAAATGATGAGAAGCAACGTCATATCTTTGTCTATAAAGGTATAACGTAACTGTATTTAGCTATAGATAGATTCTTTTCCGAATTCTACGGTAAGTAGGGCATAAAAGAGAGCTCTATACTTGTTTTTGTTTGAGCTTCCCATTTTTTTACAAACTTTTTTGATAGCATCATCATATTTTGTATCATTATAAGGAACCTGTATTTTTCCGGCTAAAAAGCTTTTTTTGACAGTATCAAGTTCGCTTTTATCCGAGCATGAAACAAGTTCGGTGTCTGTTTTATAGATAACAGGTCCTAATGCGGTAGTTACTTTTTCTATGAGTTCATCGGATAAACCTAAATTCAATTCTTTGTTTACTTTTTTGTAAAGGGCTAATTTTTCTGCTTTTGTTGCCATTTTTTTCCTTTGAATAAGATTTTATTTCCTTTAATTATAACCATAAATTTTATTTAGGTCAAATATTTTGGATTTTGGGCAAAGAGTAGCCAGTTCATATTGAGTTTGTTCTGTTTTGCAAAGAAGGCTAACGACTCATAAGGAATTTTTTTCCGTTTTTTAATTACAGCATAGTTTTTGGGGTCTATTTTTAATGCCAGTGCTACTTCTTTATCTAATACTTTTTGTTTATTTGTTTGCTTTGAGAGTATATTTTTTACTCTCTGCATGACTTCACAAAAATCTATCATAGCAATCCTTTTTTCCAATTTGAACTATGATATTCTATTTTGAGGCAAAGAGTTAAATATATGCCATATTGACATATGTTTATTCCATTTTAAATTTTGGAACTGTCTATTTCTATCACGGTATGTACATTGCCTCTAGGATTGAAATCGGCGATAAGTTTCATAGATTTTGGTGTAAGTTTGGCATAGAGCGTATCATAAATTTCATTGGCAGCATTTTCATGTGAGATGTATTGATACATAAATGAATTGATGTAGAGTTTGAGCGCTTTGAGTTCAATGACTTTTTTATCAGGCATATAACTTAGTTTGAGTGTGGCAAAATCGGGATAACCTGAACGTGGACAGAGACACATAAACTCAGGGAGTTCTATATTGACGGTATAGTTTTTAGGGTGTTTGTTTGGCCAAAAATTCTCTTCTGCATTGATATCGAATTTCCGTATCTCTTGTTCTCCGTATTTCATAGTGTTCTTCCTTAATTGTAAGTTTGAATCAGCGCCTGTTCGCTTATTGGGTGACCAATTCCAAATCCTTGTACGTATGAGACTCCTAAGGTACTTAATCCATTTTTTTGTTCCTCTTCGTCTACCCATTTAGCGATAGTACGAATATTCAAATCTTTGGACATAGTGATAAAAGAGGAGAGTATGGTAAGTGTGGTTGTATTGTTTAGGTTTTTTACGTAGCTTTTATCAAACTGTACCATATCAAATTTGAAGTTTTTCATATATTCCATTGAAGCACTCGATGAACCAAAGTTGTCTATACAGATACGGACGCCTTTGGTACGAAATGTTGAAAGTGTTTTGATATATGAGGAGAGGTCATGGTGTGTTTTCCTCTCATAGAGTTGAATAATAAGTCGCGATGCTTGAATATTGTGTTCTTCCAATAGAGAAAAAAACTTTTCTTGAAAGTATGTGTTTCTTAATGAAAAGGGAGAGAGATTAAAGGTAAAAGAGATTTTCTCGTCAATGAGAGGCAGTAGTTTAATAATATGCTCAACAAGAGAGAGATCATACTCTATTCCCATACCGAGTCTATTGATAATAGGTAAATAGACTCTGGGTAAAATCTCTTCCGTGTCCGTTCCTATTAATTTAGAAACTATTTCATAGATCTCAATTTGTTGTGTTTGGGTATTTTCAAGAGGCCTGAACGACATTTTAAACTTTTTTTGTTTAAGTGCTTCAATAATACTCTGCTCTGTTTTTTTCAATTCTTCAGCAGGTTTGACCGTATTTGTTTTTTTGCTATTCTCCTCTTCCTCCGTGTTAAGAATATCTTTAAGTTGTCCTAGGATTTGTTCTATATTTTCACCCGTATTGGTCGCTGCAGAGAAGATGTAATCAACTTCTATTTCATCGATAATGCGATTGTTTTCAATAAATTTTTCAAAAATCTCTTTTACGTCATGGTTCTCTTTGGTAATGGCAATGAGAAATTCGGCACCATAACGCCTGCCTATAAGCGGATTATGTATACCATACTGGTTTAGGGTGCTATTGAGTCTATGTATAACGGTATAGAGAAGGTGATCCACTCTATCTGCACTGTAGGTATTATTAATCGTATAGAGGTTGTCAATTACAAGCAAAACAAGTGTTTTTGGTTTGTATTGGTGGAGTTTGGCGATAAAGGCTTTTTCATTAAAACTTTGTGTCGTGTTGTCGATAATACTCTCTTTAACGCTCATTTCAATTAAGAAGTAATTAAAATAGATGGTAATAAAGACAATTGCTGCAATTAAAGAGCTATTCATGAGGTTGAAAGTAAATTTCCCCTCTTGCGTAAAGAGCGAATAAAAGACTAAAAAGGTGAGTAACAGTACGGGTATGCCGGCACGAAGAGCCAACTTAAAACGGCGTTCTCTTTCGTTTAATTCTGAGAGTAACATTTAGACATCCAGATGTTTTACGTCTTTTGCGTGACTCTCTATATAGTTTCTACGAGGTTCAACCTCATCGCCCATAAAGAGTACAAAGGTGTCTGCCGCTGATGTATCGTCACCGATTTTCACCTGCAGTAGTCTTCTATTTTCCGGTGTCATTGTGGTCTCCCAGAGTTGTTCCGGGTTCATCTCTCCTAACCCTTTATAGCGTTGAATATATGCCCCTTTTTTAGCAGATGACTCTACTAGCTCAAAGAGTTCTAGTAGATCTTTATCTTGAAACTCCTCAGTGATATGTTCTTGTATTTTTTGGTGGATATGAATAGCTTCATTGTAATGTGGATTCGTAAAGAGTATATCGTCTACGATAAGCTCTTCAAGTCCATCATTGGTTTGTACAAAAAGGTGAATGACCGTATCATTAATGGTTTTGTTTAAAATATTATATCCCAGTTCCGTGATAAATTTTTCTATGGTTTTTGCAAGTGCTTTATTGTCTGTACCTACTATATCGGGGTTTTCTATCATATAGCGTAAAACTTCGGGTAGGGCAAAACGTTTTTCTATCTCTTTGAGTGTCATGCGATAGTAGGCAACAAGCTTAAAGAGATCAATAAGATCAGCTTTTCCCATTGTCTTGCTCTCAATTTCCGTAATACCGTTTTCTATCAGATACTCGGCAAGTGCTTTTTCATCTTTTAGGTAGACTTCATTTTTCCCTTTTTTGTAGCGGTAAAGAGGGGGTTGGGCAAGATAAAGGTAACCTTTTTCTATCACAGGTTTTAAAAATCTATAAAAAAATGTCATCAGCAGGGTTTGGATATGAGAACCGTCTACATCGGCATCGGTCATAATGATAATTTTATGATAGCGTAGTTTTTCTTCATTAAATTCGTCACCGATACCGCAACCAAGTGCAGTAATCATATTTTTGATTTCATCAGATTTTAAAATTTTTTCCAAACGGGCTTTTTCAACATTTAATATTTTACCCTTAAGGGGTAGAATCGCTTGGAATACTCTGTCACGTCCCTGTTTTGCCGAGCCTCCTGCCGAGTCTCCCTCAACCAGATAAATTTCTGAAATTTCAGGGTCTTTGCTTTGGCAGTCTGCAAGTTTACCGGGGAGCGTGCCGACACTCATAGAGTCCTTGCGTTTTACCAGATCTTTGGCGCGTTTTGCAGCGTCGCGTCCACGTGCGGCTAAAAGAACCTGTGCCATGATGGCTTTGGCCTCTATAGGGTTTTCTTCCAGATACTTATTGAACTGTTCGGAGAAGAATTTTTGTACCAAGGGACGCACATAACTTGAACCGAGTTTGCCTTTTGTCTGTCCTTCAAATTGCGGTTCGGGTACACGTACGGAGACAATAGCTATGAGACCCTCTTTGCAGTCGTCTCCTGTGATTTTGGTGTGTTTCTCTTTGGCATTGGCATTTTTGGAGATATAAGAGGCAATAGATCGTGTAAGTCCTGCTCTAAAACCTGCCTCATGCGTACCGCCTTCAATTGTTTTGATATTGTTGACAAAGGAGAGTGATTTTTCAGAATCTGCATCACAATACATCAGTGCAATATCTATTTCGATATCATCGGCTTTTCCCTGAAAAAACTGTGCAGTAGAGATGGGCTCTTTTGTGTTCATATCTTCTACAAACTGTTTAATTCCCCCTTCAAAATGATAGACCTCATTTGTGCCGTCACGTTCATCTTTGAACTCGATGGTTATTTTAGGATTTAGATAACAAAGCTCTTTAAATCTCTTCATTAAGATCTCTTTTTGGAAGGTTACAGAGTCTTTAAATATAGAATCATCCGGCCAAAACTCGATTTTGGTACCATGTTTATTTGTTTTATCCGTTGATGACAAAGGTGCAGCGGGGATGCCTTTTTCAAACTCTTGTGTATGGACTTGTTTATCTTTAAAAATGGTAAGATGGAGCTTTTTAGAGAGAGCATTGACAACGGAGACTCCTACCCCATGCAGTCCACCGGATACTTTATAGGTATCCTTGTCGAATTTTCCGCCTGCATGCAGTACGGTAAGAACAACGGTTGCAGCAGATATCTTTTCCGTGGGGTGCTCGGCAACGGGGATACCGCGTCCATTATCTTCAATAATAGCAGATCCCTCTTTGGTGAGTGTAACTTTGATGGTGTCGCAATGACCGGCCATAGCTTCATCTATAGAGTTGTCTACGACCTCATAGACTAGGTGATGGAGCCCTTTGGTCGAGGTGTCTCCAATGTACATTCCCGGTCTTTTTCTTACCGCTTCTAGTCCTTTAAGGACTTTGATATTGCTAGCACCGTATTCTGCCATGTATTGCTCCGTTTATTGGGTTTATAATATAATGATTTTATCTAAATTTGGCTTAGGAAAGAGGGCATGGCTATATCGGGAAACCAAGAAGAGACAGAGTCAATAAAGATAGAGATACGGAGGTTAAAGCAACATGCCTGATTGCTGTTTTTTTGTACGGACAATATCGATTTTATTTGGGTCTATAAACTGTTTTTTCTCATAAGCATCAAGTGCATAACGTCCTATCATCGCTGCATTGTCGGAGCAGTATTCAAAGGGGGCAACGTGGAGTTTTTTTCCAAACTCTTTACAGAGTACTTCATAGGCATTTCGTATGTACCGGTTTGCTGAAGCTCCGCCTACAACGGCAAAGTCTTTGATGGGTTCTTTTGCAAAGATTTTTTTGCTTTTTTGCAAGAGGTGCAGCGTGACTGCTTTTTGAAAAGAGGCACAGAGGTCTGCTTTGTCTTGCTCGCTCATACTTTCTCTTCCTCCACAGGCTTCTACTTTGAGTCGTACAGCATTTTTAAGTCCAGAGAGAGAAAAGGCAATACGCGGAGAATTGCGTAGTGGTATAGGCAAATCAAAACGGTTTTCATCCCCTTTTAGGGCAAGCTTTTCAATAAGTGGACCACCGGGGTAGCCCATCCCCATCATTTTGGCACATTTGTCAAAGCTCTCTCCTACGGAGTCGTCTATAGAAGTAGCCAGTATCTCCATATGTTCAAAATGCTCAGCGCGTATCACTTGCGTATGTCCTCCTGAGATGAGAAGTGTAAGTAGGGGGAAGGTGGATGTTTTTTCAATAAATAAAGAGTAGATATGACCCTTTAGGTGGTGCACGGGAATCAGGGGGATATTGAGCAACACAGCCAAGGTTTTTGCCATTGCAATTCCCTCTAAGAGCGTTACACTAAGCCCCGGCTGGTTCGTTACGGCTATAGCTTTGAGTCTGTTAAAGTAGGGGGTGAGCTCTTTGAGTAGTGCAGGAAGAGCCACCGCATGCAGGCGGGAGGCAAGTTCAGGTACCACTCCTCCATAGCAAGCGTGTTCAGCCTCTTGAGAGATTTTTTTATGATAGATGAGTTTTTTTGTGGCTATATCGGTGATAGCTACGGAGCTATCGTCACAGCTAGATTCGATGCTAAGTATCATTTTTTTTCTCACTAATTTTCTTTTCTATCCATTCCCATTTGCCATACCCGCTTTCGGTACTAATATGTCCTGCACGTTTTAGTATCGTAAGTCCGGCTTTAAAATGTGTGGACAAGGCTTTGGCTTCATTCACTTGAATCCAAGGGTCGTTATCTGAGATGATGATATGTTTCTCTTTTGCATAGAGGTGTTGCGGCAAGGGAGCGGGGAAAAAGGTTTTGATGGTTTTCTCTTTGGTATCAAGACTTGGAGGAGAGACCATAAAGAGTCGTTCTACTTCTTTGGCTACTCCCTCTTCGCAAAGCCACATCCATAAGGTATTTGCAAGGGAGTGGCACACGACCGTATCAGGGGTAAAGTCTTTTAAAATTTGTGTTACCTGTTTCATCCATCTGTTTTTAGAAGGGAAGTGACAGTTGTCTAGCAGGGGGAAAGAGACAGTTCCGTAATTTTTGGCTATCTCTGCGGCTAGTTCTGCTTGCCAATGAGGCGCATCCGAGCCTCCCCATCCGTGTAAAATAAGGACTTTCATAGAGCCTCCTTGCGATCAGAGACATATTTACGTACCTCTGCATCTATTTGTATAATTTCATTGATATTTTTGGCTTTGATATTACCAAATTTATCATAGGCATCCAAAACCAGTTCACTCATCTCAAAAAAACGACACTGCTCTTTTTGAAACTTCTCAATAGCTATTTCATTTGCCGCATTGACAACCACGCCTAAGTGTGGATTATGAAGTATATCTTCTTTAATATTCCAAATAGGATAGCGTGACGCTTCTATGGGTAAAAACTCCAAGGGTCCAATGTCGAGCAAATTTGTAGGAGGGAGTATCTGTTCTGTGACTTCGCCTTGAAGGGCAAAAGCAATAGGCAGTTTCATGTCCACCCCTGCAAAGTGTGCCGTGGTGGAACCGTCTTTAAATTCACATAGCGCATGGATGATAGACTTTTTTTCTATGACTGCATCGATATTTGAGGTATCAAAAAGCCATTTGGCTTCAAGCAGTTCAAAAAGTTTGTTTGTCATGGTGGCGGAATCTATGGTGATTTTATCTCCCATAGACCAATTGGGGTGTTTGAGTGCATCGGAAAACTTTGCATCTTTCATTTTCTCTATCTCCCAGTCTCTAAAAGCCCCGCCACTTGCAGTAATGTAGAGTTTAGATATAGGACGCTCATTAATAAGGTACCACAGACCAAAGTGTTCTGAGTCGATGACGGTGATGAGAGAGATATCTATAAACTCTCCTGCAACGACCAAAGACTCTTTGTTGGCAAGTGCTACGCGTTTACCCAAACTAGTGGCTTTAAGTGTAGGTGCCAACCCTATGTAGCCTACTAGGGCATTGACGATCAACTCACTTTCGGACTCTTCTATAAGAGTGAGTATCGCTGCATCCCCACAGCGTACATCGGGGTGACTGACTTTGTGCCTGTCTGCTTCATCGGCAATGACGATTACTTTGGGATGATGTTTGGCTATTTGCCGGTTTAGCAGGTCAATATTTGAGCCTGCGACCATTGCTTCAACGGCAATACTGTATTGTTCCGCAATGGCAAGGGTGTTGATACCTATAGAACCTGTAGAGCCCAACAGAACCATTGAATGCATTTTTATATCAAGGCCTGCAGTGTAATAAGCATCATTGGTGCAGCAAAGAGATAGCCATCTATCCTATCTAGAACACCACCGTGTCCCGGCAAGATATTACCGGAGTTTTTTACCCCTGCTTCGCGTTTAAGATAAGATTCAAACAGATCACCAAATACAGAGGCTGTTGCGGCGATGAACGTGACTGGTAGCGCAGTCCAAAACGGTACGGTAAGCGTCCCTATATATGTGCCTAAAAAAGTTGCTAAGAGAATACCTCCAAAGAGACCTTCGAGGGTTTTGTTTGGGCTTGTATCGGAAAATTTTGTTTTGCCTATGGTTTTTCCGACAATATAAGCACCGGTATCCGTGATGGCGACAAGAACAAGGAGCCACAGCAGCACTTTGATACTATACTCTGCGTAGAGTACAAGTATAAACAGCATACTGCTAAAGGGGTAGAGAAAAGGGAGGATAAGAGATTTTTCTATGTGTTGGAAATAGGCCAAAGAGGATGCTAAAACAATTGCAATGAAGAAAAAGAGATGTGTACTTGGATAAAAGTAGGCTATATTCCATAGTAAGGCAAACCAAAGATATGCTACAAAAGAGACTATTTTAAAAAGCTGCATCGCTTCATGAAAAGCAAGCAGAGAGATTACGCCTAAAAAAAGCCATATGAGAAAATAACTATCTATCAAGCCTACTAAGAGCACAAGAGAGATTAAAGCCAAAGCTGTCACGGTACGCTGTTGAAAAGTAGTCAAATTTTTGAACATAAGATATCCTCGCCAAGTCATAGAGCTATAGATTATAGCACGCTTTGCGTTAAACTCTTATTTCAACACCCTCTTTTAGAACAGAAAGCGTTTGGTATTTATCATACTCTACATGTGCACCTTCTTGTATTTTGACAAATTTTCGTTTGGTGTAGTCTACGAGATAATTTCCCGCTTGTTTTGTGGAGAAGTCTACACAGAGTTTTGCTGCAGTCTCAAGTACGCTTTGGGGAAGGTTTTGTTTGTCTGTGCGAATAATGACATGCGAACCGGGGATTTCTCTAGTATGCATCCAGATATCGTTGCCCTTTGCAAGAGAAAGGAGTTTTTGGTTCTCGTTTGCATTGCGTCCTACAAGGACTTTATACTCCTCTATCCAAAAGAGTTCACACTCTTTTACTTTCTCTTTTTTACGTAGAGATCTGGCGCGTTTTGGCACTAGAAGTTCAAGGGCATACGGGGTATTTGCCTCTTGCAGCGCATTGTAGATATTTTCATAAAATAGGATTTTTGATTTGAGGTTTTCCTCCTCTATGTAGATGTTTTTTGCCTTTGTTTTGGCACGCTTGGAGAGTTTGAAATAGTAGTCCGGAATGCGGGTTGTTTTTATCTCCTTGGGTATGGGTACGGTAATGTTGTTACCTTCAAAATCATAGGTTTCAAGTCGGGTATCATAGGCTTTTATCCTGTGTAGATTCGCTAAGACAATATGCCCCGTTTTTTGATATTCGGATGCTTGAAGCTCTAGTTTTTCTTTGTTGGGGAGTAGCTTTAAAAGCTCTTTTAGTTTTTTGATTTTTTTTGCAACAGTAGAGCATTTTTGTTGTTTAAGCGTAAGCAGTTTTTTATCCTGAATATCTCTATATCTCTCTTCTAGGTATGTATCAATATCGTCTATGCGAATGGACTCTTCTTTGTGTGTAAAAGGGGGGAGTTCAAGCAGAGTAACCCCGGGTCGGATGACACGAAACGAGCTGTTGTTGTCGATGTGCCTGAGGGCCTCGATAACTACCTCGTTCTCATCTAGTAAAATCGCATTGGTATGTCTGCCCGTAAATTCTAGCTGCAGATAGATGATTTTATCTTTATAGCTACTTTTAGGAGCAATCGTAAAACGTAAAATGCGGTCATCATTGGGCATTGTAACACAAAGGAGTTTAGCACCTGAGAGCAATGAATACAGCAGGGTATCAAAGGGCGCGTGATATCCTTGAAGAGGTCTTTTAGGAGGTGCTTTGTAGATAGTACTCTCACCGCGAGTAAGGTTGAAAAAATAACTTTGGTATTTCTCAAACATAATCTCAATCGTATTGTCTTCTATACGCCTTGCACGGCTGATGAAGGTAAAGTCTTTAAGACGTTCGGTGATAGCGTAGAGTATGTAACGTTTCATTTGGATTTCTTTTGGAGTAAATAGTTACGATATTTTAGCATAATTTTATTTCGCTATAATTCACATAATATATAGTTAAGGATAAGATGATGGGTCAAACAATAACGGAAAAGATTTTTTCGGAACACGCGGGGCGTGAGGTAAGAGCAGGAGAGATCGTTAGAGTACCTATTGATATGACGATAGGGAACGATATTACAACACCTATTTCCATTAAGGCATTTGAGGAGAGCGGTGTAGAAAAATTGGCCAATCCAGACGGTTTTGCTATAGTGATGGATCACTATATTCCGGCAAAAGATATCGCCTCGGCCAATCAGGCAAAAATAAGCCGGGATTTTGCTTATAAGCATAACCTAAAGTATTTTTTTGATGAAAAAGATATGGGGATTGAGCATGCTTTGCTCCCTGAAAAGGGGCTTATCGTGCCCGGTGATGTAATTATCGGTGCCGACTCTCATACTTGTACTCACGGCGCACTGGGTGCCTTTGCTACGGGTATGGGTAGTACGGATATCTCTTTTTCCATTATTACCGGAGGCAACTGGTTTAAGGTACCCGAATCTATTAAGGTGACACTTACAGGTAAACCGGCAGAGCATATTTACGGTAAAGATATTATTTTAGAACTGATTCGTATCTTAGGTGTGGATGGCGCATTATATAAAGCCATAGAGTTCACGGGAGAGGGTATACGGTATTTAGGCATGGCAGATAGGTTTTCTATGTGCAATATGGCGATAGAAGCGGGGGCGAAAAATGGTATTTTTGCTATTGATGAGGTTTCTCAAGCCTATTTGGACGAGAGAGCAGAAATGAATGGTGGGTTAAGAAGCGAGCCTAAAGTATACTATTCTGATATAGATGCTATTTATGCTCAGGAGATTACTATCGACATGGCATCTCTCTCTCCGGTGATTGCCTATCCCTATTTACCGTCAAACGGCAGACCTATAGAACAGGCTGTAGAAGATGATTTGAAAATCGATCAGGTGATGATAGGTTCATGCACAAATGGGCGTATAGAGGATTTGAGAATTGCAGCTAAGATTGTCAAGGGCAGAAGGGTCGCTCCTCATACACGTATGATAGTTACTCCTGCTACCCAAAAGATACTGCTTCAGGCGCAGGATGAGGGCTTAATGAGTACGCTTATTGAGGCAGGAGCAGTAGTCTCTAATCCTACTTGTGGTGCTTGTCTTGGCGGGTATATGGGGATACTCGGTGACGGAGAGCGTTGTGTGGCTACAACGAATAGAAACTTCGTAGGACGTATGGGTGCTAGAACTTCTGAAATTTACTTGGCAAACTCAGCAGTGGCGGCAGCCTCTGCTATAGCAGGCAAGATAGTAGATCCTAGAGATATTTAAAAGTTTGGATCAAATCCAAAATTCGGTTCCCCAAAACTTTGTTGAGCAAGTGAGGGGTCAGTATACCCATATTGGAGGGATTTTCCTCTGAGCATCATAATGTCCATTTTTGGATCTATGCCTTTTGGACAAGCAAGCGTGCACTCTCCACATAAAGTACAGTCCCACACACCATTGGTTTGCACGTTATCTATAATTCCTTTTACATCCTCCTCACGTTTATCTACACTATATCGGTATGCACGCGTAAGAGAAAAAGGGCCTAAAAAATCAGGGTTTACTACATATACGGGACAAGCAGAGTAGCAGGAGTTACAGAGTATGCAGTCCGTTTGGCGTTCTGTTAGTTTTTCATCTTTTGGGCTAGAGCATGCTTCTTTTGCACTATGGAGCCATGCCGTACTTTTAACCAGTGTCTCTTTTGCTCTGTTTTTATCTACTTTTAGGTCACGAAGGATTGGGTGGTAATTGAGTGGTTCTACTATATCGCCGTCTTGTATTTTATAGGCACAGGAAAGTTGCTCTTTGCCATTGACTCTAACTGCACAGGTACCGCAGACAGAAGCACGGCAACCTGCCGTGAAGGTGAGTGTGGGATCTTGTGTTTTTTTAATCTCCATGAGTGCATGTAAGAGGGTGGTCTCTTTCTCTTCTAGCGTGTATGATTGAAGGCTATTTGTCTCTGATCTAAGTATTTGTAATATCATGCATTCTCCTTCTTCCACTGGAAGACTATGTGGTTTTTAAACTTTTCATCATCTAGCTCTGCAAACTCTTCTTTATAGTGTGCTCCACGGCTTTCATCTCTGGCGATGGCTGCGGAGACTATGGTGGAGCTAAGCAGTAGGGCATTTGCAAACTCTAAGAAGTCTGTGAGGTTTGTGTTGTTGGTTTTTCTCTTGTCTGCTATGCCCATGTTTCCTAAGTTTTCCTGTGTGTCTATGATGTAGTTTAGGGCTTCATTTAAAGAGGCATTGTTTCGGACGATACCTACTTTTTCATAAAAGAGTGTTCCTAATGCTTCGCGTTTGTCGTAGAAGTTTTCTGTAGGGGTTTTACTGTAGAGGTTTTCTAGGTAGTTTTTATCTTGTTGTAGTTGTGTATCGCTAGCAGGTTTGATTGAAGCTAAAGAGGCATATTTGTAAGCACTCTCTCCTGCACGTTTCCCAAAAGCGGTGATTTCCAGTAAGGAGTTTCCTCCTAGACGGTTGGCTCCATGCACTTTGGCATTGGAGCATTCACCTACGGCAAAACAGCCTTTTATGCCGTCCACTGCCATAGTGTGGTCAACATCTATGCCACCCATAGAGTAGTGAGCCACAGGCTTGATGGGTATGAGTTGTGTAGCCGGGTCTACATTTTCATGTAACTTGCATAGAGCCACTTCTTGGGGGAGGAGTTCCATGAGTTTTTCCTCACCTAAGTGACGTACATCAAGAAAGACTTCGTACCCTTGCTTAAACTGTTCAAAAATGGCACGAGATACCACGTCACGAGGTTTAAGCTCATCTATAAACCTCTCACCTTTGTTGTTTACCAAATAACCCCCTTCACCTCTGGCACTCTCAGATATGAGGATGCTAGAGCTTTTAAGAGCGGTTGGGTGAAACTGTACAAACTCCATGTCAGAGATCGCACCACCTGCACGAAGTACTGCTGCTATGCCATCGCCTGAGGCTCCTGTCATATTGGTAGTATAGTTGTGGTATAAACCGGCATAACCACCGGTAGCAATGATGACAGACTTCGCGTCTATCTGCCTCACTTCACCCGTGCGTATATCAAGAAACGTAGCACCTTTAACGGTCTCGTCTTCTACAATAAGACTGAGTAAGTAGTGTTCATCTAAAAAGTCTATATCCTGTTTTAAGCAGGTGTCATACAAGGTATGGAGTATTTTTAGTCCCGTGTAGTCCTGGGCATAGCAGGCACGTTTGGCGCTTGCTCCGCCCATTTGACGTTGGGCGACTGTTTTGATGCCGGATTCTTTTGTTTCTACGCGAGAAAAAGGCACACCAATGCTGTCTAACCAAGCAATGGCATGGGGTGCATCAGAACACATGGTTTCTACCATCCTCTCATCACACAGTCCTCGTGCAGACTTAATAGTATCTGCTATATGAGCGTCAACCGTGTCGTCCCCCGCATTAGAAAGAGCAGCATTCATACCACCTTGTGCCATAGAGGTTTGTGCGTTGGTAGGGTAGGCTTTAGCGACTACAAGTACAGAAGCCCCTGCATCTTTTGCAGTCAATGCAGCAGTAAGTCCTGCTCCGCCGGCACCGATAACCAGTACATCTATCATTTTACCCTCTTTTGTTTTTTAAAAATGTTTTTATGTTTTTTACTATGCCATCAAGAAGCTTTTTTCTTGCTTCTATACTCGTCCATGCAATATGCGGGGTGATAAGCAGTCTATTTTTGTGTTTAATATGAAGAAGCCTGTTTGTTGGAGCAATAGGTTCGATTTCTAGTACATCAAGCCCTGCATATATCTCACGTCTATCAAGCTCAAAAGAAAGATCGGTTTCGTTGATTATGCCACCACGTCCGAGGTTTAGGAGTATGGCTCCCTCTTTGAGATAGGGAAGATTGTTTTCATTGATAAGGTCAAAGGTTTTGTCATTGAGTGGGGCATGGATGGAAATGATGTCACAATCTTTCAAGATGAACTCTAAACTCTTATGTGGGTAGGCATGGTGCAGGTTTTCTCCCGAAGTTGAGTAGTAGGAAACTTCAGCACCAAATGCAGTGGCTACTTTGGAAACCTCACTGCCTATAGCCCCCATGCCGATTATCCCCCATTTTTTACCTGATATTTCATAAAAAGGATGAGAGACATCAGTAAAAAGTCCTGAAGCACTCCAAGTATTGTCTTTGACTACTTTGTCATAGTATGCCATTTTTTCTAGTAAATACAGTGCCATAGCAAAGGTATGTTGTGCCACAGACTTTGTAGAGTACCCTGCTACATTTTTCACTTCTATACCCTGAGAGGCAGCCGCTTCAAGGTCAACGTTGTTCATGCCAGTTGCAGCAATGCAGATGAGTTTTAGTTTTTTGGTTTGAGAGAGCATGTTTTTAGAAATGACCACCTTGTTGGTGATGACAATGTCTGCATCTATGATGCGTTCAAGTGTTTGTTCATCACTAGTTGTCTCGTAAGAGATAAAGGTTCCAAATGTTTCAAAAACACTAAGGTTTAAATCATCCCCAAGTGTCTTGGCATCGAGTAATACAATTGTCATAAACTCTCCTTAGTGTGTGGTGTTAGTCTCTGTACAATCAGGTGTCTGGGTAATAGTAATGGCACAGCCTTCATCACTTGCACCTGCACTTAAAAAGTCGGTAGATAGCCCACCTGCATCTAAGTCCAAACTACTACTTTGAACAGGGGTATTTGTAGTTTCTTCTTGAGTTTGGACAGGAGCTACAGCATTTTTCTTCTCCTCAAAATGTGCGATGATTTTTTTATCACCTGTAAGTAGTACGGTCTCATACTTTTCTTTTATTACAAGTACAGGGATGCTCGTAGTTCCTACAAATTTTAAAAAGTTTCTTGCACTGGCTTCTTGGATAGAGATAGGGGTATAAGGTATGTTATGTTCTGCTAGGTAGGCTTTAACTTTTTTACAGTGTGGACAGATGGCTGACTGTATAAGGTAGTTGCCTGAATTTGTAACAAAGGCTTTGTTTTTACTCACAGCTAAAGTGTTAAGCCCTACAAAGATAGCAAGCACCGTAGCAAGCGTAATGGCAAAGTGTCTCCACTGCGACAGAAGTGCAATGAGCAGTAAAGAGGAGAATACACCTAAACAAAAGATGCAAGGCTGGGGGTTTGCTACAAATTGGTAGCTAAGTATCGTTGCTTCAAATGCAATGGCTCCGTAAAGTCCTATAAAAAAGAGTGATTCATATAATTTGCTTTTTAAAGAGAGGTAGCCGAGTATCATTAGTATAAACACCCCTGCTAACCCAAAGTAGTTTAAGTATAGAGGGTCAAAGTTTAGAAGTTCTCCTGCAAGTTTACATCCTACCTCTCCACATAGTGAAGAATATTGTAGTTTGAGGTAGGTTTCTGTAGCTATGTAGGCTAGCAGTAAAAACGGTAAAAAAACACGTGCAATGAATTGCATGAATGACTCCTTATTTTTAGGTATCCGTGATTTGTGAGACTATCTCTGCGGCTCTAGCTTTTGCAACCTCTATGTCGTCATCTAACACAAGGCTCACCGCCATACGACGACCTACATGAGACTCTGGCTTTCCAAAGACTCTTACAAAGGAGTTAGTACTAAAGGCATCATCCGGTACAGTAAGCGTTGGGTTATGGCTTTCGTTTGAAGCTTTGTATGCGCCGCAAGCGCCGCTTCCATAGGTGGTGTATGCAAGAGGCAGTCCCAGCACGGCTCTTATATGCAGTGCAAATTCACTTTGGCTCTGTGTGATGAGGGTGACCATACCTGTGTCATGTGGACGGGGGCTAAGCTCGGAGAAGTAGACCTCTTCACCTTTGATGAAGAACTCCACGCCAAAGATACCTCTACCCCCTAAACCGTCAGTCACTTTTTTGGCGATCTCTTTGGCTTTTTCAAGTACTGTTTTGCTCATGGGCATAGGTTGCCATGAGAGTATGAAATCTCCATCTTTTTGTATGTGGCCTATGGGTTCACAAAAGAGCGTCCCTGTCTTATTCCGAACGGTAAGCAGGGTAATTTCGTAATCAAAAGAGATAAACTCTTCTACGATGAGTTCACTTGCATCACCTCTGGCCTCTTTGGCTATCTGCCATGACTTTTCTATGTCATTTGGTGTTTTAGCGATGCTCTGTCCATGTCCTGAACTAGACATTACCGGCTTGATGACACAAGGAAATTTAATATGTTTACTTGCTTCTTTTAGTCCCTCCAAGGTAGTCACAAATTTATAGTTAGACGTTTTTAGCCCTAATTTTTCAGCTGCAAATATACGGATATTTTTACGGTTCATGGTTTTGTTTACTGCTTCGGCGTTCGGAATAATGTGATAGCCTCTTTCTTCTGCTTTAAAAAGTGCAGAGATAGAGATGGCTTCCACTTCAGGCAGTACATAGTTAGGTTTCTCTTTTTCTATCACTTCTAGGAGTGCCTTTTCGTCTTTCATGTCAATGACGTAAGATCTGTGTGCCACTAAATGCGCAGGTGCATTTTTATACTTATCGACAGCAACAACTTCAATGCCCAGACGTTGAGCCTCAATGGCTACCTCTTTCCCTAGTTCACCTGAACCAAGGAGCATGATCTTAATGCTGTTTGCTTGTATGGGGGCAGTAAATATCATTATAAAACCTTTTAGAATTATGGTAGCTATTTTATCAAAATCTTAGATAAGGTATTATGAGTTTTGGAATTTTTTAAGGTTTTCTATTACGGTAGGAAGTTAGTAGAAGGACAAATGTCCTACTTTTGCGATGCTTAGAGTCTTGACTCGTATCTTCTAAGCATGAAGAGTTTTTTAAGGATTTTTTTGCGTGTTGCAATTTTCTCTTTTTTCCTCTTTTCTGTTTTTGTCTCATAGTATTGACGTGCTCTAGCTTCGGTGACAATGAGGTTTCTGTCACACTGTCTTTTAAATTTTCTGTACGCATCATCAAATGAATCACGTGGAGTAAGTTTAATTCCCGGCATACCTTTCACCCCCTTCCTGTTATAGATTTCTCTTTGAAAATCGGCAAAGCCAATTTTTCAATTCCTCTCACTAAAGCTTTGCCGTTTGGCTCAGATTAGTATACTAAGAGTGAGTTGTAAACAAAGTGGCAAAATTATATCTAAAGTTTTTGAATTTGTGATAAAATGATAATGTATAAGGAGTTCTTGATGCAAAAAGTATTTAAAAACTGCTATAGCTTAGATAAACGATGTTACGAGATGTACGGACTTAGCGAAGAGATACTTATGGAGCATGCAGCAGCAGGTATGGCTAAGTTTATACGTCAAAATTTTGTAAAGGGCAGCAATATATTTATAGTCTCAGGGGTAGGGAATAATGGGGCTGACGGTATTGTGCTTGCCCGACAGCTTTATGGAGAATATGCGGTGCGGCTGTCTCTGCCTTTTGGCGTCAAGTCGGCTATGGCAAATGTGCAGTTGGAACGTGCAAAAAAAGTGGGCGTCATACTTGTAGATAGTTTTGAAGATGCCGATGTTATAGTCGATGCTCTTTTTGGTGCAGGACTCAACAAACCTCTTACCGATGAGATGATACATATCATTGAGAAACTCAACAGTTTTCACGGCTACAAAATAGCCTGTGATATACCTACCGGCGTAAGTGATAAAGGTTTAATGCCTATAGCTTTTCAAGCAGATACTACTATCACAATGGGAGCAAGAAAAGAAGCCCTTTATTTAGATGAAAATAAAGATGCCCTAGGCAAGATAGTCTGTGTAAACTTAGGTGTGAGCCATACGGTCTATGAGACACAAACACAGACTTATGTACTTGAAGAGAGTGACCTTAAACTCCCTTCACGTAGTCAACAAAACAGCCATAAAGGCAACTTCGGACACGCGGCTATATTTTGCGGAGAGAAAGAGGGTGCAGGCATTATAGCAGGGATGGCATGTACGCGTTTTGGAGCAGGTCTTACCACACTTGTGGTACATGAACAGGTATCGCCTCCTTCTTATCTCATGCACGCCACTGTAGTACCTGATAATGCTTCTGCTCTTGCCATAGGCATGGGTCTTGGCGGCTACTTTGAGTCTGAGTTTTTACAGAAGTATGTACTAGATTCTCATCTGCCCGTCATCTTAGATGCGGATGCTTTTTTGAGTGAGGAGTTACTCACTATACTAGAGCAAAAAGACAGAGAGATAGTCCTCACTCCACACCCCAAAGAGTTTACTATACTATGGAAGATACTCACAGGTGAGGCATTTTCTGTAGAAGAAGTACAAAGCAAACGTTTCGAGATGGTACGCATGTTCAATGCCAAGTATCCGCACGTGACACTTTTGCTTAAAGGTGCCAATACACTCATCATGCAAGAAGAGCAACTCTACATTAACCCTCTAGGTTGCTCTAAATTAAGCAAAGGTGGCAGTGGAGATGTCCTCTCAGGTCTTATTGTCTCACTGCTGGCACAAGGCTACACAGGTTTAGAGTCTGCCTTGCACGCTTCACTTGCGTTAGTCATGGCTGCCAATAACTATAGTGGTGCTTCCTATGCGATGTTGCCTACGGATATTATAGATGAGGTAAGGCTTCTTGAAAAGTAAGTTAGCTATAATAATTTATATAAATTTAAGGGAGTATATGTGATAATATTTATGTATAAATTCCTTGGCAGTACGCACATTAGCCAATTACAATGTTTGCCAAACCCAAGGAAATTTTAATGAAAGTTGCTATTTTAGTTGATGGCGACTTTTATCTTCGTAGACATCAACTTGAATTCAAAAATAAATTATTTAACATTACTGACTCGGAAGAGAAAGCCAAAATAATCGCAGACGATTTAATGACACATTGTCTAAGGCATTTAGATAGACAAAAAGATATACTATATCGTATATTTTTTTATGATTGTCCTCCTTTAAATAAAAAACTCCATAATCCAATCTCTAAGAAATCTCTTGATTTATCTAAAACTAGCATGTATAAGTTTAGAACATGTTTACATAAATTTTTAGTTAGAAAACCTAGTATGGCATTACGTTTAGGCTATTTGGATGAAAATGGAGAGTGGAAAGTTAAACCACGTAAGATGAAAGAGCTTTTAAAGGGCACTATTTCAGATAGTGATTTGTCGGATGATGTATTTTATCATGCTAGACAAAAAGGTGTTGATATGAAAATTGGGCTAGATATAGCCACATTAACACACAAAAAATTGGTTGATAAAATCATTTTAGTTTCAGGAGATAGTGATTTTGTTCCTGCTTCAAAATTGGCTCGACGCGAAGGAGTATATTTTGCATTAGATCCAATGGGGCATGGGATAAAAGATGATTTGCATGAACATATTGATTATTTGTCTACTACATTGCCATCTTGGAATAGACAACGAAAAGAATAGATGAAAAAAATAGCCATACTTTTTAGCGGCAAAGGTACAAACTTTGCTCACATTGCCAAGACCTTACACAAGCAAGAGGTAGAAGTGGTATTTGCTCTGACAAACAACCCAAATGCAGAGGGCATAGCCATAGCCCAAGAGTATAGCATACCTTACGGTGTCGTAGAGCCTAAAAACTTTGACTCACGTGAAGCCTATGATGAGGCAGTAGTAGACACTTTGAAGCGTTACAGCCCAGATTTAACTGTACTTGCAGGATTTATGCGTATTTTAACACCTGTATTTACGGAACAGGTAAAGGCTATCAATTTACACCCCTCACTTTTGCCTAGACATAAAGGGTTAAAGGCGATAGAAAAATCTTATGCAGATGCATATGATGAGGGTGGGGTCACGGTACATTTTGTAAGTTCCGAGCTTGATGCGGGTGAAATTATTGTGCAAAAATCATTGTTAAAAAAAGATTTGAGTTTTGAAACTTATGATCAAAAGATACGTTTGATGGAGAAAGAGGTATTGAGCGAGGCGATTAAAAAAGTATGCAGAGATGTGTTAATATGAAAAAATATGATGATAAAAAAAACGCAAAGGCTACTTATATTATCTTTGCTGTGCTACAGATGCTGCTTTTAGCACTGATGTACACCATACTCTACGTAGCTTTTAAAGCCACGCAACTTTCAGTAGAGAAGTATGAGCTTAACGCTTTTACGGCCTTTGCTCCTACTATTTTAGTGTTTGCGGCAGTACCTGTTTTACTGTATCGCACGAGGAAGATGTTTTTACAAGGGCGTATGATGGTAGCAATCCTTTGGATGATGGCCCTTTTGTCTGTTTTTTAGTAGGTATTATGATACACGTTAGTAATATTAGTAAAATCTAGTGTTAAAATATTTCCCCAAAAAACACCAAAAGATACTCAGACTCTCCATCCCTGCAGCTATCAATTCGCTTTTGGATATGCTACAAGTGATTACTGACCTCATTATGGTAGGACGCATCTCTGCGTTTGCGGTGGCTGCTGTCGGTTTGGGCTTACAGTCACTTACGTTTATGTTTGCCATACTTACTTTACTGCATGTGGGTACGTCTGCGTTGTTGTCTCGTTTTGTGGGGGCTGGGCTTATGATGCGAGCATCTACAGGACTTTCTACTTTGCTTCGGTTTGCTCTGTTTTTGTCTTTTCCTATGATGTTGCTTTGGTATGTATTGTCATCAAACGTCTATGTATGGTTTGGCACAGTGCCAGAAGTAGTAGTATTAGGTGAAGACTATGTGCAGATGCTCACACTCATGCTCCCCTTTGTTTTTGTTAAGTTGGTATTTGTTACAGCACTCAACGCTGCGGGTGATACTAAAACCTCAATGTATATAAAAATAGGTTCAATATTTTTTAATATCTTTTTGAATTATCTTTTTATTTTTGGACATTTTGGTTTTCCCGAGCTTGGTGTGATGGGTGCAGCTTTAGCTACGGTCATAGTAAACATACTTGAAACACTCATCTATATATGGCTTTATACAAAAAGAAAAATGCCTTATATACCTATGTGGCAGTACTCCGAGTCACTCATGAAGCGAGCGTTAAAAGTGGGCATACCTGCTTCGTTTGAACGTACTTTGACCTTCGGGAGTTTTATGCTTTTTACGGTCATCATCGCTCACAACGGTACAGAGGTTTTAGCAGGCTATCAGATAGGATTGCGTGTAGAAGGTTTAGCTTTTATGCCAGGCATCGGTTTTACCGTCGCGGCTATGGCTCTAATGGGACAAGGTTTAGGAGCTAAAAAGCCATTGCAAGCTAGAGAAGATGTGCTACTTGTTTTGAAGTACACCATAGGTTTTATGTTTTTTCTTTCCTTTTTTATGGTCTTTATGCCGGAGCAAATCGTCTGGTTTTTCACGGACGATGCCCAAACTATAGAAGAAGCTAGCCTCTACCTACGCATAGTAGGACTCTCACAAATCCCACTGGCATTTAACTTTGTACTCTCAGGAGCATTAAGAGGAGCCGGAGACACCAAACGCACGCTCAAAATAAGCCTTGTTTCACTCTGGTTTGTACGTATCATCCCAGCATTTGTACTCTCATGGTACTTTGACAACATCATGGTAGTGTATTTCGCGATGATATCTGATACGCTCGTCAAGGCAGTTTGGTTGTGGAAGACTTTTGATAAGGGGCAGTGGATGAGGGTGAAGGTATAAGTCTACCTACTCACCCCTCCATAAACCCATCAACAATCGCCATCATATCTTCCATCGCTTCACCCGCCTTTTTTTGTATGAAATGTTCAAAATACTCATCTATGTAGGTTTTTGGGTCATACATGCTTACTGTCTTTTGTCGTTTGGGGTCTATAATGATGGAGTGTTTAAAGGCTTTGGCTATGGGTATGACATCTATGACCGCACCGCTTGTGCCTATAGAAATGAAGAGTGAACACTCTTTTATGGCTTGTTGTATGTGTACATACTCTGGGGCAGCTTCTCCAAACATGACTACGTTGTGGCGTACACGTTTGTTGCCACAGTGTGGGCAGACCTCGTTGCCTGTTTGGGGTGCGTAGCCTACATGAAAGGTTTGGGTGCAGGCTTCACAGCGTAAGTCGGTGAGTGTGCCGTGTAGGTGTATGACCTCTTTTGCTCCTGCTTTTTCCAGAAGGTTGTCTACATTTTGCGTAAGGTGCATGACTCTACCACGGTACTTTTTCTCAAGGTTTGCTAATACTTTATGGGCATGGTTTGGTTCTTTGTCTGCTATGGTGGCTCTTCGTTCGTTGTAAAAGCTGGTGACATAGGCTCTGTCTTCTATCCATCCTTGGGTGGAGCATACTTTCATAACATCGTAGCCTTCCCAGAGTCCATCAGAGTCTCGAAAAGTACTTATGCCACTCTCTGCGGATAGTCCTGCACCGCTTAGTATCATTATCTTTTTCATTGTGTATCCTTGTTTGGGTTTAGCTCATGGTTCTTACATCTAAAAAACTACCACTCTCATAGTTGAGAAGTTTTGGAAAAGTTTGTAAAAGATTTTTTGCAGCTTGGGAGGGTGACTGGATATAGGCTTCTTTAAGTGTTTTAGCTGAGGTAAACACTGTGTCATCTACTTTGTTTATGATATGTTCCACCATCGGTGTTTGTATGATACCTGGCGCTAACGAGGTGAAGTGAATCTCCGGTAACTCCTTGGCATAGACTTTGAGCAACATGTTGAGTCCAGCCTTTGAAATTGAGTAAGCTCCCCATCCTTTACTCCCATTGACAGATGCCCCTGAACTCACTCCTACTATCTGTTGTACTGTACTCTTGCTTGCGAGTAAGTCTATGAGTTCTTTGTTCGCCCATACGTTGATGTCCATGACCTCTTTGATATATAATGTTTCTACTTTGTCTAAGGTATTGATATCTCCGAGTACCCCAGCATTGAGTATGACCAGTGAAAAAGAACGCTTATCTAAAAACTCTGAAAGGGTAGACTTTATCATAAAGGTATTACTTAAGTCATAAGGGAAAAAGAAAAAGTGAGGATTATTTTCAAGTTGTTTGGGCATTTTTTCACCTATGGCATACACCGCATCCCCTTCATCTAAATAGGCTTTAGCCAGTGCAAACCCAAGTCCTGAACTCACTCCAGTTATCAGTACATTTGTCATCTGTAATCCTTTAGTAATGGCACTATGCTATAATTATGCCTAAATATCTTTAGTGAAAGGAATTAAAATATAGCTTTGCTGCATTTTAAGGAGACATGCTAAATAACATAAAGGACAAGATTTGAGTAACAAAGAAGCAAAAACGTTAGATGAACGAATAGACCGCATTTACAAAATGGCAAAAGAACACTATGGTGAAGTACGTTTTGTGGGTATCAAAAGACATACCAAGATAGGTTGGGTAGCTAAAATACAATTTGATGAGTTTGACTCACTTATGGCAGAAGGAAAAGATGCAGTTGATGCACTGAAAAATTTACGTAAGAGAATTAAAAAAATCATTG
>JALSJI010000045.1 GCA_026989435.1 Sulfurovum sp.
CTAGACAAAGAACACTTCAATACTCACCTCAAAGAGTATGAGTTCAGGTTTAATCACAGAGATGAAGATTTATACAAAGTTTTGTTAAAAATCTTTAGAAAAGAACCCCTGAACTAGTCTAGACCCTAGTCTAAAATATCATGTAGCGTATTAGCCTCTTTCATCCATAGATTAAGTTTATCCCATTCATCATTTTCCACCATCAAGCGACAGGATTTCAGTGCACTCTCGAAGGCATAGATGGCTTGGAGAAGATTATCTTTGTTTTGCCGGAAAATATCTCCCCACATGTCGGGGCTCGATTTTGCTATGCGGCTCATATCTTTAAATCCCCCTCCTGCAAGTGCGATAATACTTTCATTATCCTCTTGTTTCATTACACTGTTGGCAAGTGCATATGAGACGGCATGGGGCATATGGGAGATAAACGCGGCATGTCTATCATGCTCTTTTGCATTCATATAAACTAGTCTCATGCCTAGATTTAAAAAAAGTTTTTTGGCGACATCTCGTTGATGTTTGCCACTTTTTTCAATATCGCAAAGTACAACAGTTTTATCTTTGTAGAGTCTATAAAATGCCGCTGAAGGTCCATGTTTTTCAGTCCCTGTCATGGGGTGGGCAGTTACAAAATTGTGACGGATATTATCAGGGATACTCTGTGAAATTTTTTCTTTGGTACTGCCAAAATCTATTACTGTACAATGGCTCTTGAGCGGGTGCAGTTTTTTAATCGTAGCAATAATGCCTTCAACGGGGATCGTTAAGATAATGATGTCACAAGATCTTATCTCGTCAAGCGTATGTACTACTTCATCTACTAAACCTAAAGAGAGTGCCTCTTTGGCATGCATCGCATTGTGGTCTAGCGCCAGGAAATAGTACTCTTGGCTACTCTGTTTAAGTGCTAAGCTAAGCGAACCTCCCATTAGCCCTATGCCAACAATTCCAATGCGTTGTCGCTGCATGATTCGACTCCTAAAAAGCAAAAATATTAGGGGATTATAGCATGATTTTTTATGAACCTCTTAGATGAAAAAAGATACACTATTAATCAGTAAAAACAGATAAGGCTTTTCATAAAATGATCAAAAAAATACTATTATTATGGGCATTGTTTGGTGTATTTCTTTTTGCGCAAAAAATCACAGGAATTAAGTTTGAAGGCCTCTCACAGCTGTCACATTCGGTTGCATCGGAAGTAGCGGATTTGCATGTAGGTGATCCTATGGATGCAGATAAGATTAACCGATCAATAAAAAACTTTTTCGAGCAGGGGTATTTTAAAGACGTATGGGTAGAAAAGCGCGGAGGAAAACTTATCTATCATTTTAAAGAGAAAGTTGCCATTGCAAATATTAAAATAAAAGGTTACGGTACGGGAAACGACAGTGAGAAACTTCTTAGTAGTATCGGACTTAAAAAAGGGGATATGTATGATATTAGAGAGGTAAAACTCGCTAAAGAGAGATTGATTGCACATTTGGAAGCACAAGGTTTTTATGACACGGTAGTAGAAGTGAGTACATCTCCGGTAGGTAAGAACAGTGTAGCGCTTGTGTTTGATGTAAACAAAGGCGAAAAAATAAAAATTGCTAAAATAAATTTTATAGGTGCATCAAAACTCTCAAAAAGTGATTTGGAATTTGGGATTGCTAACCAAGAAGAGGATGTTTTGGGTTGGATGCCTTTTAGAAATTCAGGGGAAGCAAAAGTGGATCAGCTTCCTTATGATGCCTACAGGGTAAAAGATGTTTATATGACACATGGATATTTAGATGCACAAGTGAGCAAACCGCTTATGCGTGTTGATTTTGGTTCCTACAGGGCAGAGGTGGATTACAAAATCAAAGAGGGTGTACAGTATCGGGTAGGAACCATTACAATTACACATAAAATTAAAGATCTCAAAACGGAAGATCTAAAAAATATGCTTACACTCAAAGAAGGAAAATATTTTAACGTCAAGCGTATGCGTAGGGATATACAAAAGATGGAAGAAGAGGTAGGTAATCATGGATTTGCTTATGTGAAAGTCAATCCTCAAATGCATAAAGATGCAGCATCGAAAACAATTAACTTGAACTATGTCATTGACGAGGGAGTATCTGTAACAATCAATGATGTCCTTATCTCAGGTAACCATACGACAAAAGATAGGGTAATACGCAGGTATATCTATCTTGCCCCCGGAGATAAATTTAGTGCAAAAGATTTGAAAGATTCAAAAAATGCACTGGGAAGAACAGGCTTTTTTGAAAAAGTCGATATTCAGAGTCAAAGAATTTCAGAAGATAAAATAAATCTTTTGGTAACCGTGAAGGAGGCACCCACCGGTACAATATCTGCCGGAGGGGGATATGGTTCATATGAAGGTTTTATGTTGAATGCTTCTATATCAGATAAAAATATTTTTGGTTCAGGAATTAATACAAGTATCGGATTTGATATTTCTAGAATCTCTACCAATTATCATCTCTCTTTTACAAATCCAAGATTATGGGATAGTCTATATACGTTAAGTTTGAATCTGTATAAGAGAAAATATGAATATTATAATTTTACACAAGATCAGTTGGGCGGGTCACTTGTTCTTGGAAGGGAATTTCTAAGATATTTTCATGTATCGCTTGGTATAGGATACGTAGACAATCAGTCTGAAAAAAATAATAATCAAATTGTAGGGAATGACGGTAATATAACATTTATTGATCGTTATGGTTTTTATGATGACAAGTATGAAAAAAGCTCACTCTTTTTCAATATCGCATATGATAACACAGATGATTTTTATATACCTAGAGAGGGGATGATAGCCGCTGTAAACTTTGAGTATGCCTCTTTAGCAGGAGATGACTATAATGCGACAATAGGAAGCGGAGAAGAGAATGGTTACGGGAAGTTTTCCAAAACATCTGCAAAACTCGGCTTATATTATGGCATGGAAGATATGATCGATTATGACCTTATTCTTCGTTTTAAAGCCAGAGCAACGGTAATAACAAGCGGAGAGAACGAGAAGCTTCCTATTGCCGAGAAGCTCTATATGGGTGGAATAGGCTCGGTAAGAGGATATAATCTATTTTCGTTAACCCCCTTAAAAGACCCCAACGATTTAAATAGCCGTATTGGTGGGAAAAAGCGTCTATCCACATCGATAGAGGCCAGTATCCCTCTCTCGGAAGCGGCTAAGATGAGACTGGCATTTTTTTATGACTACGGTATGATCGGTAATGAAAAACTTGATGAAATCCAGCGCTCTTCAGCCGGTGTGGTACTGGAGTGGCAATCGGCATTTGGACCTATAAATTTGGTCTTTGCCGAAGCCTTGGACGATCAGCCCGGAGACAGAACGGCTACCTTTGAATTCTCTATGGGAACTAGGTTTTAAAAGTTTAAATACCTAGGGCATTAGATAAGGGAAGCGAAGAGTCATCGTGAATGATAATCGCAAAAGGTATAGGTTTTTCTAAAGCTTTTATTTTCTCTTTAGCCAAATAGAGAGGTTTGTCGGCTCTGATACTCAAGATTTTGTTTTGAAAAGAAAATGAAAACTTTGCAGAGTTTGATGATTCATGTAATAATACCGAAAGAGTATAGATAAAGCTTAGCCAGGAGAGTATTCTTTTCTCAGGTAAGAGTGTTTGATACTTTTCGTACAGATCAGTATGAAGCAGCTCCTTCCCATGCATACGTAACAATAGAGAAATAAGCATAATCTGTCGGTGGGTAAAACCGTAATTTAACTCTTGCATCGCAATATAAAATGCATGCTGATGCGCCTTGTATATCGTAAGTGTTTTTCCGATATTTGAGAGCTTTAGAGCCCAAAAAAGTTCACTTGCATAAGCTTTATTATCACCAATTTCCGATTGAAAAATATCATAGAGACTTTGTGCCAGCTTTTGTTTTACTTTACGTTTTTTTTCAATCGTAATTTGTGGTTTGAATCTGTCTAAAATAGAACGCACGCTTGGGTTTATCTCAAGGGGAAAGTGATATCCGTTTTGATGCAACAATTGATGCAAAAAAACTCCTTCACGTACACCGACTTCAGAAGAGACGATCTCTTCTGTCCCGATATATGTAAGAATTTTTGTAAAGATGAGGGTGCCTTCTCTGATAGTATCAAAACGATTTTTTTTCAAAGAGAACTTTTTAAGATTTTTTGCAGAGCTCTGAGATATAGCTTCAAAAAAGGGGCGATACTCATCAAAGCTATAGTTAAATGCATGCAATTTATCCAGAGGATAATTGGAGCGTTTCATAATGGCTTTTGAGAGAGCTCTGGCAGTCCCTCCTATACCTACGGCAAGATGTGATTTAAAGTGTTGTGGAAGTTTTTGTAACTCTTTTTGTATGTAGGCTTTTGCGTTGAGATAAATATGGGATTTTTTATCATGTTTATCAAAAAAAAGCTCTTTAAGACGGACAGTTCCAAGATTAAGCGAATAGGTATCTACGATTTTTCCTTTTTGTATCAGCGCCAAATCTGACGAGCCGCCTCCTATATCAATACAGATGACATTTTGATGAACCGGGAGAAGGTTTAAGACGGCAAGTGCACCATAGTATGCCTCTTTTTTACCATCTATGACTTTAATATTAAGATTGAGATTTTCTTTTATCCATGAGGTAAAAATTTGGGCATTTGGTGCATCTCTTAGCGCAGAGGTGGCGATACAAATAGTTTTCTTTGCTTGGTATTTGTCTATAGTATATAAAAATGATTTTAATGCAAGATAGGCACGGCGAATGCCTATAGGTTGTAGATATCCGTTTTTTTCATAGGCACCTTCACCGATACGTACTTTTGATTTTTGCTCACAGATAAGATGAAAGCCGTAACGGCTTGTTTTTTCGTATATGACAAGTCTGGCAGAATTGGAACCGATATCTATGATAGCAGTTCTTTTTGCCATCTTATTCTTCTAGTTCTGCTTGGTTTTTATTGTATTTAAACATAAGTTCTTCAACATTTTCAACATTGTCAGGATCGGAGACAATACAGTCAACCGGGCAGACTGCAATGCATTGAGGTTCATCAAAATGACCGACACACTCTGTACAGTAATCGGGGTCTATAATGTAGATTGGATCATTCTCTTCAATTGCTTCATTGGGACACTCTTCTCTGCATGCATCACATGCAATACAGTCATCAGTTATTATTAATGCCATAAAAATTACCCTTGTTTTTTCTGCTGAGTAGAATTAAATTATAATAGGAGTTATAACCCAAGAAAGCTTATGCTTCAATTAAAAAGTATGTGAAAGAGTCAATTTCCGTCCGATTCCGTCCGATTAGGAATAAGGAATGAGGATAGAGATAATTTATGTTAATTTTTTAGGAAAACAAAATCGATATCCACGTCTTCTAACAGTCTCGATAGTAGAGATATCTAAAGGTTTATCCATCTTTTGTCGAATTTGATTAATGGCCACCTCTATAACATTGGGAGTGACTAGCTCCGGTTCTTCCCAAATAGCATCTAAAAGCTGCTCTTTGGATACAATTTGGTCTTTATGTCTAGCCAGGTGCGTAAGCACTTCAAAAGGTTTTCCTTTCAGCTCTATCTCTTCATTCTTGTAGATGATTTTTTCCTCTTCCGGATTGATGATGAGCTCTTCTATTTCAATAATATTTGACGCACCGAAACGAAGTTTCGCTTCAATTCTTACAAGCAAAATATCATAATCAATAGGCTTACGTATAAAATCATCTGCTCCTGCTTTAAGTGCCTCTATTTCGCTTTTTTTGTCCGTATGGCTTGAGATGACTATCACGGAAGGCCCGTTGATCTTTTTTTTAATATCGCCAATCAGTGAAATGCCTATATTATTTTCGTATTCCCAAGCAATGAGCACAAGATCATAATTTCTGATATCAAGGTAATACTTTGCATCATTGAGGTTTGCTGCCAAGTCACACTGGTACTCGGAAGCATATAATTTGTTTATGAGTATTTTGCTCTGTTCATCATCATTTTCAATGAGTAGTATACGCATAAGCTTGCCTTTTTATTTTTAGGTAATCGTATTTGCGAGATCTCAATCATGCCGTACTTGCAAATCTTGGATATACAATAAACACACTTTAAAAAAATAAAGTTAAAAATTTCTTAATTATACCATAAAAAAAGAGTTTTTCTAAAATTTTTTCAATACGATAAAAAGATACTTTTGCTTAGTTTCGAGTCCAGCGATGACTCATGGCAACAGAACATTGTGTCAGAATATCCGGTTTAGAGATTTTAAGTTGTAGCGTTTTTAGCTGAGGATAGGTAGAAAAAAGCAGGTTTTTTGTACCGATTAAAGCCTCCTCAAGCAGTCTGTAGCGTTTGGATTTGAGATGCGTTTCAATCAGCAGCACAATATCTGCATAATCTATAAAGTGCTCCTCTTCATAGAGATAAGAGGCCTCTAAATCTATAATTACCTTTTGCGTTTTTTCTCTCTCAACATCCAAAATCCCAATGATAACATCAAAGCTGAGTGCATCGATATGGATGGTCATACTCTAAATCCTTTTCTCTTCTTTATTGAAAAGTCTGATGAGGTTGGGAATATGTTTGTAGGTGATAATCAGGGAGATAATCCACATCGGTGCATGCGAACCGATATGGGGCACTTCGGGGTATAAAAGATAGGAGGCAATCATAAAAGCGCCCAAACCAATGAGGGAGGAGAGAGAGGAGATTTTAACTCCTTTGGCTGCACCAAACCAGAAGGCAATAGCAATTAATGCGGCGATGGGCATTAATATAAGCAAAACACCAAAACCGGTAGCTACTCCTTTGCCTCCTTCAAAAAATAAAAAAGGAGAAAAGCAGTGCCCCAGTACCGCCAGAACTGCTATTGTCCACAGGACACCTTCAGGTACTCCCAGCATTTTGGCAATAAGAATCATGATTATTCCTTTGAGGGCATCAAGCAAAAAAGTGATTGCCCCCAATTTTTTTGCCAATGCGGGATCTTTTGTTTTTACGACTCTAATAACATTGGTAGCACCTATATTGCCTGATCCCTCATGTTTGATGTCCACTCCTGCAAAGTACTTTGCAAGCAGATATCCAAAAGGAATACCCGAGATAAGATATGTCGTTAAATAGAGTAAGATATTTTGGTTTAGAAAAAAGTCCATGATTGTTCCACAATTTTAATTTATTGTAATCTTATAATGATAAATAGTACAGTTATGCTATTTTAGCCGAATTTTGCTAAAATAGCTACAATGCGCGGAGGATAGATGATGGAAATAGATTATAAAGCTGAGATTGACAGAATGAAACGCTCACTGGATGTAACGGTAGTTGCACACTATTATCAACGTGATGAGGTCTTTGAGATGGCCGATATTACGGGTGATTCACTCGAACTTGCACGACGATGTCAAGCAGACGGAAAAGAGTGGGTGGTTTTTTGCGGTGTAGGATTTATGGGGCAATCGGTAAAAGTAATAGACCCGGACAAGCGTGTACTCATGCCTAAAATTGCTTGTTGTGCGATGGCACGTATGATGGACGGTAGCTATTTTGAAGAGTCTATTGCATATATGGTTGATAGAGGTATCGCGAGAGAGGATATTCTGCCGATAACTTATATCAACTCGGATGCTTCGGTTAAAGCAAAGGTAGGTGAGATGGGGGGACTTGTATGTACCTCTTCCAATGCATTTAAAATTATAGAAAAAGGTTTGCAAAGCGGCAAAAAGATTCTGTTTGTACCGGATAGATGTTTGGGACAGAATTTTGCAATTCAAATGGGATTAAAATCCTGTGTGATCGGTATGGAAGGAGAGGGTGCGGCCTGTGACCCCAAAGAGGCTGATATCGTCTGTTTTAACGGTTTTTGTTCGGTACACCAGCTTTTTAGTGTAGAGGATATTGAATTTTACAGAGAGAAGTTCCCGGGTATTAAGATAGCAGTACATCCCGAATGCGATCCTTCAGTCGTGGCGGCTGCTGATTTTTCAGGTTCAACCTCACAGCTTATTCAATATGTCAATGATTTAGATCCTGAACAAAAAGTAGCCATAGGTACAGAGTATAATCTTGTCAATCGCATGCGAAAGGGAAACACTTACGTACTCTCATCTACCAAACCGGAATGTCCAACGATGAATGAGACAACATTAGAAGATCTCTATCATACCCTTAAGTCGATAGAAGACGGAAAACCAATCAATGAAATAGTGGTTGAACCTGAGGTAAGAAAATATGCCAATATGGCTTTAGAACGTATGCTGGCGATTAAATAATGCTGAAAGAAAACTTTATAAAGGCCCTTGTGGCCGAAGATTTAGGCAGAGGGGATCTCTTTTCTCGGATCTCTACATCTAAGTCTATACGGGCATATATCATCGCTAAATGTGACGGGGTATTTGCGGGAGAAGAGTATCTTAATACTCTTGCGAAGATGTATGAGCTAGAGATAAGGTGGTGTGTGCATGACGGAAAGGGTTTTAGTAGAGGGGAAAAACTTCTTTTTATCTCCGGTAATTCCAAGACTATTCTCTCTTTGGAGCGTTCTATGTTGGACATTGTGCTGCATGCTTCTTCTATAGCGACACTGACCGCACAGTATGTCAAAGCCGTTCAAGAGACGGGGGTAAAGCTTTTAGACACACGAAAAACAAGACCCTTGCTTCGAGCGTTTGAAAAGTATGCCGTACGCTGTGGAGGAGGTATCAACCATCGTATGGGCCTAGATGATTGTCTGATGCTGAAAGATACACATTTACAAACCATTGATAACTTGGATACATTTATGCAAGAGGTACGTCAAAAGATACCTTTTACTGCAAAGATAGAGGTAGAGTGTGAGAATCTAGAGATGGCACAAAAGGCTATGAAAGCAGGGGCAGATATAGTAATGTGTGACAATATGACGCCCGAAGAGACCAAAGAGGTAGTTAAATATAGGAACCGGCACTATGCGCACATTTTGCTTGAAGCAAGCGGTAATGTGACGCTTGAGAATATTAGACAATTGGCAGATACGGGTGTGGATGCAATCAGTACCGGGGCAATGATACATCAGGCAAATTGGCTTGATCTCTCTATGAAGGTAGAGAGTGCAGTAGGGCTAAACTAAAAAGATTAAAAAGTGTTACCGATAATGATGCAGTAAGCACAATTAAGTATACTAAAGAACAAGTGAAAGATATCTAAAGGGTAAACAATGACAAAAGAAAATCTTCCATATAAGGAAGTAAAGCAGAAAATAGATAGATACGGTTGCATTACTATTCTTTCGCATTTAAACCCTGATTCGGACGCACTGGGCACGGCTTTGGGTATCTATGCTTTATGTGTAGAGTTAAAGCAAAAAAGAGTAGAAGTGGTCAATGCCTCAAGAGAGTTACCCTCTTATCTTGATTTTTTACCGCACTTTAAAAAGATAAAACAGCATATAGAGTATCATGATAGTTTAGTGATTACGTGTGATTGCGGTTCTATAGATAGACTGGGGTTTGACCTTCAAGACAGAGAGATACTCAATATTGACCACCATCAAAGCAATACAAAGTACGGCACTATCAATGTTGTTCTACCGCAGTATGCATCTTCGTCACAGGTGGCATTTGAACTCTTGAGAGAAATCTATCCTATCAATGCCTCGGCAGCGACATGTTTTTATACCGCACTGCTTTCAGACACAAGGTATTTTACGACATCTTCCGTGAATGAGCATGTTTTTTTGGTAGCCCAACAATTGGTCTCTTTAGGGGCAAAACCGGATATTGTTGCATTTAATCTTACCCAAAGAAGGCCCTTAAGTTCTATTCGTATTTTGCAAAAAGCTTTGGCTTCGCTTACATTGGTTCAAGATGCAAAAGTTGCAGTTTTAGCGGTAACGGAAGAGGAGATAGCATCAACAGGTGCTAGGATACCGGATATGGAGGGGATAGCAGATTATGCAAAGTCTCTTGTGACGGTAGAGATAGCTCTCTTTGCGATAGAACTTCCGGAGGGTATTCGTATTTCATTAAGGAGTAAAGGTGCAGATGTCTCTTTAGTAGCAGCGTCATTCGGTGGGGGCGGACATAAGGTGGCAGCCGGATTTACACTTCAAAAAGATCTTTGTAAAGACGGTTTACAAGAGTGTGTCAATATAGTATTGAAAAAAATAGTAGAATTAGGATTATTAAATGAGAAATAGACGAAAGCAAAAAAGTAAAAAAAAGCCAATTTTTATCATAATTTTTTTCCTATTTTTAGTAGGAGCAGGGTATGTGTATACAGCACCGGAGTTTGAAAGGGAAAAGCCAAAAATTCAAAGTAGTTTAAATATCTTTTGGAACAAGAAAGATCCTATCGAGATAAACATAAGCGACAATAGAGGCTTAAAAAACTATGAAATCGTTATAAATGACGGTACAAAAAGCGTCACGGTCGATCAGGGATATTTTGATATCCGAAGAGAGGAAAAGAGACTCTTGGTTCACTATCCGAAAGGAGAAATGCTTGATAGTAAAGCTACACGGCTTGTCTTGGAAATTTCAGTTACCGATACAAGCAGATGGAATATGTTTCAAGGAAACAAAAGCATTAAAACTTTAGATGTTATTGTAGATAACAAAAGACCCAATGTGAATGTAGTATCAAACTCCTACAGCATTACGCAAGGAGGTACTGCACTAGTAGTATTTCAGGCGAGTGATGAAAATATGGATGAACTTTATATTCAAGCAGGAGGTAAAAGATTTCAAGCACAACCTTATCAAAAAGAAAGGTATTATGCATCACTGGTTGCATGGCCTTTTGATCAAACAGACTTTTCAGCAAAGATTATAGCCATTGATAAAGCAAAAAATAGACGTAGTGTAGATATTCCTTTTTATTTGAAACCAAAAACCTATAGAGTCTCATGGATTAAAGTGAAAGACTCGTTTTTAGATGGAAAAATAGCAGAATTAGCATCAAATTGTCACTCTGATGTCAAACTTGACAATAAGCTTGACAAGTTACGAGCGGTGAATGAAACAATGCGTTTAAAAAATGAGGATAAGATATATAAGATAAGTAAAAATATATCAAAAGAGATACTTAAGCGCTGGAAGGTAAAGAGATTTTATCCTCTTAGAAATGGTGCAAAAGTTGCAAGTTTTGGAGACAAGAGACACTATTATTACGGTGAAAAAGAGAATGAAGTCTCTCAATCTTACCATGTAGGATATGACTTGGCAAGTACTAAAATGGCACCAATAAGAACATCCAATGACGGTAAGGTTGTTTATGCCGAGGAGAATGGTATTTACGGAAATATGCCAATGATCGATCATGGTTTGGGACTCTACTCATTGTATGGACACTGCTCCGAGATATTGGTAAAAGAGGGTGATATGGTGAAAGCAGGTGAGATCATTGCTAAAACAGGAGCATCCGGATTGGCACTTGGGGATCATTTGCACTTTGGTATACTGGTACAGGGTATAGCGGTTAGACCGGTAGAGTGGTTTGATGCGAGATGGATTCAAACAAATATCGATAATGTATTTAAGGAAGCAGACAGAGTTATCTTTGCAAAGTAAATTTCGATTTTGGTTCACATAAAATACACAAAAGAGTGTTATCCTTTTGTAATATAATAAAGATTTTGTTATAATATTTAAAAATATCATAGTAGTGTACTCAAATAGGAGGTAAATATTGCGACAGAGAACCATACAACAACCCGTAGAAGTAGTAGGGATTGGTCTGCATAAAGGTACACCGGTAAAGTTGCGTCTTGAACCGCTTGATACCAATGCCGGTATAGTCTTTTACCGTAAAGACTTAGCCCTAAATATTCCTCTCTCTCCCAGCTCTGTTGTTGATACACGCATGGCTACGGTTATAGGTAGTGAAAAGGGTACCGTTTCAACCATCGAACATTTTCTTTCTGCCGTTTATGCTTATGGCATTGATAATATGCGTGTAATAGTCGATGGCAATGAAATGCCTATTATGGATGGGGCAGCGATCTCTTTTTGTCTTCTATTAGATGAGGCAGGTATAAAGGAGCAAGACGCTGCTAAAAAGATTTTACGCGTAACAAGAGAAATTGAAGTAAAAGAAGGAGACAAATATGTCAGATTGTTGCCGTCAAATAAGGCAAGTTTTCATTTCCGTATAAAATTTGACCATCCTGTGATTGCGGAACAGAGTGAGAAATTTCTATTTTCCACGCAGCATTTTAAAGATGAGATTGCAAGAGCAAGAACTTTCGGTTTTGCCAAAGATATCCAATATTTGCAGAGTCAAAATCTTGCACTCGGCGCTTCTTTGAAGAACGCTATAGGCTTGGATGGACATAAAGTTTTAAATCCGGAGGGTCTTCGCTTTAGAAACGAGTTTGTAAGACATAAAATACTTGATGCCATGGGTGATATGGTGGTCTCAGGGTATAATATTTTGGCACAATATGACTCTTTTGCAGGAAGCCATCAACTTAATTATAAACTAACCTCCAAGCTGTTATCAGACAGCAAAAATTATGAATTAGTGGCTGTAGAGAGCCTAAAGAGTAAAGCATTTGCAAAAGCATTCGCATAACTATACATTAGTTATTATTCCTGTCGCCTCACCATTGCTTATTGGGCTTTATAGAGAAAATCAACTTATAAAAAGTGTTTCTAGCGAACAAAAAACCTCTGATATACTTTTGCCTATACTTACGGAACTTATGAACACTTACCCTGTCTCACGTATGATCTATACAAAAGGACCGGGTTCTCAAATGGCAATCAAGCTGACGTATATTATGCTTCAGACGATTGAAATCGTACAGAACATTCCATGTTTTGGATGCAGTGCTTTCTCATTTAACGGCGGCAAACCTATTAAAGCAATAGGTAATCTCTATTTTATCAAGGAAAAAGAGACTATAATTACAAAAAAATTTGAACATGCAATAGAAGAGGCAACATTTTATTTGCCCCAAAGTATTCATACTCTAAAGATTGATAAAATTTCAATGCCGGAGTATAATCTTCCGGCTGTGTAAAAAAGATGGTTTTTGTATGAAACGATAGGATAATCAATATGTTTGTTAGCGTACCTGCTACATCTGCAAATCTTGGTCCCGGCTTTGATACTTTAGGACTTGCAGTAGATTTAAGAAATGAAGTACGAATTACACCTTCGAAATTTTTAACGCTTTCAACACGTGGAGAGGGGAGTGAAAACCCAAAAATAAAGAAGAATTCACTTTTTTTGAGTATTTATAATGAAACGTATAAAGATCTTACCGGAAGAGAGGATAGTTTTAGATTTGAATTTCAAAACCGTATACCGATCTCCAGAGGTCTTGGCTCCTCATCTGCGGTGATTGTTGCTGCTTTAAGTGCAGCCTATACAATGGCAAGGAAAAGATATAATAAAAGAGAAATTTTAAATCTTGCCCTGCGTTATGAGCACCATCCTGATAACATTACGTCAGCGGTTATGGGTGGATTTAACGTTTCTTGTGTCGAAGGAGAGAGAGTATATAGTAAAAAAAGACGATTACCTGAATATCTAAAAGCAGTGGTGGTCGTGCCAAACCGCACTATTTCAACGGCACGTTCACGTACAGTTTTACCAAAGGTATATAAAAAGGAGGAGACTATCTATTCCCTTTCTAGATCTTCTTATATGACGGCACTCTTTATGACGGAGTCTTGGGATTTGTTACGCATTGCATCCAAAGACAAACTACATCAGGCAAGACGTATGAAGATGATTCCCGAACTTTTTGATGTACAAAAATTGGCATTGAGGCACGGTGCACTGATGTCAACCCTTTCCGGTTCGGGATCTACATTTTTTAATCTCTGTTATGATAGAGATGCAGATAAAATAGCCAAAGCTTTGCAATCACGTTTTCCGGACTTCCGTGTTTTTGTACTCTCTTTGGACAATAATGGAGTACAGACAAGAGATTAGGCAATAAGCTTAATCTCTTTTTAGATATAATAGCCATGAAAAAATCACAGCCCATACGTATGTGTATCACATGTCGAGAGAGAAACCCTCAAAATACCTTGATACGCTTAAAACATAATGGTGGAGAAGTCATAGCATTTGACGGAAAAGGCAGAAGTTTTTATCTGTGTATGTCGTGTGTCAACAATGAGAAAAAAATCAAGGGCTTAGCAAAGCGTTTTAATCAAGAACTAGAACCTTTTTGTAAGCTTATTGCTAGTATAGGCTCTAGTGTCGATAGATGCGAAAAGTCGCATAGAAATGAAGGAGTTGTTAAATAATGGATACAGTCAAAATCCAAGAAATTGCAGATGAAGCGGGATTATCAAACGCAGACTTAATTGAAAAAGCAAAAGAGTTAGGCTTTAATATCAAAGCGGCTAATAGCAAAATTAGTCTTGATGATGCAGGTATTCTTGTAGATTATGCAATTAGCGGTACATTGCCCAAAAATTTTAAGAAGCCGGAGAAAAAGACCAAAAAATCTATATCCAAAAAAGAGGAAGTGAACCAGAAGAAAGAGCAGACTGTTCAAGAGGAGGGCTTGCAAAAGGGTGTACAATCATCCAAGCCCGAAAAGAAAACAGCTACGGAAGAAGCCAAAAAGGCAGAACCTAAAGAGGCAAAAAAGCGCAAAGGTATCTCTATTATCGGTAAAAAAACAGAGGAGTCTTCCGATACGGAAAGAGAGGAGTCTCCTTCAGAGGAGCCTAAAAAAAGATCGCTTTTGCGCGGTGGTATCAAAATAGTAAGAAAAGCAAAGCCGGCACCGGCACGAGCAGCTACCAATATTTCGTTGGGGTCTGCAAAGTACGAACCTTATATAGGTAAAAAAAAGCCTAAAAAAGGTCCTGCCGAAGCTAAAAATACAGGGAAAAAGATCGACATCTTCAATCATGATTCCCTCTCCGGAGATATCGATTCCGGTTTTGGTGAAGAGGAGGTGGTTCTCTTAGATTTTTCTGATAAAAATATTTACGAAGAGATGATGCGACAGGAGCAGAAGCGTAAAGAAGAGATGAAAAAAAGAGAGGCACAAAATGGAGGACCTGTTAGAGGGAAGAGCCCTTTTAGACCTCAACAAAGACATGGTTTAAAGCGGGGAGGAAAACGTAAAAAATATACAAAAGAGGAAAACAACGAAGTAGTTACCTCCGTGGAGATACCCGAAAATGTAAGGGTCTATGAGTTTGCAGAGAAGGTCAACAGATCTATGAGTGAAGTTATCTCCGTACTTTTTGCTCTAGGTATGATGGTAACAAAAAACGATTTTCTATCTAAAGATGAAATAGAGATTCTTGCAGAGGAGTTTGGTGTAGAGGTGACAACGATCAACCCGCTGGATGAACTAGATTATACGGTCGCCTACGAGCAGGAAGAAGAGGAAGGGAAGCATCTTGAAGAGAGACCGCCGGTGATTACGATCATGGGACATGTCGATCATGGTAAAACATCACTGCTTGATCGTATACGTAAATCAAAGATAGCCGACAAAGAGGCAGGAGGCATTACGCAACATGTAGGTGCTTACCAGGTAGAAAAGAACGGTAAGAAGATCACCTTTGTCGACACCCCAGGACATGAAGCTTTTACCGAGATGCGGGCACGCGGTGCACAGGCAACGGACATCGTGATTATCGTAGTGGCTGCCGATGACGGGGTTATGCCTCAAACCAAAGAGGCAATTGCACATACAAAAGCAGCAGGCGTACCTATGATTATTGCCGTAAATAAAATGGATAAAGAGAGTGCAAATCCGGATAATGTCAAAGCACAGCTTTCAGAGCTTGAAGTGGTCTCTACAGATTGGGGCGGTGAGTATGAATTTGTTCCTGTATCTGCCCATACCGGTTTAGGGATAGATGATTTGTTAGATACAATTTTGCTGCAAGCAGAGATTATGGAATTGAAAGCAAATCCAAACAGACCGGCCAAGGCTGTTGTTGTAGAGGCATCGCTTGAAAAAGGTTTTGGACCGGTGGCAAATGTAATTATACAAAACGGTACACTAAAAGTGGGTGACAATGTGATTGTCGGAAAAACCTATGGACGTATCAAAGCGATAAAGCTTGATGACGGAAATACGGCAAAAGCCATAGGTCCTTCTACTCCTGCAGCAATTGTCGGACTCAATGAAGTACCGGGTGCCGGTGAAGTATTGGTAGTAATGGGTACAGATAAAGAGGTACGTGAACTTGCAGAAAAAAGAGCAGAATTTGAAAGGGCAAAAGCACTCTCTAAGAGTACCAAAGCAACCCTTGATGATCTCTCTGCTTTGATTGCAGAAGGTCAGCTCAAATCACTTCCTGTGATTATCAAAGCAGATGTACAAGGCTCACTTGAAGCCATTAAGGCCTCTTTGGAAAAACTAAGAAACGAAGAGGTGAAAGTAAGCATAATTCATGAAGGTGTCGGTGGCATAACAGAGAGTGATCTTACGCTTGCAGATGCTTCCGATCATGCTGTAGTGCTTGGGTTTAATGTGCGTCCGACAGGCGCTGTGAAGAAAAAAGCCAAGGAGCTTGGTATTCAGATACATACCTATACGGTTATTTACGATTTACTAGATGAGGTAAAAGCACTTCTTGAAGGATTGATGAGTCCTGTGATCAAAGAAGAGGTCACCGCTCAGGCAGAGGTCAAAGAGACCTTTGTTGTCGGTAAGGTCGGTACGATTGCAGGATGTAAGGTCACGGACGGGGTCATTACCCGTAACTCCAAAGCGAGACTTATCCGTGACGGTGTGGTAGTTTATGAAAGCAGTATCTCTTCTCTCAAACGACATACGGATGATGTCAAGGAGGTGAAGAACGGGTATGAGTGTGGTATCATGCTTGAGAACTTCAACGATATCAAAGAGGGCGATGTGATTGAGACCTACAAAGATGTCGAAGAGAAAGTAACACTGTAAGGTTATTCTGGAAAAAGTCGCATGTGCCATCAATCACTCCGGCGTGATGCAAACGCAAGCGCCCTGACGGGTTGGGTGCATCGCTTGTCGTACTTGACGGCACATGCTTGTATATATGATGCGAGTAGCTTTTGCAAGTATTATTAACAAGAGTAGTCATTGTAGGGTGTACACGCCTGTGCACCAAAAGGCAAGAGAGGTTTCAATATGACACAAGAAGAGATCAAACGCCACAGAGTCGAGTCGGTACTCAAGGAGATCATCCCCGAAGCGCTGGCGACACTGGATGATGCACGTATCAATTCACTCTTGGTGACCGATGTCGTCTGTTCCAGAGGCAGAAGCGATGCTAAGGTCTATCTGGACAAGTCGTTTCTGAATGAAGCGGAGCAGCGAGAGGCGCTTAAGCAGCTTCGTATGGTAGCAGGCTACATCCAAAACCATTGCAAGCAGAGCGAAGGGTGGTTTAAAGCACCGCGTTTTACATTTGAGTTTGATGAACAGCTAGAAAAGCAGAGCCGTATGGAGGAGCTTTTCAAACAGATTGCAGCACGTAAGAAAGGGGCTGATAATGAATCTTGAAGAGCAGATCGCCAAGATCGTAGAGGCTAACGGCGTATCTCTTTATGATATAGAGACAGCGACAGAGTTCGATGAGACGATCTTCCGTATCTATATCACCAAAGAGGGAGGCATATCACTGGATCAGTGTGCCGAGATCTCCAACGAACTCTCTCCCTTTCTTGATGTCAATCCTCCTATGCACGGACAGTACAGACTGGAGGTCAGCTCTCCTGGGATTGAACGAAAACTCACCAAACCTAAACACTTCAAGCAGTCCATAGGTGATAAAGTGAAGGTTAAGGTAGCGGGCTCGCAGAAGCTAAAAGGAGTGCTTAAAAGTGCGGATGATGAGGGTGTGATTATTGAGACCAAAGAGGGTGAGAAAGCCTATAAATACAGCGAACTGGGTACGGTAAAGACCTATTTTGAGTTTTAGTAGAAGTGGAGGGCGGTGATGAGCGATGAATTCTATATGCGCCTCGCTCTTGATGAAGCATGGAAGTATCAGCTTTTAACCTACCCGAATCCTGCCGTGGGTGCTGTTGTGGTATGCAACGGCAGGATTCTCTCTGTAGAAGCGCATCAGAAAACCGGTACCTCTCATGCGGAAGTATTGGCTTTGGTGAGGGCGTATGAGACATTAGAAAGGTCAGAAATAGATTTTGACCCTACGGATGCCCTCTTGGCACATGCATTTTTACGCTCTTTATCTGATGGATTTTTTAGTGAGTGTGAGATCTATGTAACACTCGAACCCTGTGCTCACGAAGGCAAAACACCCTC
>JALSJI010000046.1 GCA_026989435.1 Sulfurovum sp.
GCCTCCTATTGCCATCAATTTATCTCGTAAAGAACTCCATGAAAAGAAACTCATCTACACAATTCATGAAGCACTCACACGATATAGTTTAGATGCAACGCATATAGAACTAGAGATCACAGAGAGTGCATTTTTACATGAAGATAATGCTGTCCAAGAAAATATTCAAAATCTGCAAAAACTAGGACATACCTTTTCTATAGATGACTATGGTACTGGTTTTTCTTCTCTTGCAAATATCAAAACATTTAGTTTTGATAAATTAAAAATCGATAAATCTTTCATAGATAACCTTACCACTGAAAAAGAAGACCAGGTTATTGTTTCTGCTACTATTACTATGGCAAAGAAGTTAGGTCTCAAAGTCATCGCTGAGGGTGTAGAAACTCTAGAACAAGCAAACTTACTGAAGCTTTTTGGGTGTGATACTATACAAGGATATTTATATTCTAGACCACTAGTACCTAGTGCTATGGAAGAACTACTACTCGCACAAGAAAAATAAAATATTGAAGAAAATCATACACCAAAATGGTGTATGTAAGGATAGTCTAAACTTAGTTACGGATACCTAAGTCTTTCTTAATTGTGTTCCATCTAGTAAGACTTACTTTTTTCAAGTATCTCATTAGTCTTCTTCTTTGTCCAACGAGTTTAAGTAGTCCAAGTCTTGAAGAGTGGTCTTTTTTGTTTGTTTGAAGGTGCTCAGTAAGGTAAGTAATTCTTTCTGTAAGAAGTGCTACTTGAATTTCTGTAGAACCTGTATCGTTTTCGCCTCTTGCATACTTAGCAATAATTTCTGCTTTTTTCGCCTGATCTAAAGCCATAATGACCTCCTGATTGGTATTTAATTCTCAAAATTGAGTTTGGCATCTTAATACAATTCTACTTAATTCCCCCTTTATTATGCACTCTTAATCGAAAGTAGAGTAAAATAGTTCCAATAGTCTAAAGGTATCATGATGTTATTGACAAGAGCGAGCGAATATGCACTTCTCTCATTGGATGTACTGCAAAAATCAAAAACACCTCTGGGTACAGAGTATCTTGCCAATGAACTAAATATCCCCAAAAGTTTTTTGGCAAAAATCTTACAAAGTCTGGCAAAAAAGGGGATTCTTGTCTCACATAAAGGTGCACATGGAGGTTTTGTCCTTGCAAAGGCCGTAGAGGAGATATCCATTCAGGAGATCATCTTCGCTGCCGAGGGGAAAAAACCGGTTGTCTTTGATTGTACCTCCTATCTTGAAACCTGTCCAAACGGGGCTATAGGCTCATGTGCCATCTCACCGTTTCTAGCAAATTTCCAAAACAGAATTGATGACTTTCTTAATGGCTTGATGCTGAGTGATATACTCTAAAACAGATATGAATACCAAGGCATACATACGATGAAACAACATATATACCACCTCTCCCACATAGATCTTGACGGTTACGGCTGTCAATACCTTACGCAACACTGTTTTGATATGATTGACTGCTATAATGCCAATTATGGACCGGAAGTCACTGCCCGCTTAGAGGAGATTGTAAACAAAATAGAGCAAGACAAAGAGCAAAATGAGACAATAGAGAGGCTCATTCTTATTACAGACCTCAATCTTACTACGAAAGAGGGAAACTGGATAGAAAAAGAGGCTTTGCGTATAGGGGCAAAGCTACAGCTACTTGATCACCATGCCACAGGTATACATGCCGCAGAACGCTTTGCCTGGTACTATCTGGATACCAAGCGTTGTGCCACGCTCATTACCTACGAATGGTTGCAAAAACATTATAACTTTGACTGTAACAATGACTTTAAATCCATCGTGAAAGCTATCAATGCTATAGATATTTGGTTAAGTGACGACCCGCTCTTTGAGTATGGAAAAGTGATGCTTGGTATGATTTCAGGTGCGAAAGAGATAGGAAGAGTACTCTTCCCCGATGAGGATAGAGCCTTTAAACTCTCTATGATAGAAAGGGCTAAAAACTTGATAGACGAAGAGAATGCACCTATCAAACTGGACGATGCACTGCACTCGGCTAAAAAATCCTTTTTTATTCAAGATAAAAATGACACCAAAGATAACCTTGTAGCAGCATATGTAACCAAATTGCTTACTCAACATAAAGCGCGTCTTACCATCACCTATAAAGGCCATAAGGGGATACTGGGATATAACATCGGAAATGCCTCTATTATCGGTAATGCCTCCATGCTTGCCAACCCGGATTACGACTTTTATATGGATGTGAACTTTAGAGGAAACTTCTCATTACGCTCAAATAACAAGCTAAATGTCTCTGCCATGGCCGCACATATTGGAAACGGTGGGGGGCATGTCAATGCAAGTGGCGGCAAGATAGAAGGATATAAAGACTCATTTGTGTATGAAGACGTACGTAGATTTATACAAGAGTATATCGATCAAAAGTGCAATGAGATCTAAGGTTTATGCAAGAGATAAAATGGGCTCTTATTAAACGCCGAAAGATTGGATTTTGGGTACTTGCAGCGGCTGCCCTACTAGGATATCTCATCCATAGGTTCTATCCCCTCTCTCCGCCCTCGTACATTATCCCGCAGTGGCGTATGCCTATAGTCTATACGCTTATAGCATATAAAATTATTGAACTTTGTATCTTTTATCTACTCTTTTACCGTAGGCACTATCTCAAACTCTCAGAAGCAGGGATTCATACTCGAAGATTAAAAAAATTTAAGAAAAATGCAAAACGATTTTTCTTTCTAGTGCCGCAAGGTTCTATTGTTTTTGGGTTTCTTTCCTATAAGCTTTCTGCAGATATTATCTATTTGTGGGTGTT
>JALSJI010000047.1 GCA_026989435.1 Sulfurovum sp.
GAAGTAGCCAGAAATATACAAGAAGCCTCACGACATTTTATAGATGCGAGCATCAAGCACATAGATGTTCAGAAGATATTTGAAGAGACCAATGCCCATATAGAAAAGGTTGACCCTGCCTATAGAGCGAAGTTTAACGAAAATGTCACCACTTACACAGGAGTCGCCTCTTTTGTCTCCAACTATGTAGTGGAAGTAAACGGTGAACAACTCACAGCTCCCAAGATAGTCATAGCTACAGGCACGCGTCCCGTAGCTCCTCCACATGAGAGGGCATGGACGAGTGATGACATCTTCCCACTCAAAGGGACACCTCCAAAGTCCATCACCATCGTGGGTGGTGGGTTCATAGCCTGTGAGCTTACGAACTTTTTTGATGCGGTTGGGGTGGAGACAAAACTTTTAGTACGTGAGCAAAAGATTTTGGGCAATGAAGACGAAGAGATAGCTGCTATTTTCAAAGAGCAGTTTACAAAGCATGTAGATGTGTCTTTTGATACAAGCATCAAAGCCATAGCCCATGACGGAGAGATATTTACCCTCACTCTAGAAAACAAAAATGGTGAGCAAACAGAACATATGAGTGAAGCACTACTTTACGCCATAGGACGCGTACCTAACACCGATACCTTGAAGATTGAAAATACAGACATAAAGGTAACTAAAAGAGGCTTTGCAGACAGAGATAAAAACTTTCAAACAGCAGTAGAGGGAGTATATGTGGTAGGGGATGCCTCAGGGGAACACATGTTACAGCACGCAGCAGCCATGGAGGTAAACCATGTACAAAAAGTTTTACTCTCAGGTAAGCAAGAGCCGTACAAGTTTAAGTATATGCCTCACGCTGTCTTTACCCACCCAGAAGTAGCCTCTGTAGGACTTACTGAACAAAAGGCAAAAGAGCAAGGGGTGGAGTATGTAGCCATCTCCAAAGGTTGGCTAGCCTCTGCCAAAGCACAGTCTTTACGTATACACTACGCCAGAACGAAGATACTCATAGACCCTAACACCTACGCCATATTAGGCTTTCACCTCATAGGCCCACAGTCTGCCACTATGATGCACCAAGTACTAAGTATCATGCACTTAGACAACGACATACGACACCTAAAAGAGATGCTCTACATCCATCCCGCACTGAGTGAAGCGTTGCTTCCTGCTGCGGTGAAGGCCGTGGGGGCTGTGAAGGCAGGTTTGAAATAAATTCGGTATCTTTGACATATTTTTATTGCTGTGCTATAATCAGTACATGCCTAAAATAGATGAAATAAAAGCAGAGATAGATTTTTTAAAAGATTTGTTTAAAATCTCTATAGCATTGCTAGTTGCGATAATAGCGGGGTTATCTAAATTGTATTTGGATGATAGTATCAACATATTATTTTATATGGGAGCTATTATGTCTATATTGATTTCTATAGTCCCTGTAGTTGTTTTTAAGAAAATTAAAAAACACATAAAAGAATTAGGAGAGTTAGATGGCTGAATTTACTTTGATAGTGGTTGCAGTAGTATTTGTAACCAGTCTAGGATATGTTGTCATTGCGAGTGAGTAGCGGCATCATAGTACCCTAAAAGAAAAAAGAACATGATTTTACAAATGCTGAATACGGCAAGTTTTATAGACCTATGGAATCATTGGAAGTACATGTGTACCTTGATGCTGATATTAGGGTAGTACTTATGAAGAAGCTAAAAGAAACAAGAAGTGAATTTTCACTTAGTAAAATGGTAAATGTTTTGATTGAGTATGGTATTGAAATTTCTGAGCAGATAGCGTTGTCGGAATAGATTGTTGTTTGCTAACACCTCATTTTTTTGACTCCTAAAAAAGGTATCCACAATAATTAATTTAGAATTTAGAGGAAGTATATAAATGAACAAATATATGTTTTATCTTATGATAAATACAGTATTTTTGAATGCAATTAGTGTTTATGATGTATTAGGTGAAGAATATGTAAGAAATAAAATGTTTTGGCTTCAAGAAAGAGATAATAAGACAGAGATTGAGGCTAAGACAATTATTGGAGAAGAAGCATTAGATAAAATAGATACTGCAAAAAGCTATTTAGGTGAGAATTTATACAACAGTCTTTATGAAGATGGTTACAGTTTTTGGGATATATCTTGGGCTATAACTAAAAAGAAGAGAACAGTAAAGAAAATAGCTAAAATTACATTTTCACAATATTTACAAGATCTTGTGGCGGAGATAAATAAATTTACACCTTCGATGATAGATGAATTTACCAAGTTCACCTCTATTCAATATAGCGAAAAGAAAAAGATATATAACTACACACTTATAAATGTACTTCAGAATGATATTAATATAAGTGGATTTCTAAAAATAAAAAAATCTGTTATAGCTAATAGTTGTAGTAAACCCCCGCAAGTAGTATATCTCAAATATGGATATAAATATGAACATAAATATTATGATGAAGATAATAATTTTATCTATCAGATAGATATAAATATTTCAGATTGTAATCAGTCAATACCCGCTTTATTAGCAAAAGATACTTTAGTTGAATATTTATTAGATTCTCAAAAAATCGGACGCACAAGATTCCCAAAGATGTTAAATAATAAAGCAAGGGTCGATAGTATAAAGTATAATGAAAAATCTCTTCACTTCAAACATCTATAACATTTACAGAAAATTTAAAAAAAGAAACATACACTAAATATATGACACTGCTTAAAGAAATTTCTCAAAATAGTGCCTGTTCTGAACCCTCTTTAAAGGTCAT
>JALSJI010000048.1 GCA_026989435.1 Sulfurovum sp.
GTATCTATCTCAATATCTATAAAAAAACCGGCAGATGCCTGATCGGCAATGATACTCTGTGTACTCTTTACATTTCGTAAAACGCTCTCTATTTCTGAAGCTACTTTTTGTAGACCCTTGGAGTCTTTTCCGTAGAGTTTTATACCTAAAGGTGTACGTATACCCGAGAGTAACATATCTATACGCCCTCTAATAGGGTAGGTCCAGGAATTCACTAAACCTGGAACCTGCAAGGCTTCATCCATCTTAGCCATCAGTTTCTCTATACTCATTCCCTCTCTCCACTCATCTTTGGGCTTAAAAGTAATTATAGTCTCTATCATACCAAGAGGAGCAGGGTCTGTTGCAGAGTTAGCTCGTCCGCCCTTACCAAAAACAGTCTCAACTTCCGGAAACGATTTAAGTATCTTGTCTGTTTTTTGCGTAAGCGCTTTAGACTGGTCTACAGAGATACCATAGGGTGTAACAGGCATATACATCACTGTTTGTTCATCAAGCATAGGCATAAACTCCCAATGAAGTCCTTTATAGATTGGTACGGCAAAAAAAAGCAGCACGAAAGAGAATACAATCACAAGATATTTAAATGTAAGTCCCCATCTCAATAGAGGATGATAAAGCCAAATAAAAAAACAATTGAGAGGATTTTTGGATTCTGAGACAATCTTTCCTTTAATAAAGTATACCATTAGCACAGGCACTAGTGTCACCGAGAGAAGAGCTCCGGCACTCATTGCAAAGGTTTTTGTAAATGCCAAAGGCCAAAAGAGCAAACCCTCTTGCCCCGAGAGTGCAAAAATAGGTAAAAAAGAGACCACTACCAAAGCCAATGCAAAAAAAATAGGTCGTCCCACCATTTGAGATGATTGAACGATTGCAGCAATACGTTCCCTATGTGTAAGGCTACGTTGATACTCACTTTCTTGTTTATGTATGGCTTTATGGGCATTCTCTATCATAACGATAGAGGCATCTACCATGGCACCTATAGCAATAGCTATACCCCCTAAGGACATAATATTTGATCCAATACCAAAGAGCTTCATCAGTAAAAAGGTAAAACCGATAGTTAAAGGCAAAACGAGTAAAACAATCAAGGATGAACGTAAATGGGCTAAAAAGAGCCCAATAACAATAACCACGATCATACTCTCTTCTATAAGGGTTGTAGTAAGAGTATTGACCGCTTTAGAAATAAGCTCAGAACGATCATAAGTAGTGACAATATCAACACCTTCGACTTTAAGTGCATTCATCTTCTCTTTAATACGTTCTAATGCAGAGTAGACATCCTCCCCGTAGCGAAGCATCACAATACCGCCTACCACTTCACCTTCACCGTTTAAATCGGCCATACCTCGTCTGGCAGCAGGTACTTTCTCTACACGCCCTATTTGATCTATGGTAATAGGTATACCGCCTTTGGTTGTAATGACAAGTTTACCGATCTCCCCAAGATCTTTCAGATATCCTTTTGCCTCTACCATCCATTCGTAACCATTTTGAATCACGATTCTTCCGCCTGTATCATTGTTGTTTTCTTTAAGCGTACGTGTAATATCTTTGATAGAAAGGTCATACTCTACCAAGGCATCGTTATCTACTGTCACTTGAAACGTTGGTATAAATCCCCCGATGCTGGCTACCTCGCTTACCCCATCCACACCCATCAATGCATATTTGTAGTAATAATCTTGCAAGGTTCTTAATTCATCAAGTGTTTTAGTCTGTGATACGAGAGCATACTCATATACCCAGCCCACTCCTGAAGCATCCGGTCCAAGAGTAACCTCCATACCTTCGGGAAGCCGGCTTTGTATCGAAGCGAGTTGTTCTAAAATTCTACTCCTACCCCAATAGAGATCCGTACCCTCTTTAAAAATAATATAAATAAGGGCATTCTCATAAACTGAAAACCCGCGTACCGTCTCTATATCGGAGATTGCCAAAAATTGTGACACTAAAGGATAGGTGCCTTGATCTTCAATGATCTCAGGGCTTTGTCCCTTCCATGTAACCTGAACAATAACCTGCGGAGGAGAGAGATCAGGAAGTGCATCAAGTGGCGTATTTTTCATAGACCAGATGGAGCCTAGTATGATAAAAAAAGTTACCAAGAGTACCAAAAAACGGTTTTTTATAGAATAGGCTATCACGCTCTCAATCATGAATGACTCCCTATACCACGGCAAGTTCTATCTACCAAGTGCTGAAATTTTTCCGGTAGGCACGGAGTGAAATAGACTTTGTACATATCGCATCCTTCGCTAATATATTGCGTTCATTTGTGCATCTGAATCCATCATAAATAGTGCATTATTCACCACTGTGTCACCTGATACCAAGCCTTTAATGACTTCAAAATATTGACTGTCCAAAGGTTTCAACTCCACCTGTAAGGGTTCATACTCCCCTTGAAACTCCGTAACAAGAAATACATACCACGCACCTCCCTTACGTATTGCCGCAGTGCGAGGAATCACAAGTTTTTTACGGGGCTTAGCACTAGAATAGAGTGTTGCATACATACCGGGCTTAAGCACTTCATCCGCATTATCGATACTTAGACGCAGAGTATATGTCGCCTCTTTAGGATCTATATTAGGATAGAAAAAATCCTTTTTTGCAACATATTCTATCTTAAGCCCTCTAATACGAACGCTAAAGGTGTCAAAGTCTTGAAAATCTAAAAGTTGATTTTGAAACACTTTTGCTTCCATCCATACTTCTGACAAATCAATAATTGTATAAAGAGATTTTTTGTTACTGATATATGAGCCTTGATTGATATTTTTTTCAAACACCCAACCCGAAGCAGAGGCATAAATGGTCGTATATATACTGATTTTAGCATTTTTTCTTACCTCAAGTATCTCTGTTTGACTCACTCCGAGTAACAAGAGTTTTGTTTTAGCACTTTGAACCATCTCGGGTGAAGGACGCTTGAGATGAAAACGTATCGCATTAAGATAGTCCTGTTTTGCCTTGTAGACTTCCGGAGAGTAGATTAAAGCCAACGCCTGTCCCTTTTTAACCTTTTGGTACAAGCTATCTACATAGAGTTCTTTTACATATCCAGAAAACCATGCCGTTACCTCTACCGTGCGAGAATCTTGCGCAGCGATATAACCATAATTTCTCTGTTTTTTACTGCTTTGTATCTCTTTGACTGCTACCGTACGTACATTAAAAAGCTGTCTAATCCTTGGCTTTTTCTCAGAGGGAATCTTATCTGCTGTTTTTTTCTCCGTTTGCATTGAAGAGCCACACTTTCCGGCCTCACATTTCATCTGCGCGGGTCTGTCTTGTTTGATACGATCATTTTTAGGCACTTTTTCCTCTTTTGTAAGAGCTGTACCGCATTTTCCTACTTCACACTTACCCATTTGACACTTACCGTCTCCACACTTCATCTGTCCATAAAGCATAAAGGGCATCAAGAGCAAAAACGGCCATATTACGTTTAACATTATTGCACTCCTGTAAGAGATTTAAGTGTGGCTAGCGTACGCATAAACTCTGCTGTCACCGTAATACGCTCCTCTTCTAAAGCAAGTTTTTGTTCCAATATCTTCATGTAGGTCAAAAGATCGCCTCCTTCTTTTATGGCAGAGGAGCTAAGTTCTAGCATATGATTAAGCCTCGGAAGGCTTTGGTGTTGAAGAATATTGTATATTTTATACGCTTCTGTAAGTTTGGCATAGTTTTCACCTATTTGACTTTGGATAAGAGACTTATAGTCCAAACTTTCACTTTGGCGAGAAAGTGCCTCTTTACGCGCAATCTCGGAGTTTAAAGCTTCCCTACCATAAAGAGGCAAAGAGACCCCTATAGATATAGAGAGATAGTCGGGAAACTCGGTACGATTATAATAGCCTACTTGCACATAAGGATCCGGATATTTCTCTAAATCAATAAGAGACTGATATGCCTTAGAGAGCTTACCTTGAGAAAGCTTCCTATGATAGTCGGAATTTTTGCTTATACCAGCTAAATAATACTTTAAAGGTTTTGGCTTTTTTATCTGCAGTCTGTCAGAGATATTGTTTACTTTTTTCCTTACCAGATAGCGGAGCTTCTCTTGTTGGGATTTAAGTGTAGCAAAGTAACGCTCTGCTCGTATCCGAAGCTTATATAAAGAGAGTTCTGCCACTGCACTCTGTGCATGAGACATAGAATCAACAGAGATATAGTCTGTATAAAGCTTGATATTTTGCTTGGCTAACTGCATATACTTCTGTATAATCTCTATACGAAACTCAAGTTCCTTTATGGTATAGGCAGTAGTACGTATCTTATACGCCAAGGCTACACGTGCAGATTCAAGTGAATGCAATACCACATGCTTTTCTTCTTGTGCTATACTTTTTTTAGCATCAAGCTTACCAAACCAGGGGAACTTCTGTTTAAAAAGAATAGCTTGATTTTGCATAGGCTCCTCACTGCGACTAAATGGTTTTCGAAACTGTATATCATTGAGTATTACGGACAAGTCAGGGTTTTGCCATTTCTGGCTTTTTGCAATACGCGCCTCCATAGAAGAGAGACGATGTTGAATACTTTGCAAAGAGTGGTGCTTGGCTATAGAGTGGCGTATCATCTCATCGATACTTTCTGCATCAAGGATAAATGTACCTAGTACGATATAGAAAAAAACACGCATAAAAAATCCTAAAAACAATAAATCATCCTGATTATATCCCCTTTATGTGCACACAACGTGTACATGAACATACAAACTTTTTAAATATAACAAAAGAGATAGATTTACTTGACATTAAGATATTTTTCCGATAAAATACTTCCAGTCACCCCAAAAGGAACTTAGTTGCATCCCTCATGCCCCATCTCATCAAAATATATCGACAGCCGTCTTATTAGACTCGTCTCTTTTCAAGTAACGCTCATCGCAGCAGTGATTTTATTGACTGAAAATATCTTCTTTACTGCGCTGTTGTTCTTTTATTTTCTCATGAGAACACTCCGTGTAACTCAGATGAGTCCATTCTATCTTAGTGCAAAATATCTGCTTGCTTTCCGAGAAACAACACCCGGACTATGCAATGAAGCGCAAAAACGTTTTTCCTTATATATGGGTTTGGTACTTTCGGGTATACTGCTCTTTCTCTTTATACTTAAACAGAGCTATACTACAACTCTTATCCTGGAGATACTTTTTATCTGTGCACTGCTTGAGTCACTTTTTGAATTTTGTATAGGATGCAAAATTTACTCTGCTATAGAGATACTTAACCCGCTTAAGAGAGTAAAAAAACAATGATAGGTATCTCTAGTAAAACACTCTATGCGATTGCAGCACTGCATGAGCTATCTCAAGTGCAGGATAACAGCGTATTAAAAATTAAAGAGATAGCAGCTAGGGCAAATATCCCTCCTAATTTTTTAGAACAGATACTCTTAGCCCTTAAAAAAGAGGGGATACTCATAAGTATAAAAGGGGCTTACGGTGGATACAAACTTGCTAAAGAGCTCAAAGATATCACGCTGAAAGATGTGATGAGCATTCTAGAGACGGATATCTTTTCGGATATCTGCAAAACGGGTAATCCTGCACTGAAACTCTTTTGGAAAGATCTTAAAGAAAATATTGCATCCACCTTTGATATACCGCTCTCTACACTAAAAGAGTATCAACTCAAAGCCACGCAAACACTAGATTACTCTATATAGGAATACATATGCATCATACAGATTTTGAATATTTTCACACGCTGCTTGTCCATGAAGTCGGCAACAAAATAGGCCCCGTTGCACCCACCATCACACCCTCAGCCGCCTATGGCTATACAGATGCCAAAGAGGCTGAAGGAATTTTTGCATCACAAGTCAACAAACCGCTCTACGCAAGGGTAGGAAACCCTACCAATGCAAAGCTAGAGAGTATCCTTGCTAAAATGGAAGGAGGATTTGGAGCCATCGCTACCTCTTCAGGTATGGGGGCTATCTCTATGGTCTGTACTGCATTTTTATCCGCCGGAGATGAACTGCTTTGTATCGGCGGTTTTTTTGGAGGGACCTATGCCTATGTCAATGAGACACTGTCACGTTTTGGCGTTCGTAACAGCTTTTGTGATGTGGATGATTTTGCACATATTGAAAGCAGACTCAAAAAAGGTATCAAAATGGTACTAATGGAATCTGTAGGAAACCCGAGTCTAAGACTTCCTGATATTCAAGCGATCATCGATCTATGTAACAGATACGATACGCTTTTACTCATAGACAATACGGCAACCCCTCTATTGCTAAGACCCCTGCTCATGGGTGCCGACATCGTGGTACACTCGAGCACAAAAAATATCTCCGGACACTCTGCATCCCTTGGCGGTATTGCTGTATTTAGGGAGGTCAAAGAGAATGGCGACAAACTACACAACCCAAAATATACGGATGTGCATAAGATCGTTAAAAAAATGGGTAAAAAAGCCTTTATACCCATCTGCAAAAAAAGAGCCATACGTGACTTGGGAATGACCGCCAATGCCTTTGGCTCTTTTATGACTATGATAGGGCTAGAGACGCTTTCACTTAGAGTAGAGCGTATCAATAAATCTGTAGAAAAGATTGCCTTGATGCTCGATGAGAAGTTGCCAAAGGGGATCAGTGTAAACCATCCTTGTTTACATAGCAGCCCTGATCATACACGTTATAAAAAAGTTTTTTCTGATGGCTGTGGACCCTTACTGACGCTTGAGTGTGGTACAAAAAAGAGAGCATTTGCCTTATTAGACCGACTTCAAACCGTTATTCAAACAGCTAACATCGGAGACAATAGAACCTTGGCACTGCATATGCAGAGTACCATCTATTCCGATTTTAGTGAGGAGGCACGCAGATTTTTAGGAGTAACCGAGGGACTTATACGTGTTTCTATCGGGCTTGAAGACCCCATAGATATAGCTGAGGATTTCTTACAGGCAGCACAAGGGCTTTAAGGCTATTTCTACCCAATATGGTTTATTGATTAACGGGTAACGATTTGTTGAAATGTATAACTTCGATGACTACACTGCATTACTTTGAGACATACGGTAGATAACTAAAAGCCTAGATAAATCAAAATAATAAATTATATTTGCATCTACTAAAAAATACTGGTTTAGTAAACCTTTTGCCCGGCTACAAATACGGAAGAAACCTCTTTCGTATGTAAGAGTGTCCAAAGGGCTATCTCTTCTTCTCTTCTTGGGGATTCAGGAAGAGTAACGACGGAAAAGTCCGCCATTTTTCCAACTGCAATACGACCATTATTGAGTTTTAAAATATCTGCTGCATCCGAAGTTACAGATTTTAAAAGGGCTATCGCTAGCTCTTGAATGGGTAGTTCATTATGTAAAAATAAAGCCGCACGCATCTCATCAAAAATACTCAGTGAATCATTAGAGCTTAAACCATCCGTTGCTACGCTAAAGGGAAGTTTGAGCGTTTCTATCGCTAGCCTTCCTACGCCCAAATATCGATTACTGCGTGGACAGTGGGCAATAGAGTGACCTTTTGAAGCCAGGTAGTTCAACTCCTCTTTGCTTGCATGCGTACAGTGTACAAAATGGGCAGGATAGGTGTCAAAAGCGTGGATAAACTCTTGTATATTGCTTACAGGCGTTTGTGTATTAAAATATTTTTTAAAAAATGCTCTGAATTCACCTTCACCATGTTCTAACCACTCCCTCTCTGCCTGTGACTCTAAAAAATGAGCAGAGAGTACAAGCTTATGTTGTTTAGCAATCCCCACTGCTTTATGTAAAAGGAGAGGGTGTACGGAGTAGGGAGCATGTATGGCTACAGCAGGAGTAATACGTGCCTCTTTGTCACAGGACAAAGAAGCTCTTACACGCTCTACAAAGTCACCGTAGAGCATATCGGCATACTGAGCGACAGAGCCTATGAGCTCATTAAAAAAAACCACTCTTTGCGGAGCTTTTTCACACACCTCAAGCTCATTACCGAAACTAGAGACGGCACCAAAGGTAGTCACACCCGAACGTAACATACTACGACACTCTTCCATCATCATCGCATTAGTACAACACCCTACAAGATCGTCACGATGAACTATGACAGAATCCAACCATGGCATAAATGAGCCGTATTTGAGAGAGGTTTTATTGGCTGAAAACTCTAGATGTACATGGGTGTTGATAAACCCGGGGTAGAGTACGGAATGCGGCACTGTTTGTATCATCTGGGCATCAGGGTATTTACTCTCAAGTATCTCAAAAGGGCCTATCTCCTTAATAGTGTCGGAAAATGCCACTGCCTGCTTACGGATATAGCCTGAAGGGGTGTAGATATAGTCTGCATAAATAATTTTCATGCCGACATTGTAACATGCCCATACAAAGTTGTCAATTTTAAACTATTGTGCACTCTTTAACCACTTTTTAGCTAGTATCTTTCAAATAACCCATCTAAAGGAAAAATATGCAACACGCACAAGTATTAAAACTCTATATGACCATGCCGGATATGATGAGAAGCGGACACCGTATGGAGTGTGACGATATTGATGTAGACGAAGGGGGGATTATAGGTGATTTAAATCATAATACCTCAACAGATAAAGTGATACTCCTTGTCTCTAAAAAGAGTTATGACTTAATTCAAGAGGCAGATTTAGTCGTATCGGAAGGAGTACTGCTGGAGAATATCTATACCGATGTAGACCTTAATTATCTTCAAAAAGGATCTATTATTGAAATAGGGGAGGTGATGATGGAGGTTACCGGCCCTTGTGAAGCCTACGGATATCTCTCGGCACTCTCTCCCGAACTACCCGATGTTCTCCAAGGCAATCGCGGTATCTTTGTACGTCCCGTAGAGGAGGGACGCATCAGCCTCGGTGACGAGATAACGATTATCAAAAAGGCATAGCATACGGCTGACTCTTAGTCATTTTTAGATAAAATAATCCTAAAGAAAATCAAAAAGGTATAGAATGAAAATCGTAGTAATTCAAGGACCGAACCTCAATATGCTGGGACTAAGAGAACAGAATATTTACGGTCCGATGAAACTGGAAGATATCCACGCACAGATGAAAGCTTTTGCGCAACAAAACAACAATGAAATTGAATTTTTTCAATCCAATTTAGAGGGTGAAATCGTAGATAGAATACAAGAGTGTATGGGAGATGCAGACGGTATTATTATAAACCCTGCAGCCTATACGCATACATCGATTGCCATACGCGACGCCATTGCAGCCGTACAAATACCTACTATTGAAGTACATTTGAGCAATATTTATCAAAGAGAAGAGTTTAGACACACCTCACTGACTGCTCCTGTATGTGCAGGACAGATAAGCGGTATGGGCCCCTTTGGATACCATTTGGCAATGGTAGGAATGACACAAATACTCAATGAGGTCAAAATGATGAAAGAGCAACAGGCCAAAGCTGCTAAAACACAATAAAAAGGCCTACCGTGTTTTATATGCTTAAAAATGAAAATGCCGTCTACTATGAATGCAGATATAGCTGCGACAACGCACTCTATATACGTCTAGACTCCGATGCATTTTTTATCACAGACAGTCGCTATCGTATAGATGCGAACGAGCATGTCAAAGGAGCAGAAGTACGCATTAGCAGTGATTTGTATGCAGAAGCTGCAAAACTGCTTAAAAAACACAAAATCAAAACAATCATTTTTGATCCCAAAGAGTGGAGTGTTGCCGCCTTTAGACAACTACGCAACACTATCAAAACAGAGCTAAAAGCAGAACCCTATTTTTCACATAAAAAACGTCTCATTAAAACGGATAAAGAGATAAAAATACTCTCCAAAGCAGTCAAATTGGGTGCCAAAGCCTTTGATACTTTTGCGAAAGTCATACAGCAAAAAGGATTTGGGAAAGATGAGTATGCGCTCACGCATATGGCAAAAAGCATCTTGGGAAATCACGGCAAATATGCACTCAGTTTTGATCCCATCGTAGCCATCAACCAAAATGCGGCAAAACCACACGCGTTTCCTACGGATACCAAATTAAAAAAAGGGGATCTTCTCTTAGTCGATGCCGGGCTCAAATATAAACGCTATTGCTCTGACAGGACACGTACACTACAGGCAGATAGTACTTTTCTCTTTCAAACGAAACAGTCGTTTTCTCGTAAAAAGAGGCAAAAAGCCTATGATACGGTACTTCGTGCCCATGACAATGCTATTAAAAAAGCGCGATCAGGCATGAAAGCAAAAAAGATAGACGCACTTACCCGTGATATCATCGATAAAGCAGGTTTCGGAAAATACTATGTCCACTCCACGGGGCACGGGGTAGGGCTTGATATTCATGAATTACCTTATATCTCGTCAAAATCAGATACGCTCATAGAAGACAACATGGTTTTTACCATAGAGCCCGGCATCTATATCCCCGGAGAGTTTGGTATACGTATTGAAGATATGGTCGTGATGAAAAAAGGAAAAGTCAAAGTGATGAGTGGAAATTAAGGAGTATGCATGCAAAAGAGAAAAGCCCTAGATTCACACTATACACTCATCCATACCTCACATTTTCCCTACACCGCCTTTGGCAAAAAGAAAAAAAAGGCTCTACTGGGCATCGGAGGAAATATCGGTGATACGCTACGGCGATTTGAGCATCTCTTTTGGTACTTCAAACGCTCACGCTATATCCATATTGTAGAGAGTGCCCCAATCATAAAAAATCCACCGTTTGGGTACATAAAACAAGAAAATTTTTATAATACATTACTACTCATTGAGACAAGACTTACCCCCAAAATGCTGCTGCGTTATCTCCTAAAAACGGAAAGACGCTTTAGGCGAAAACGCTCTTTTAAAAATGCACCGCGCACTCTGGATATCGATATACTCTTTTACGAAAAGCGTGTAATAGATACCAAAAACCTCATACTGCCGCATCCTGAATGGATGAAAAGATTATGTGTGCTTATACCGCTTGCACATATGAAAAACCATATCTAAAAGGAAGATAATGATAAAGGAAACATTTGTTGCCTCAAGCCCCAAAGAGGCCTATGAGCAGGCTGTAGAAAAATATGGTGAAGAAAATATCTCTCTTGCGGGAGCAAAACAGATCAAATATGATGACGGGGTACTACGTTGCGAAGTGATTATTTCGGTCCCCGAAAGTCTCTACAAAGCACATACCTTTGGTAAACATCGCTTTGGATCCAATAAGCAAAGTGAAGAGGAGGTACTGCTTGATGAAATTGACGACCTGAAAAATCAATTAGAACTTCTCAAAGGGGATATCTATCAAGACATTGAAAAACAAAGCAGCACACTGAGTGATGTCAAAAAACTGTTTATGAAAAAAGGTATTGCGCCGGAGTGGCTTGAAAAAACTTTGCAATCTTTGATCGGTACAGATATTATCGATGATGCAAAACTCTTAGCCTCCTATCTCATAGAAGAGATAGACAATGCTTTAAAAATTCGACAAGAGAATTTTAGCACCCCTAAAATAATGATGCTCGTAGGTCCTACAGGTGTAGGAAAAACAACAACCATAGCAAAATTAGCAGCAAGGTATGCCTATTTGCTGAATAAACCATATAAAGTAGCTTTGCTCAATCTTGATTCCTATAAGGTAGGAGCAGTGGAGCAGTTGGAACACTATGCCCGGATTATGCATGTAGAACATATCAGTATAGACAATAAAAAGGACTTTGGAACACAGATACAAGCACTAAAAGATTACGATATTCTGCTTGTAGATACAGCAGGGATGTCACCCTATGATACACAGAAATTTATACATACCATAGAGTATGTGAAAACAGAAACACCTAGAAACATTGAAGTACATTTAGTCATCCCCGCGACTGTCAAATATGAAGATATGGAAGATATCTATCATCATTTCTCCTTTTTAAATCTGCATGCTCTCATTATTTCAAAATTTGATGAAACGAAACACTTCGGAACACTGCTAAACTTTATGCTGCTCTATCCTATGCCAATGAGTTATTTTTCCATAGGACAGGAGGTACCTGACGATTTACTCCTTGCAAATAAAGAGTTCCTTTTGGAAAATTTTATCGGAGATATTGATGAAGGCTAAGACCCAAGCACTGCTTTTAGAAAAAATGATGCAAAAACACCACTCTCATCATATATGTGAAATAGCACTGCCTGATTTGATCATTAAAAAAAGCTCATTGTACCAACTCTCCGTAGGCGATATCTTATTAACAGGTTTAAAGAGCTTAGAACCTATCCTTGTTCATTACCGCCTATCTCATACGCCTCACTATGCCAAACTTTTGTTTTTAAAAAACACGTCCCGACGAAAAGTGAAAATTACATCCATACATCCTATACAAGAAAAACCGTTAAAAGATACCAAACATGAAGTCTTAAAATCTCTATTTGCCCACATAGAAGTGAATCCTTTTGAGTGCGGAAGTATGATAGAATTAGATGATAGTCTCTTTGATTCCGTGTCTCTTTTTAATCAAAATTATGATATAAAAGTAGAGGGAAAGCTTATGAATGCAGAGGGAAAAATAGCGATAGAGATTACAAAGGTATCGATATGAACAAAGGCAAAGTACTCGTAGGTATGAGTGGAGGGGTAGACTCTACCGTAACAGCCATACTTCTACAAAAAGAGGGGTATGAAGTAGAAGGTGTCTATATGAAACTGCATCACAAACCCGGATATCATGAAGAGAACTTTACCAAAGTAGAACATGTAGCAGACCATTTGGGAATAGACGTACACTTTTATGATCTCTCAAATACTTTTGAGTCGCATGTCTACGACTATTTTGTAGAGGGGTATAAAAAAGGGCTTACTCCAAATCCCTGCGTGATGTGTAACCGTACGATTAAATTTGGAAAAATGATAGAGTTTGCCGACTCTATAGGTGCAGACTTTATAGCTACAGGTCACTATATCAAATGTGATGGAGAGTTTTTCTATATGGCAGAAGATAAAAACAAAGACCAGAGCTACTTTCTTTGTGAAGTCAAAAAGGAGGTATTGCCAAGACTAATATTTCCACTAGGAACTTGGATAAAATCGGATGTAAAAGCCTATGCATCCGATATAGAAGTCCTTAGAGACTTTGCCACGCAAGCAGAGAGTTCGGAGATCTGTTTTGTAGAAAAGAGTTACGAAGATATACTCGCACGACATATGAATATCGAAATACCCGGAGATGTTTTGGATACCAAAGGCAATATCATCGGCAGACATAAAGGGTATATGCATTACACTGTCGGAAAACGTAGAGGATTTACCGTTGACGGAGCACACACCCCCCACTTTGTACTCAAGATAGATCCGATAAACAATCAGATAGTCGTAGGGACCAAAGAGAAGCTAGAGAGAACTGCCTTTGAAGTAAAACAGATAAATCTTTTTACACATCAAAAAGAATTTGACTGTAGCGTCAAAGTGCGCTACCGTACCCGGGCGGTCTCCTGTCAGGTTACAATAAAAGAGGGGGATGATAAAGCTTTTGTGACACTTAATGAACCTGTGTTTGGACTGGCTCGTGGACAAATTGCTGCATTTTATGAGAATGAGAAGTTATTAGGGGGTGGGGTCATTTGCTAAAGAGAGCTATCATCATTATCCTTATAACGCTTCCCTTATTCGCTTTCGATGCCAATGCATGGGATGATAAAGATAAACCATTTTTTCTACAAAGAGATAATCTATCACATTTTGTCATCAATGGAACGATTTCAGAAAGTGTAACAGAGTTTGCAAAAAACAGAGGTTTTTCTAAAAACAAATCTGTTTTTCTCGGCATACTCTCCGGTGTGGTTTTTGGAGTAGTCAAAGAAAATATCTATGATAAAAACTATAGTGTAACGGACATGCAGTCTTGGGCAATTGGTGCCATTTTAGGGGCAGTCACCGTCTCATTTACCTTTTAATCCCTCATCCTCGACTTTTTTATTTTTTATTGCATCTTTTTTTTCATCTTTTTCTCCTTTGACCGAACGTATCCAAAGCCAATTAAGCAAAAAATAAATAAGTGTAGAGATAACAATAGAGTAAAAAGCAGTACCTACATAAAGCGGCACGAAAATATCTCCGATATGCTTTGAAAACCACTCCAGTGTCAGCTCCATATCGGCAATACCCTCTTTGCCCAAAATAAAATTCCCTGTAAGATACTCTATATAATACATAAAAGGCATGGTAAAAGGGTTAGAGAGCCATACCATCACAATGGCTATAGGTACGTTAAAACGTACCAACGGCGTTGTAGCAAGTACCGCTAACATCTGCATAGGCATAGGAATAAAACCCCAAAAGAGTCCAATACCTACACCCCTTGTAACCATCTTTCTGTTAATATTAAAATAGGCTCTTGGGAGTTTATATTTTTCAAGAATATGGTCAAATTTATCTTTTTTTCTCGCAAGATTTCGAAAAAATTTTCGTATCATCTAAATCCATTACTGTTTCATTTTCATAAGTGTAGTATCAGCAGCCTTTAAATCCCCTTTTTATCAATATTTGTGTAAAATGAGACAACATTTTTACAAGGTCTGAATACAATGAGCGGATATATGCTTTTTTCCGGAACAGCCAACCCCCAACTCGCCAAAGAGATAGCTACATATTTGGAAATGCCTTTGAGTCAATCCACCATCAAACGTTTTTCAGATGGTGAAATCTCCGTACAAATAGCAGAGTCGGTACGTGGTAAAGATGTCTTTATTATCCAACCAACCTCTGCTCCCGCCAATGCCAACTTAATGGAACTTCTTATTATGACAGACGCACTTAAACGTTCCTCGGCCAAGTCCATTACAGCAGTAGTTCCCTATTACGGCTATGCAAGGCAAGATAGAAAAGCAGCACCTCGTGTACCCATCTCGGCAAAGCTCGTAGCCAATCTGATGGAGACTTCGGGTATCACACGTATGGTCACAGTCGATTTACATGCCTCGCAGATACAAGGTTTTTTCGATATCCCCGTAGACAATCTTTACGGTGCTATTTTATTTATAGACTACATCAGAGCTAAAAATTTTAAAAATCCCGTAATTGCCTCTCCTGATATCGGTGGTGTAGCCAGGGCTAGATATTTTGCCCAAAAACTAGGTCTTGATATGGTCATTGTTGATAAACGCCGTGAAAGAGCCAATGAGTCGGAGGTGATGAATGTCATAGGCAAGGTCAAAGAGAAAGACATTATACTTATTGATGATATGATAGATACCGCAGGCACCATGGTCAAAAGTGCTCAGGCACTGAAAGATTTAGGAGCACACTCTGTGATGGCATGCTGTACTCATCCTGTACTCTCCGGTCCGGCCTATGAACGTATCCAAGAGGGTGCACTAGATGAACTGGTCGTTGCAAATACTATTCCTATGACCAAAGCATGCAAGAAAATAAAAATGCTCTCTACCGCACCGATGTTAGGCGAGGTGATTAGAAGAGTACATAATAATGAGAGTGTTAACTCTCTTTTTGAGACAACTTGATGCAAAAGAGTGTACCACAAAAAAATATACGCAACTTCTCTATTATTGCCCATATAGACCACGGTAAATCTACGCTGGCCGATCGTATTATTCAAGAGTGCGGGGCAGTAGCAGAGCGTCAAATGTCTGCACAGGTCATGGATACGATGGATATAGAAAAAGAGCGTGGTATCACGATCAAGGCACAATCTGTACGTCTAGACTATATCAAAGACGGCGAACAGTATATTCTAAATCTCATTGATACGCCGGGTCATGTGGATTTTTCCTATGAGGTAAGTCGCTCCTTGGCCTCAAGTGACGGAGCACTCCTCATCGTCGATGCAGCACAGGGAGTTGAGGCTCAAACTATTGCCAATGTCTATATCGCTATAGAAAATGATCTTGAACTGCTTCCTGTAGTAAATAAAATTGATCTGCCTGCAGCAGATCCTGATAGAGTCTTAACAGAGCTTGAAGAGGCAATAGGTATAGATGCTACGGAGCATAACCTGGTCTCTGCCAAAACAGGGGTAGGGGTAGGAGAACTTGTAGAGAGTATTATTGAGCGTATACCTGCACCCAAAGGTGACCCGAAAAAACCGCTTAAAGCACTGATCTACGACTCATGGTTTGACAACTACCTAGGTGCGCTGGCACTCATACGTGTATTTGACGGACAAATCACCAAAGGTCAGACAGCAAAAGTAATGGGCACCAAAGATGAACATCAGGTACTCAACCTTATGTACCCCAACCCCATTGCCCCTATCAAAACCAATGAGATCCGTACAGGTGAAATAGGCATTGTGGTAATGGGTCTTAAAACTGTAGATGGACTGAAAGTAGGAGACACTATTACCGATGCCAAAACCCCCACGCCTGAACCTATAGCGGGGTTTGAACCTGCAAAACCTTTTGTCTTTGCCGGTATCTATCCTATAGAGACAGACAGGTTTGAAGATTTACGTGATGCACTGAATAAACTCAAACTCAATGACTCTTCACTCTCTTTTGAACCAGAGAGTTCAATGGCACTAGGCTCAGGGTTTCGTACCGGATTTTTAGGGATGCTTCATATGGAGGTGGTTAAAGAGCGTTTAGAGCGTGAATTTAACCTAGAACTCATTGCTACGGCACCAACGGTTGTCTATAGAGTCAAACAAACCAATGGTGAAGAGATGATGATACAAAACCCTTCTGAACTCCCAGAACCCCAAAAGATCGAAAAGATATACGAACCTTATGTCAAAGCAACTATTCTTACACCGCAAGAGTACCTAGGAAGCCTCATCAAATTACTCAATGATAGGCGAGGTATTCAAATAAAGATGGACTATCTCAATGAGACGCGTGTGCTTTTAGAGTATGATATCCCCATGAACGAGATAGTCATGGACTTTTACGACAAACTTAAATCGATCACCAAAGGGTATGCAAGTTTTGACTATGAACCTGCAGGTTTTAAAGAGGGAGATCTAGTCAAACTCGACATCCGTGTAGCAGGAGATGTAGTTGACTCTCTCTCTATCATCGTTCCACGCGACAAAGCCCGCACACGTGGACTTGCCTTTGTCAAACAACTCAAAGAGCTTATACCAAGACAGCTATTTGAAGTAGCTATTCAAGCAAGCATCGGCAATGAAATTATTGCAAGAACCAATGTAAAGTCTATGGGTAAAAACGTCACCGCCAAATGCTACGGTGGAGATATCACCCGAAAACGCAAACTTCTAGAGAAACAAAAAGCGGGCAAGAAACGGATGAAATCTATCGGTAAGGTACAAGTACCGCAAGAAGCATTTATGGCAGTGTTGAAATTGGATAACTAAATGATACTTATTCCTGTAGAAAATGATGAAAAACGTATAGCAAAAGGGTTTAGAAAAGCCCCGATGTTTGTCTTTATAGACGCAAAAAATGGTATAGTCATCCAGAAAAACTATTTTAAAACAGAAAAATCTGCACTCTTTTTTGAACATTTCAAAAAGTATAACGTAGATAAACTCTATGTTAAAGATTTAGGCTACAAAACCTGCCAAAAACTGCTTACTTTAGGCATAAAAGTCTTTCTTATTCCCCCGGAGACACTCTATTACACACATATTGATCCAAATGAACTCATAGTGCTTAATGAGGAGAATGCACAAAGCTATTGTACCATGGGTCACCACAACAAAGAATCAAAATAATGGGTTGGGTATTACATCTGCACTTGGTTGCTGCTATTGCTTGGATTGGCGGGGCTTTTTTTATGTTTGTCTTAGGTGTAAGCCTTAGAAAAAAAGAGGATCAAGAGGCAGTCTATCCTAGAATAGGGCCAATCTATGGCTATTTTGAAACCGGTGCCTTAGCCATACTGCTTTATACCGGATATACAATGATATCCGATAACGGACTGCTTAAGATACTCTTTTCTGATATCGGCAATGAAGTAATTGATGCACTTCGTATCAAACTGCAATTGGTTGCAGTAATATTTATACTTACAGTCATACATATGACCATCTCCCTCTTGACGATAGATAAAAGAAAAACACCCCGGCAAAGACTTTTTTCAAAGGCTTCATCTATGGGTATTTTTCTCTTAAACCTTGTTGTCTTGCACTATGCAATGGTACTCAGAGATACCCTATAGACTCTAACAAGATTTAAATCAATGTCCCAATATCTCAACAATTTCGTGATAGATCTCTTCTCTAAGCTGCTGACGCTGACTCTCGATGCGTTTGGTCCCTATATCGGTACTTAATCTTCTCTTTTGTGTCTCGCTACGAGATCTCTTTTCCTCTGTAAGAGTACTCTTTTTGGATAGATGCTCTACATGGTTCTCTTTTGTTTCCGACTCAGTATTATTTGAATCTACCGGTTTAGAAGATGTTTTGGGCAGCATAGATATCGTTAACACTTTTGATGGTATTGCCGAAGCTTTATCTACTTGCAACCCTTTTTTCTCTATACTCTCTACGCTATTATTCGAGTCAAAAGACTTTTGCTTAACTGTCGTAGATTTATCTGCTGTTAAAGAAATAGGTGATTTTTGCAAATTTTGATGATTCTTTTTATGCCTCTCTTTTTCATCATGATGCGGGGTATCGATATGACTCGGTTGAGACTTCTCTCCTGAGGGCTCAAGTATAAATAAATGCACCATCGTATAGACAAATATAATACCGACCAACCATACAAATATATAAAAAATCTCTTTTTCTGCCTTAAGTTTATACATTACACTAACCTTTAATGATTGATTTCTTCCTGAGCTATTGCGCTGTCGATCAGTACTATAACATAGCCATTTACACTATATATAAAAAACACGCTTTGTTACCATACTGCTTTGTCTACTATAAATATTATACCATAGAAATATCAAAAAAAAATAAAATATGTTTATTTATAATTATTTATGCTAAATAATTACTATTTAATACTCTTTCCGGCCAGATACCCACTGGCAAAACTCCACTGTAAATTATATCCTCCGCATGGACCGTCTATATTCACAATCTCACCGCAAAAATACAAGCCCCCTAGCTTTTTACTCTGCATAGTGTAGGGATCTATCTCTTTTAAATCTATGCCACCACGGGTTATCATCGCCATTTTAAAGCCATCATGACCGTTTATGGTCAATGGTGTCCATGCAAGCAGACGGATGAGTGTGTCTCGGTTTACACCTTTTTGCTTGTTTAGGCTAAGTGAAGGCTCAATATTTGCCAAGATACATAATTCTATACTTACAGACATAGGAAGCAGGGTAAGGAGTAAATCTAAAGTGTTTTGATGGGGGTTTTTCTCTAAGGCTTTTTTAAAATGCTGCCGTATCTGCTCTTCATTCATCCCTTTAGTTAGGTTGGCTAGCACAGGTACTTCATCAAACTTGGCTAAAAGAGGAGTAATCTCACGAGAAAAGTCAAGTACCACAGGACCGCGTATGCCACCTTTTGTGAAGATAAGGTCACCCTTTGCTTGGAGTTTTTTATATTTTTTCATATCAACTCGTATAGCTACTTTTGCGATGGTGTCAGCTCTACAGTTTTCCACCCATTTCTCTTTTACTTTTAGTGGCATCATAGCAGGGTAAAGATCAGTGACTTTATGTCCTACAGCTTTGGCCATAGGGTAGCCGTCTCCCTCGGCTCCTAGTAAAGGGTATCCCATACCACCAGAGGCAATGACAACATTGTGGACATAAAAAACATCTGCTTGTGTCTGTACACCTGTTACTCTCACGCCATCATGCTCTAAACTTTGAGCTTTTTGTCCACACAGTACCGTCACACCCAGCCTTTGCATTTCCTCTTCCATTGCGTTAATGATAGTAGAAGAAGAGTGCGTAACAGGAAAAACCCTATATCCGTCCGGAGCATGACTCTCTACACCGATGTCAGAGAAAAACTGCATCAAGGCTTTATGGTCTAAGGCTTCAAGAGCAGGGCTCATAAAACGTCCGTCACGCCCAAAACGTCGCATGAACTCTTCGTTGTCCAGAGTATTGGTAAGGTTACAGCGTCCTCCACCTGTGGCTTTGAGCTTAGCACCTATCTTAGAGAGCTTTTCTAAAAGGAGTACTTTTTTACCCTCACGTGCCGCGGTAATGGCTGCCATCATGCCTGCCGCCCCGGAACCAATAACAATAAGTTGATAGCATCTTGACATTTTTTTCCTCTTTGTCATCAAAATAGTATCATTTTGGTATGACTGTACGTACTCTTTATCTACACTCAAGTATACTTAATCTATATCATATCAAAATATGTACAAATACCCGCATTGCGTAATATCATATTATAGAATATTAAATAGGGAGCGGTATATGACATTTACAACACATAGTATGCAAACCATACTTCCTCTACTTACAGAACACCTAAAGAAAAAGAAATATGTTACTTTTTCAGTCATTAATCCGGATATAAAAGAAGAGTGCTACTCGGGTACACCGATTAAAATAAAAAATGTTACCTATGTATACAGAGGATACAAAACATGGATAGATACTGCCGAAATTCTTAAATGTAAAATGTTAACCCCTGAAGTATCTCTCTACCCCTTAATAAAACTTACGTTTGTACGTTTATGTAAAGAAAAAACTTTCCATGGACAACGTAGGAGTACTGAAAAATACGGTATTCATTCAAATTTCTATCAAATAAACAAAATGGAGGAAACAGGGTTTTTCTATTATTATAATCAAGCACTTGAGAATGTTGGATTACGCCAAAGAGAGTATATACTCAATCTTGGTATCAATAGAGGCGATAAGTTTCAAGTGATTAAAAACAAATTAGATATTAAAGAATATCACAAAAAGAAATTGATAGGAATTGACCATTCCAAAAGTGCTATTGCTGCGGCAAAAAAAAGATTTCCTGAAAAAAATGTCCATTTTTACCTTGCAGACATCAATCACTTAAATAGTCTAAAACTTGGAACATGTGACCTGCTCATCAGCATAGGAACCCTACAAAGCCCGGATATTCACTTTAAACCTCTCTTAATGTCTCTCGTGCAGAGCTATCTTCAACAAGATGCTGCACTGATCTTGGGATTTCCAAATGCAAGATGGCTAGGAGGCGAGGTTCTTTATGGCGCAAAAGCACCCAATTACCGTATGAGCGAGATGGGGATCGTCTTTAATGATATTATCTTTGCTAAAAAATATCTTCAACAAAAAAAATACAGAGTAACACTCACCGGAAAATATTATATTTTTCTTACTGCCGTAAAAATCTGTTAATCTCTTTTCGCTATCATACCCAAAAAAGAGCCAGAATGAAATCGTTGTTTTTTACTTCGCTAGTCACCTCGACACTACTCTTTGCTTCTCAAAGCAATACCTCAGATCCGCTTAAGATAAAAGAGGAGGGGATTGGATATATCAAGATGCTAGGTAGTGCACTTAAAAAAGAGTTACAAACACAAATGAAAGCAGATAAAACAGCACTAAAAGCAGTGAAGTTTTGTACAGATAAAGCATCCCTCATTACACAGGAGGTAAACAAAAAACTTCCAAAATATGCCAAAGTAAGAAGAACTGCACTTAAACTAAGAAATCACACACAAAACTATGCTGATGCCATAGATACTAAAGTCATGCAGGAATATGTAGATGCTATCAAAGTAAATAGCTTTAATCCCCATCAGATTAAAGTAGTCAAAGAGGGGAACACAACAAGAGTATACAAACCTCTGCTTACACTACCTGTATGCCTTAAGTGTCATGGTACCGATATTAAAGGTGAACTCAAAGAGCATATTAACAAGGCTTACCCCGAAGATAAAGCCGTAGATTTTAAAGTAGGTAGCCTTAGAGGTGCAATCGTAGCAGAGATTCAAAAAGAGTCATCTCTATAGCAATCAAAAAAATTTTCACGATAGATATTCATATTAAATAATTAATATTTTATTTTTTAATATGGAGTTTTTTTAATATATTTTAATATAAAAATATATTAAAACAGTCCCTCTTTTTCATCTTTTTTAATATTATCCCAAAACATATCTACATGTTTTTCAAACATCGATACCACGGAGGAGGTTGATTTTTGATCAAACTTCAACAGTACTACCTGCATTTGATAGAAAAAAAGCGGTGCAAAAAATTCATTTGCCAACAATAGGGGATCTGAAGAGTCTATAATCTCCTCTTGCATCATACCAAAAAAAATACTTGAGAGTTTTTTTACATTTTCTTGGTAAAAATATTCATTATAAATCTCGCGTACACGTTCATTACGAAATATCTCCTGCATAAGCAACTTATAAAGTGCTTCATTTTTTCCATCAAAGCTCAAAAGCTTAAATGTTGTCGCAATATTAGCCAACAGTGTTTTTCCCTGTTTTTGTAACTCTTTTGCATCTTTCCCTTCAAACAACGTAACAATAGCAGAAGAGGTGAGGTTGCTTATTAGCGTCTCAAGGATCTCGTCTTTATTTTTAAAATGGTTATAGAGAGCGGATTGTTTCACTCCCATAGCACCTGCAATATCTCTTACCGTGGTTGCTTTATACCCCTTTGTAGAGAAGAGTTTCAATGAAGTTTGAAGTATCTTCTCTCTGGTTTTACTACCTTTAGTAGCTAAGGCAGTGACGCTCTGCTCATACATGAAAACTCCTTTGATCATATTATAAAGAACATTTGTTCATATGTCAAGTATTCTAGTATTTTTCCCAATGAACAAATGTTCATAAGAATAATTTTATTCTCTTTTTTTGTGAACATTTGTTCATATAAGAATTCTTAACTTTTTTATTTTATGAACACTTGTTCTTATGTCTGTCTATATGCTTGTTTTACTTTGTTTTCGAGGATACGATAGACTCTGCTTGATGTAAGTCCCGGTATGTCTATTTCACTCCCGTCAATTGTCGTCGTTTATAAAAGATCTATAAAACTCATTAGAAAAAATAAGAGAAATGATCCATGAAACATATCTAATCTTTCTCTAAAATAATTCTCCGACCCTTGGATCGTTTTCATGTGATATACACTAAGGTATAAATAAACACATATTAAAGAATCACAATAGAACATTATATTGCACTACCATATGGTATTCCGGAGAAATATAGAAAAAAGATATTAATAATATTGAGGTGATAAAAATACATTCAAGCAAGGGTAAAGATGCAAAGTATACAAAACTTCATAAAAGAGAATTAAAACAGACAAATATCATCTCTAAAAAAAACGATTTAATACTTACAAATATAAGTTTAGGGGAGAAATACGCTTTTTTTAATAGAATTTATATTATGTTAACCAAGATCAATACTTGAACGCCAACTCTTAATTTATAGAATCATTCTATCACTATTAACTTCTGCATTAGCATTATCCGTTTAGAATTCCGTCTCTTGTCTCATTTGCAAGGTTGTCAAACAAAACAACTTTCACTGTTTCTCCTTTACTCACCAATGAGATATCCGCACCAAGTACCAACATTGCATTACTCTCTACTAATGGTGTTAGCATCCCTGAACCGTATCTGTTCTCCCTAGTAATACGGAACTCTCCTTGACTAAAATTTCCTAAGACCACATTGGTTCTTCCGGCTTTTAGATGAAAAGTCTCTATGTTATTTGCATAGACAAAAGGATGATAATATGCACTGTTGCCTTGCATTTTTGTAAGTATCGGTATGGCTAACAAATAGACATTTAACATTGCAGCAAGCGGATTGCCCGGCATAGCCATCACAAATGTTTTATCCATTTTGCCCATCATACTTGCCCTTCCTGGCTTAATCTCTACACCGTGAAAAAGTATCTCAAGTCCATTTTTAACAAAGGCCTCTTGTATAAAATCTGCATCCCCCATACTGATGCCGCCTGTTGTAATAATCACATCATCATCCTTGAGCCCGTCTATAAATGAAATGCTCTTATCAAGACTATCGGGAATGACCCCCGCATACCTTGTCTTAAATCCATACTTTTGCAGCTGTGCAATAATAGCAAAGGCATTGGCATTGTATATCTCATCTTCATCTGCCTCTTCCCATGGCTCTTTAATCTCACTACCCGTAGAAACAACAGCTATCTCTAATCGCTTAAAGACTTTAATCGCCGTAATTCCCTGAGTCGCCATGAGTGCGATATGCGCCGGTGTAATACGCTCTAATTTGCTAAAAAGAGTAGTACCCTTTTGCTTCTCCTCCCCTTTGACTCTAAAAGCATTTCCTTTTTTAATCTCTCGTGGAACAATAATATATTCATTGTCTACAACAGTACACATTTCAAAAGGAGCGATAGTATTTGCATCTTCTGGTATCTTTGCACCTGTCATTATCTTATAGCAGCTTGCTTTTTTAAGTATAGGTTCAGATTTTTCACCGGCAAAAATCTTCGCTACCACATGAAGCCTCTCTCCTCTCTCTTCATGTCTAAATGCGAAACCATCCATCGCGGCATTATCAAAAGAAGGAAGATTTTTTACCACATTTATATCTTGAGCCAATACCCTGCCTAAAGCCTTATCTATAAAAATTGTCTCTGTTGGCCTTTCTACCGATGCCTCCTTCAATGCTAAATCAAAAGCATCTCTATAAGAGAGTCTATGTAAACGCTTCATCTTAAAATCCTCCGCCGGTAGAAAAATCATCTACCCTATTTCGCGAAGAAAAACCGCCAAAATCCGGTAATTGAAACATACTCTCCCCATCCCTGCTTTTAGGAAAGTGCCAAGGAGACCCGTTTCCCCCGGAAAAACCGCCACTGCCAAAATCGGGCCATGCGCCGGTATCCATATGTCTCTGATTTTGTTGTAGTGTATCCCACAATACACTACTATGCACCAAACCGCCAAGCAGACCTCCGAGCATCTCTTTTATCACCCTGTCATTCTCAAATCCGGAACGGATATCATCATAGCGACTCTTTTTAAATTTGTCTCTCAATACTTCTACCTCATGCATCTGTGTTATCTTGCTATCATAGAGTTTTCTATACATCTTAATAGTATTTTGTATCTTTGTGGCTGAAGCTTTTAACTCCTTAAGCTTCCAAACCAAATTGTCATCTTCTTTCTCGGCTGTCTCGTGTGCTACTCTCTCAAGCTCAGACAACTGCATCTTAAGAAGTATCTGATTGATTTGAGAAATAATCTGATCTGCTGCACTGTCTTTATCTTCTAAATAGCTTTGTCTTTGCTCAATCAAAAACTTGAGCTTTTCCTCCGTCTCAACTATCTCGTCATCTACCGCATCTACTGCCTCTTGTTGCTCTTTCTCTTTTGCCTGCAATTTAGAAAGCTCTACACGCTTAGCATATGTGTGCTCTATTTGGGAGAGTAGCCCCAATTTATGCATATATGCCTCTTTCTCCTCATCAGCATGCAGGCGCAAGCGCTTTGGGATTTCCAGCAATGTCCAGTAATTGACTCTATATTTTTCATAAGAAATCAACGATGCGACCCAAGAGTCTAACATTTTGACTAATCTACTGCCTTGATACTCTGAAGTACCATATTTGACACGCCACAAATAAGAAAAAAGAGCATCCTCTTCATATGGCTTGCCTTTTTCATAACGTCTCTGCTCTGCCTCAAGAGCTTTTTTCTCTGCTTCTTCGGCTATTTTTTTACGCTCTCTTGTCACCTTAAGCTGTGTCTGATAAGCTTTATCCTCTTCAAGAAGTGTTTGAATGTGATGCTCTGCTTTTATCACCTCTTTTGCAGCATTGTCTAACAACGTATGCTTTTGAGCCCTTTGATCCTCCAGTGATGCAAGCCTATGTTGCTGCTGCTCTATCTCTGTTAGCAACTTTTGATACCTTTGTGCTCTTTTGGCAATCATTTGAGCTATCTCTGAGGAGAAGCTATCTTCATTCTTTACTGTTACATCCTTTTTCTCTATCTGCAAAAAGTAGATCTTTGCCAGTGCATCTAAGACCTTAGTCTGCTCTTTGCTATTCTCCTGAGAGCGTGAAAAAAGTAACTCTAGCTCTTGATCGATTCTTTCTATCTCCTTTCTAATACTATGCAGTACATGCTCTATACCTTCTAAGGTCTTCATCCCCTCTTGCATAACAACTTCCTTACCATTTTGTAATCGTTGCACCGGTAGTGGAGATAGTATATAAAGGGTTAAGATAACCTGAGTTTTTCACACCCACTACCCTCTCCTGAATAATACCGTCATCTGCTTTATCCTGTGCAATACGATGAAAAGTCTCTTCATCTACACGGATACCCCACGATTTTACATAGGCTATCTCATCATTCTCTTCATTTCGAATAGCTACGGTTATCTTTTTATCTTCTGCATCAACAGCTTCAACAATCAAATAGTAGTTCTTTGCATTACTCTTACCCGGAGGAACACGCCAAATACCCGAACGCCTATTTGGACCCTGCACTATCTGTACGCGATAACTCTGCTTGAGCTGTTGTAAAAGTGCTTTAAGTCCCTTGAGTTTCTCTTTTGCCAATACGGTATTATCACCCTTTAATGCATCTCCTGCCTCTTGGTGCAAAATATTTGCTGTCGTAGTGGCCTGAGTATCGGCACTTCTTTCTATCAAATCTCTATACACATTTTCAATCTGCCGAGGAAGGTTCTCTTTTTCTATCTGCTGAGGACGAACAAATATCATATAGTAGAGTGTACTCAAAAGAAAAAAAAGAGTCAAAAGTGTTACCAACGGTTTCATCCACTTCCCTCTAGTAACATATAATTTTGCTAAAAAAGTGGAAAAAGAGTCCGGTGCAGGAGTAAAAATGAAACGATCCTCTTCCAATGCCCGCACACCTTCATTGAGCATCTTATCTGTAACTTCTATACCCTGCGAGGCATAGATTTCGCGCAACTTCTCTACAAGTCTCTCTCTTCGTACATCTGCATCAAGTTCACGATCAACCAGCATATCACGATGACGCAGAGTATCTACCACATCCATCGCCACCATAAGGTCTTCTAACGGTACCTTTTTCTCAGCCGGCATACGCTACACTTTTTGAGGAAGTGCCAATGATTCACCACGGTTAATAATGCGTGTCAAACGCTGTTTCCCCTCTTCTACTACCTGTCGTATTTCATCACTATTTTGATTGGAAAGCTTACGCATTTCATCTATCATCTCTACGGTACGCTCCTGAAAATTCACCACGGAAGCTACCAGTTTTTTCACAGCATCTGCGCGGATTGTCGGTCCGTATCCTGCCTTGAGCGCCGCATCTTGCACTTTTGCTCCAATATCTGCCAAATCTTCAAGACTCTTTGAAACCCCCTCTTTCATCGCATCAAGCGACTCTGTACTCTCATGCAAACCAAAAAGCCCCGTAAAAGAGGCACTGAGTGCGGTCAATACCGTCTCATTGGTACCGAAAAATGTCACAGCCTGCTGATAAACACGTTTTTTAATGGCAGAAGTCTGCATAAGTCGCGCCATAATCACCTCTGAAGTATTGTAGTTAATTCCCAAATTTTCTGCCAAATCTTTGGCAATCTGATAACGCTCCTCTGCATCCTGTAAGGCTCTTAGCTTTTCATCACGCACCAATTCAAGCTTTGCACGTTCTGCCAAAACTTCCCCTGTATAGTTTTCAATGGACTCTGCTGCCTGTTCTAATTTTGCCTTGGCAGCATTCCATTGTGCTTCTGCCTCTTTAAGAATATCTAGTGAGAGAATTTCAGCCTCTTTAATTGCTCCTCTAAAATCCTGATAAGCATTCAGTATAGTATGCTCTCTATCTATCTGCTCTTTTGAATCTTTAGAGACCTCCAGATAGATTACCTTAATTTTCTCAAAACGCTCGGAGATATCACCGCGTGTTACTTTCATCCATATATTCCCGATACGCTCAAAGGTATCTATCTTTCCGTCTTCTACCTGCTCTACCATACGTTTTGCATCATCACGAATCGAGTTAAAGCCCTCGGTAATCTCTCTATAACGCTCCCCTATTTTCATCTGAGACACCTCATTACGCACAATCTCGTTAAATGCCGATGCCTGAGAGAGTGTTCTGGCTATTGCAATACTTTTTGTCTCGTCAATATCAGAAATTTTCTCAATCAGTGCAAGTATCGGTGCCTCTTGCGTCTTTTCAGGGGTTAAACCCAGATCCCGTATTTGAATCATTGCTCTATCAAGATAATTCACTACATGGTTTTGCATTATTCTATCCTTATTATGTATATCGATTCTCATTAAATTTCATTAATTATAGAAAGTAATGCTTAAAGTTTCCATACATCAATATTTAAAGAAACTATTTTAATATTAATAATATATAAATAAGTATTAAGTATACTATTTAAATAATATTTATATTTTTTTAGTATTATTTAATATGCTATACCCGTCATAGTTAGAACTACTTCCCTAGAAGGTGCATGCACTCTATGCTCATTAAGGTAGATTCCCTGCCATCTTCCTAAATTAAGTCTTCCTCCGCTTATAGGAATATACAGCGATACACCGATCATCACAGATTTAATATGTGCAGGCATATCGTCTTTCCCTTCATAGGTATGGGTATAATAGGGTTTCTCCTCATCTACCACATCATTAAAAAACTCTCAATATCATCTCGTACCTCTTTTTCATAGTTTTCTCCAAGAGCCAAAGAGGCAGAGGTGTGTTTAAGAAAAATATGCAAGATACCCGTAGATATATCTGCTATATCCGGAACCAAAGCATGTTCTATCTCCTCGTCTATGAGTTGAAATCCTTTTGATTTTCCTGCTATAATAATCGTTTTTTGAATCATCTTCATACTCATACAAAATATCCAAATGCTAAAAACCAAAAATGACAAGATACTTTATAAGCACTGCATTAGGACTCCAAAATCTCCGTATCAACAGCATCTACTATGGCTTTTTTATGATTGGCAACCGGTACAATCTGCTGTAACCCGGTCGATTCAAAATAGCTTTTATCCAACTTTAACATCTTCATCTCTCTCTCTAATACTGCAATCTCCCTCCTTTTGGGTTGCAGTTTTAAAAGTAGATTAATACGCTCTAATTCACATTGCATCAGCGTTATTTCCAGCTCTTCTATCTCATCGAGTATCTCTTGAAGTTCATATAATTTTCTTTTGTCGGTTTTTAGATATGTCTGAGTATCCATCATCTCGCGATACTCACGATTAAGCTCTTGAATAGAGCCTATTTTTTTTGAAAAACGGTTATTATACTGCTCTAAAAGATTTTCATCATACTCTATTTGACGCTCCAGTGAGAAGAGTGTCTCTTCATCCTTATGTATTGATTTTTTTTCTATGCCGATCTCTGTTTCTAGTTTGGAGATCTCAAGTGTATACCTATATAGACCTTCGCTATATGTTATGATACCGTCTCTATAATGTTTCTCTATCTCCCTTACTCCATCGGATGAGACTTCTTTTTGACGATGCATCTCCTGCTGCTTTGCAAGTTCATAGTGTATTTGCTTCTGTGCTTTTTGACTCATTCTATCACCTCCAAGCCTGCACGTCTAAGCTCACGTGCACGCTTTTTCTGTTGGGCTTCTATTTTACTTATAACTTGGTTTTTCGTCCCCTCTCTTGCTTGAGTCTCAAGCCTCTCAATCGTATGGGTAAGTTCTAAAATTTTACTCTTTTCCTCTTGGATTTTATTCTCGTAATGCGTTTGATTTTTTGTATTAAGTTGATGCAGACTCTCTATTTTTTCATCTTTTTCCTTCATCGCTTTTTTATATTTTAAAAACAGGTATACCCATGCTACTACAAGCAAAACACTCACGATTCCTAATCCCATGAGATAAACACTATAACCGTCTTCCATACATAATCCTTTGCATATATTATCCTTATAAATTTATTGTAGCACAAATTATTAGATACTCAAAAATACCTCATCATGATATACATGAAAGTTTCTTTGCCAATTTCTATCTATTCAATAACAATATACTGGTATTTAGAACATAATTTTTGTATAATATACTCTCTTTTTCATACCTAGTGTCCTCATCGCTTAACTGGATAAAGCAGGGCCCTCCTAAGGCCTAGCTCGAGGTTCGAGTCCTCGTGGGGATACCAGTTTTTGTTGATGTGAAACAATACTTCTTTTACTATACAATACTATAATACCCCTATCTTATATGAGGAAATAATATAATGTCAAACAAAAAAAGTCTAGGTTTTAAAGAACTCGTAGCCATCGCTGTTGGTGGTATGGTGGGTTTTTTAGCTCCCTTTGCCATAGTATTTTAGGTGGGGTGATTGCATTTTTTTCTGCCTACTCTTACATAAAACTAGATGTTTACTATAAAGATGAGGGAGCAACTTATGCCTTTTTTAAACGTACCTACCCCCACTCACATATGGCAAGCATCACTCATAGGGTGGTACACCATTTTTGGATACATTTCTACCCTTGCTCTGTATGCTTATACCTTTTCTTCTTATGGCACCAGTGGGTTTGAGTTTGCCAACAACGAATGGGTACGTAAGGCTGTAGCCATAGGCATACTGTGGATTTTTGCAGGCATTAACCTTTGGAGCGTGAAAGGTATGGGAAAACTAGAAGACGTGATGGTCTACGCAAAGCTAATCATTTTGCTACTCATCTCTTTGGCACTTATATACTATGGTGAAACAGACTTACAAACCTTTTCAAAAACACTCACCCAAGATTTCACACAAACACCTATGATGAGCATACTCTCATAGTAGCTTCCATTACTTTTGTAGCGTATGAAGGCTTTCAGTTGGTCATTAATGCAGTAGATGAGATGGAAAATCCTGACAAGAACATCCCTAAAGCCATCTACACTGCCGTGGTACTTGTGGCTCTCATTTACTTTGTCATTGTTATGGGGTCTGTGCTTGCCATACCTGTAGAAGATTTGATAAAAAACAAAGAGTATGCCCTTGCATCAGGTGCTGCTGAAATCATGGGTGATTTGGGACAGAACCTTGTTATCGTAGGAGCGATACTTGCTACCTCTTCTGCTATATCAGGTACCATGTTTGGCTCCTCACGTCAGATGACACGTATCGCAGATGATGGGTATTTACCACAGGTACTCACCAAACGCCGTATGCATATCCCCACCACTGCCATACTCAGCATGGCTGGTACTGCTACACTTCTCATACTCGTAGGAGGTTTACATCTCATCTTAGAGTTTGGGAGTATTACTTTTTTACTCGTATCTTTGCTTATGGCAATAGCCAATTTTAAAATCAGAAAGCAAACCAATTCTTCTACACTCTTTACCCTTATGGCTATAGGTGGATTGAGTGTAGGTTCCACTTTGATATTAAGGTACGAGTACCAAACTAAGCCTGAACAGATGATGTTTATAATCATTTTGTATCTACTCTTGGCTATAGGTGCTTGGGGGTATGCCAGATTGGCTAGTAAACTTTGACCTTGATTCATACATATTTAATTAACCTTTGCGCTCTATAATAAGGTAAAGTATTATAGGAGGAGAAACCAGTGAGTAAAAGCAATTTAAAACATCTAGAAACGATTAAAGAAAATATAGACAAAACAAATGCTCTAAGTCAAGAAGAGAAAAGTGACTCCTTTAAGCGTATAGAAGAATGGTATGCAGAGGACAAGGCATGGGAGTCTCTCATGGCAGAACTAAGTGAAATTTCACCAAAAGTCAAAGCATTTCTTGCGGAGTTAGGACTGATATAAACCAATAAGGAAGAAGTAATGCACAGAAGTATTCAAAAAATTATAGCTGTATTAAGTGATTTTTCTATGTGTGATGAGGTATTGGAGGAAACCTTTGATTTCGCCCAAAAACATGATGCAAGTGTAGAGATACTCTATGTACATGAGACACCTTTGTTTGACGTTCCTGACTTTTTCGGTACAAATGTTGCAGGTATACTCGACAAAGACAAAATAAAAAAAGAGATAGAAGCAAAAATAGCTACACTCAAACCTTCTATAACACCTGCAATATTTGTTAAAATAGATGACACACCCGATAGAGTTTGGGCTTTAGCACGTGAAGACAAAAAAACCTTTGTTATTACTGCGTATCATGAAAAAATTACGAAAAAACTTATACAAAAAATAAAGCAACCTCTGCTTGTACTAAAAACTTCTAACCCACGTTACAGTAAAATAGCATTGGTTATCGATGCAGTAAGCAACGCCCATGCCTGCATACAAAATGTACAACACTACTTTAAACAGGGTCAAATAGAACTGATTTATGACTACAGATATATAGTAGACCCTAGTATGGAAGCAAGCATACAAAATGTTCAAATCATCCAAAAGGCTCAAGAAGAAGCCTTTGAAACACTGAAAAAAAATATGCTTTAGACGGTGAGTTTTTTATTGACGGTGGTTTTTTAGGTACACAAATGAGTGCATACCTTAAAGAAAAAAACTTTGAATTGCTCTATATCTGCTCTCGTGTTGATGATTTTTTTGTCTCTAATGATTTAGCAATAGATCTTTTAACTACCCTGCAGTGTGATGCTCTAATCGCAAATGACTAAAAACGGTACCCTATTTTTGCCACAGTTCTTGTATCTACAGTATGATCGCCCTCCGGTCTTAGAGCATCATAGTAGATCTCTTGCTCAATAGAGAATGAGAAATTATCACCCAACATAAAATCAAAGCCAAGGACACTTAAGATCTCATAATCCTTTGAAAAATCTTCTATATTTTCCAAAACCGCTATTTTGATGTAAAAATAATCTTGTTTACTCAATTTATAATGATACTCTAAATACTGGTTAAAGGAAAGATAAGTTTTTGCTACCTGTTCATTACTATATATCTCTTTATTATATCCCAATCCAAATTTCAGCGTCAATAAATGGCTCTCGTCGTTAATAAGACTCTTCCCTATACCGATATTGTATGTAAAATAGGCATCATAATTTTTAAAGGTATTTCTCAACCATGAGAATGCGCCATAGACCAGCCATGAGCTGCCAAAACTCTGTTCAAAATTGATATCTATCCTGTACTCTTCATTGTTTTTTTTATGATTACTTTTTGAGAGATAAGCTTTAGAATCAAACAATATCTTAAAAGGCTCTCCTTCTATACCCTCAAAACTCACAAAAGTACGAAACCTTCCATTCACATTCAAGGTATTGGTCGTACCTGAAGTAGCAGTCAGACCAAAGGCAATATTTTTTGCCAAATCATCAGAGATGGGTAGTGTTTTATGATGCACATAATATTGTTTCATATATTTTACATTATCCGATGCCAAAAAAGAGCTCAAAGAGGCTATATAGAGCAACAACACAAAACACTTATAGATTTTTCCCATGCCTACGATTATCCTTTAGCACTCTTTTGCAAAAGTGTATTATAGTACTATCAAATTAAAGTCAAAATGTTTAAACAACTTGGCTATACTACACTTATGGCAAAAAAAAAGAAAAAACAGATCACCAAACTCAACAATAAAATACGGAACTACTTTCAGGGTATGCCTTTTGATGAGGGTGTTACTACACTGAGTGAAGAGAAACTTATAGAGCTTGTAATGCTTTTAGAACTCAAACTCCCCTCTTACGAACATGAAGAGATGATACGTGCCCTACGTCGTATATGGAGTGAAGAAGGGGTCACTACACGTGAACTCATCGTCAACTATCTTACCAAAAGATATAAAACCGCACATACGCATATAGACGAAAAACAGGCTAAGGACAAAGTGGGGAAAATACTCAGTATTCTTTCTACGCTCCAGCACACTCCCCAAGAGGAGAATATCATACTTGAATCCTTCATCGATGCAAAACACTCCAAAATCACGCGTGAAAAAATAAGCAACAAACTCACCTATATACGTCTTAAAGCGAGCATAGATAAAGTAGAAAAAATGCTTGATATTCAGTTTAACGGCATCAATGAGATAGTGTTTTACCACAGCTTTACCTTTAGACGCAAAAAAATAGATTTCAACAAACTACTCTTATGTCAAACAACATTCCCTATGCTTGAGAATACCGCCACACTTCATCATGAAGCGTTCATAGAAAAGATACGACGTATCAAAGAAGAAACGATCATTAAAAAAGAGAGAGAAGTTGAATCGTTTTTAACATATACCAATAAAGAGACACACCCCTATCTATCCGATGATGAGATCGATACGGCACTCAAAAGAATGCCTCCTGAAGCAGTACTCTATCATACTCCTTTAAGGCTTGATATTATCGAAAAAATATTGTTCAAAATCAATGATACCTATGAAGTGTATGAGAGCACGGACCATATCATTATTGAAAAAGAGAAACATTATGAACTCTTTGGCGTATTACTCTACTATCGTACTTCCGTATCCTATGAAAAACCTTTTCTTTACAACCTCATATGGAAAGGTGCCAAGCTTCCGGTTAAAGAGGATATTCATAGAGTCAATGATGATCTTTTAGCGCATTTTAGAGTAATGATAGATGATCTGCTTGCAGAGATGAAAGCGCTTAGTGCAAAACTCGATATCTCTCAAGAGAAACTCCATGAATTTATCGTACGTTTTGTAGAACCTCAGATACGCACGTCTCGCACACTCAAACTGAAAGAAAAAGTAAGACGACGTATACTCTTTCATTTTGGAGAATATATCAAACCTCTTTTGGTAAAACAAAAACGAGAAGAACTTCTAGCCAAAACAATCCGTGACTTTAAAAACCTCTTCCCCCTAGCACGCCGTCTGAAACGTAAAATACTTTTTCATGTAGGGCCTACCAATTCCGGCAAAACCTACGCTGCGCTGAAAGAGCTAGAGAATGCTGCTACGGGATACTACCTCGCCCCCTTACGTCTGCTAGCACTTGAAGGATACGAAAATCTACAAAAAAACGGCGTGCATGTCTCGCTCATCACCGGAGAAGAGGAGATCATAGATGAAGAATCTACACACATCTCCTCTACGATAGAGATGATGAACAGTAGTGCCGATGTAGATGTTTGTGTCATTGATGAGATACAGATGTTAAGTGACCGAGACAGAGGTTGGGCATGGGCAAATGCTCTCATCGGTGCACCTGCAAAAAAGGTGATCCTCACTGGCTCTGAGAATGCCTTGCCTGCCATAAAAAAGCTCTGTGAGTATCTAGGCGAAGATCTTGATATCATACGCTTTGAACGCAAAAATGAACTTGTCGTAATGCCAAACCCCGTAAGCATGAAAAAGATAGAAGCACAAACTGCTATCGTCGCCTTCTCTAGGCGTGATGTGCTCTCATTAAAACAACAACTCTCGGAGCGTTACAGTGTCTCAGTAGTCTACGGCAACCTCTCTCCCGAAGTACGGCGTGAGGAGGCTAGACGCTTTAGAGAAGGAGAAAGTCAAATACTTGTGGCAACCGATGCAATAGCCATGGGACTTAACCTCCCTATAAAAACCCTGCTCTTTGCCAAAGATAATAAATTTGACGGACTGCGTCGTCGTGAGCTCTTACCTACGGAAGTCTCTCAAATAGCAGGACGCGCAGGACGTTATGGCTTTGAGGAAAAGGGGTATGTAGGTGCTCTCGATGACAATACACTTAGTACCGTAACCACTTTGTTTAACGCAGCACTGCCTGAGATTAAGCTGCCTGTCTCAGTGATGGCATCTTTAGAGCATGTTCTACTCATAGGAGAAATCCTAGAGACTGAAAATATCACCGCCATACTAGGATTTTTTGCAGAAAATATGGAATTTGACGGTCCGTTTCATGCTGCCAATATCGATAGTATGCTAGAAATAGCAGCTATTGTCGATGAATATCGACTCGATCTTAAAACACGCTACTATCTAAGCTGTGCGCCGGCTAGTATCTCTTCACCTTATATAGAATCTGTATTTCATAGATATATCAAGCAGATTGAAGCAGGAGGACAAGTTCTCTATATCCCCCCGCGTGATCTGCCCGCATTTGCACAAACAAACGATATGCTGCTCAATGCAGAAGATCGTGTAAGAGAGATATCACTCTACTTGTGGTTAAGTTTTAAATTCCCCGGCATATTCCAAGATGTAGAGAAAGCATTGCAGGCTCGAATACGCCTAAACAACTATATAGAAAACTCTTTGCGTCAAGGACACTTCACAAAACAATGCCGAAGATGTGGAAAAGTACTGGATTTTAGCTACAGGTTTAGTATTTGCAACAACTGTCATGCATCAAGAAAACGCGGTCATGGAAATAATAGCCCCCGCTATAGATCCGGAGATAAAAAAAGAAAGTAAAAGGAGTGGCTGCTTCTTGATATAAATCAAGTAAAATTTGACTATCTTAGCCTATGATAGCAGTAAAAAGGATAGCACCGATGGCATTACTTTATATAGAGTCTGTTGAATATCTTGAAGTTCAACAGATGCAAGAGACCCATGAAAATGAGATAAAAATTTTAAACGAGATAGACAGACTTGCTACACAATATAGTATGGATAAATCTAAACTCACGGAAGTAGAAACAAAAATAGAAAAGTACCTAGTACATCTAAAAACACACTTTAGCAGTGAAGAAGAACTCATGCATAGATACAACTATCCAAACTATGAGATGCATAAACTAGCACATGATATGTTTATAGCCGATTTGGAAATTACCCTAAAACAGTGGCATCTACATAACAATATCGACAAGGTCATACACTTTATACGTAAATCGCCAGAATGGATAATCCTACACATTAATACCATGGATGCTCCTACCTCTGCCTACATCACACAGAAAATGAAGATAAAACAATAATAAGCTTTCCTTAGTCTAACATGCTATAATATAGTACTATGTCTAAGGAACACCACATTAAAGCATTTGAAAAATTCAACCTACACCCTAGTATCCTTAAAGCCCTCGCCCATAAAAACTACGAAAGTGCTACAACCATACAAAACAAAGTCATCCCTGCTGCGATGAAAGGTGCCGATTTACTTGGAGCTTCTAAATCGGGTACAGGAAAAACGGCTGCTTATCTATTACCCCTATTAAATAAACTGCAAAAAGTGGTAAAAAAAGACGAAAAGGTTGTGCGTGCTTTAATCATCGTACCTACGATTGAACTGGCAGATCAAGTCTCTCGTACTATCGTAAGTTTTTCAAAGTACACGGAGATTCAAACACTCAAGGTGCAAGGCGGATCTAAAAAAGTAGAGCAAATTGCACGTATCAAGCAAGGTGTAGATATAGTAGTCGCAACCCCTGGACGGCTGCTAGATTTCATCAACGACAAAAAGATAAACCTAGAACACGTAAACACCGTCATACTCGATGAAGCCGATACCATACTTCACCTTGGTTTTTTAGCAGAAATCAAAAACATTTTAAAGTCTTGCCCTGCAAACAAACAGATGATGTGCTTTTCTGCAACAATCTCTCAAAATATCAAAAAACTTGCCAAAGCATTTTTACGTGACCCTGTCATCGTAGAAGTGAGTAACAGACGTGATGTGGTCAATCTCATCAAACACAGAGCCTACAAAGTAGACAAAAAGCGCAAAGCCCTGCTTGCAGTAAAACTTGTAAAAAATTTAGGTGTAGAACAGATACTAATATTTGTCAACAAAAAAGAGACTGCTGACAAACTTTTTGAATACTTCAAAACACAAAAGATATGGACGACCCTCATTCATGGCGATATCAAACGTAATGAACGTGCCAAGGCACTAAGACTCTTTAAAAGTAAAAAATCACAAGTGCTCATAGCCACCGATATTGCGGCAAGAGGCATAGATATACCAAAGCTTCCTATAGTCATCAATTACGACTTGCCAAAGCTCACGGATGACTTTACCCACCGTATAGGACGTACAGGACGTGCAAATAAAAAAGGAACGGTCATCACACTTCTTACCGTCGACGACTATCATACCTTTAGCACCATCGAAAAACATCTCAAACTAAACATCAAACGCGAGATAATGGAAGGTTTTGAGATAAGCGACAAACAACCACGCCAAGCCCGCCCTCGAAAAAAGTCGTTACGTGAGAAAAAAGGCTATATAGACTACGATAAAAAACGTAAACTTTCCTACGCTGCAAAAAACAGAAAAAAAACAGAAAAAAATCGGACAAAGAAAAAATAATGCATTACCCGCTTCAAAACAACCCTTTTACTTTAGTACTCTCCGGCGGAGGTGCTTTAGGTATTGCCCATTTGGGCGTGCTTCACGATTTAGAACAAAAATCTCTTATGCCCGCGGAACTTGTAGGTACAAGTATGGGTGGAATTATTGCTGCATGTATTGCCATTGGTATGAGTGAAACAGAGATTTATCAAGAGATACAAACCTTCGCCTCTGTCACAAAATGGATCAAATTCTCTTTTTCGGGCAATGCTATTGTAGACAATACAAAAATCACCTCTATTTTCAACAGACTCTTTGGAAAAAAAAAGATGGCAGATACCTATATACCTCTAAAACTCATCGCAACCAACCTGCTAAATGGTCACAAGCGCGTCTTTAGTGCCAAAGATGATATTTACATTAAAGATGCTATATTGGCAACAATGGCAATCCCCGGTGTTTTTAATGAACATATCATCAATGGCGAAATATACGGTGATGGCTTTTTATGTGAAAATCTAGGAGTCAATGAAGCTATACACACACATATCCTTGCCGTGGATGTACTGGGAGAAAACGCTTTTGAAAAAGCAATGCCCGATAACTTTTTTAAAACTGCCAATATCTTGGAGATGTTTGAAAAATCCATGCGTCTGCTTATCTATAACCAAAGCCGAACACACATCAAACACAGTAACAAAAAGATCACTCTTCTTGAGCCTGTTACAAAAGAACATACCACCTTCTCTTTTCATAAATATAAAGAGATACGTGCTTTAGGGATGGGACTGCTATGATAGTTACAGGATTTAGTTACTTGTCACTATTGGCAATGATAGCCTCAAGCATCGTCTATATCGAAAAAAAGAGCCAACATAAGCTTTTTATATACCTACCTAGTATTGTTATCGTCTATATTACGGTAATGCTGGCCTCTACCTTAGGCGTATGGGAAAAAACAGCATCGATCACAGCCACCTATACATCGGTAAAGTCCAGCCTTTTACCTGCCATGATATTTCTCATGCTCTTACTTACCGATATACGTGAAATACTCAAACTAGGTAAAAAGATGCTGCTGACTTTCTTTTTAGCCTCTGTGAGTATCGGACTGGGATTTATAGGGATGTTTGCGCTGCTTCATAGCTTTTTTCCGGCAGACTCATGGAGAGCCTTTGCTGCACTTGCCGGCTCTTGGATGGGAGGCACGACAAACATGGTAGCCGTACAAGGTGCCTTAAATCTCCCGGATACTGCTATGGGCTATACACTACTCATAGATTCTATAGACTACGCCATCTGGGTGATGATACTCTTAGCCCTTGTACCTTTTGCAAAAACATTTAACGACTGGACAAAGGCAGATACCTCTATCATCGATGAGGTAGGCAAACGCTTAACACAAAAAACTATAGAGAAAAAGCCCATCGATTTTAGTGGACTTTTCTTTTTATTTTCGCTCTCTCTCTTTATCTCTGCTCTTGTTCAATATGGAGCAAATTTTTTACCTTCCACCGACTTTTTAACTACCGCCACATGGGTTGTCATACTCGCCACTCTTGCAGGTATACTTTTTGCCATGACACCCCTAGCCAAAATCTCAGGCTCCTCAGAACTGGCCAATATCATGCTCTATCTCATTGTAGCCCTCATTGCTAGCCGTGCCAACTTCGCAGAACTCACTGAGGCACCGATCTACATCTTCGCAGGATTTGTTATTATCGCTATACACCTTATCATTATGATTCTTTTTGCCAAACTCTTCAGACTTGATCTCTTTAGCCTGGGTGTCGCCTCTCTCGCCAACATTGGCGGCATAGCCTCTGCGCCTATCTTGGCATCTGCCTACTCCAAAGCCCTCATTCCTATCGGTATCCTGATGGCGATGATGGGATATATGCTCGGTACTTTTGGCGGCTTAATGGTAGGAAAAATCTTAGAAAAGATTACATAGTACTAATTATACTTAATAAGCATACAGTATACTTTTTAAAAATAATAAGTATTATTATATATATAACTAATAATATATCAGGAAGCGAGTTTTACGCACTTATACCATATTTATTATTTTATGCTTATTAATGCTTAATAATTTTCATATATACTAAATATTATTACTTAAAGCTAAGTATTGTTATAATTTTATATCAATACACTACACAAGGATTACTATGCATAACATCATTACGTTTTTCAATAAAAAAGGCGGTACGGGGAAAACCTCTTTGGCATTTTCTATTGCTAAGGATTTAAACTATCCTCTTTTATCAAATGATGATTCTGTCATTGAAGAGATATACCCAAACAAAGCAAAAATTATGGACAAAGTCGAGTTGATTGAACACGATGCAGTTTATGACCTTGGCGGTTATATCGATCCTGGAATTATTGATATTTTTAAAGGAAGCCATGCTATAGTAATACCGACCACCTTGGATATCAATTCGATTAAAAGAACAATAAACACGGTGATGGAAGTTTATCGATATTGTGATAATATACTTATCATCATCAATAGGGTCAAACAAAATAAATTAGAAAAGTACAAACAGTCCCTCCAAGCACTTGATGGACTAGGAAAAGATATTATACATCTAAGAGAGAGCGAGATTATTACCAACAGTATGCACACCGGAAGAACCATCACCGAACTCTACGGTGAAAGCGGACTGAGTAAAAGCCAATACAAAGGCGTCTTCCAAGATTATGCAAAAATTATAAAATGGCTAAAAAGAGTTGACGAGGTAAATGAATATGGAATTTGACATAAACAAACTGATTACAAAAGATAAAAAAACTATAGAGGATGGAGGTCACGCACTGGCACCGCGCGGACGTCCGAAATCGACAAAACCAAAAAGAGATCAACGCATTGCCGTCTATCTTACTGCAGAAGAAATGCGAAAACTTGAAAAACTTGCCGAACTTGATGACATTACCGTATCAACGATGGTACGCAAACTTGTTTTGAAAAGTCTGTAAATCTTGCCTTTCTCTCTCCCTTTCTTATGAAAACACAATGACATAAAAAAATATAAATGAAAATTAAAAATATCTATACGAAACGACTCAAAGCACCGCTAAAGTCCCCTTTTGTTACCGCATTACGACATGTAGATATGCTAGAAGATATAGTCGTTGTTATAGAGTGTAATAATGGAAGATGCGGTTACGGTGAAGCTGCACCTACACCACAGATTACAGGAGAAACCCTTGGCTCTATAATTGCAACCATAGAGTATATCAAACCGCATATTCTAGATAAAGATTTAGAGGATTTTGATAATATATTAAATAATATACATAATTTAATATTAAATAATACAACTGCAAAATCTGCACTTGAAATTGCCCTTTACGATCTGAAATCAAAAGTATTAAATCTTCCGCTATACCGTATGTTGGGAGGAAAATCCACCCTATTTACAACAGACATAACAATCAGTTTAGGTGAAATAGACCGCATGATAGAAGATGCACATAATGCCGTAGCTCTTGGCTATGATACACTCAAAATAAAAATAGGTGATTCTCCCCAAAAAGACATTATACGAATAAAGGCTATACATGATGCACTAGATAGTCACATAAAGCTAAGGCTCGATGCCAACCAAAGCTGGACAGCTAAAGAGTCTGTAACACTCTTGCATGCTTTGGAGAGAGAAGATATCATTGCAGAGTTTATAGAACAGCCCGTAGCAGCAGATGATTTTACAGGTCTTAAATACATCAAAGAGAGAGTACAGACCCCTATTCTTGCAGATGAAAGTATTTTTTCTCTCGATGATGCACGCAAGCTCTTAGAGATGCAGGCAATAGACTATATCAACATTAAACTCGCTAAAACAGCAGGCATTACCCAAGCACTTAAACTAGCAGATCTTGCCAAAGCCTACCATAGCAAATGTATGATAGGCTGTATGCTCGAAGGCCCTATCGGTATCGCTGCCGCTGTACACGTCGCTTCTGCAAAAGCTGATAGTATCACGATGATTGATCTAGACGCGGTAGCACTTTTGGCTCATCATCCGGTAGACACGGAGATCCTGTTTGATGAAAGTAAGATAGTACTTGCACCTACACCCGGCATAGGTGCAAGATATCCGCTGTAGCAACCTTATTTTACTCTAGATAAGATACAATAAGAGAATGAATAGACTTAAAGAGCTTCAATCAGGACAACTTACAGGAACCACGCGACTCAAACTGGCTTGCAATCTAACAAAATTCCCAAAAGAGATATTTTCACTCTCTGAGACATTGGAAATTTTGGATATGACGGACAACCGGCTCAGCACGCTCCCGGATGATTTTGGAAAACTTAAAAAACTTAAAATCCTTTTCCTCTCTAACAATCTCTTTGAAGCGTTGCCTACCGTACTGGCAGACTGCCCTCATCTGACCATGATAGGATTCCGTAACAACCGCATCAAAACCATAGCAGAAAATGCTCTACCCGCAACAACACGCTGGCTTATTCTGACAGACAACGCTTTAGAGAGACTGCCCAACTCCATTGGAGAACTAAAAGCCCTACAAAAATGTATGCTTTCCGGCAATCATCTCACCACTCTTCCTGATACTCTAGCCCAATGTCACAATCTGGAACTCCTCAGAATCTCTGCAAACAAATTCACGCAACTACCCCAAATAGTGCTTGAACTTCCCAAACTCTCATGGCTCGCCTTTGGAGCTAACCCTTTTTGTACACCAAAACCCTCCTTGGATATACCTCTAAGAGAGCTGCACTGGGAGGATCTAGAGGTCAAAGAGCTTTTAGGAGAGGGAGCCTCCGGTCTTATCTATAGGGCAATCTTTGAGGGCAAAGAGGTTGCCCTCAAAGTCTTTAAAGGAGAGATCACTTCCGACGGCTTACCCTTGGAAGAGATAGAGATCAACATGATTGCAAAAGAGCATCCCCGTCTTATCAATCTCCTTGCACGTGTCACAAATCATCCTCGCAATCATGATGTAGTGATGCTCGAACTTATCCCCGGCGGTTTTAAAAATTTAGGGCTTCCTCCTAGCTTTGAAAGCTGTTCAAGGGATCTTTATCCGGACGAAATGAAACTGACACTCCCGCAAGCCCTCAACATACTCAAAGCAATTGCAAGTGCGGCTGCTCATCTGCATGGACGTGCGATTATGCATGGAGATTTGTATGCACATAATATTATGATTGACGCTCGGTTCAATGCCCTCTTGGGCGATTTTGGTGCAGCTTCATACTATGGAGGAGAAAAAAAAGAGATTCGCAATGCATTGCAACGCCTTGAAGTACGTGCATTTGGGTATCTTATAGAGGAGTTACTTCAGCTAGCCCATACCGATAATAAATCCCAAGAACTAATAAGAACTTCACTCTCTTCTCTTAAAAAACGCTGTTTAACACTTGAAAATCAGAATCGTCCTCTTTTTAGCGACATTAAAGAAATCCTCTCGTTGTTGTAGTTCTGTTTAACAAAAAAAAGTATGCTATAGAAAAAAGAGTAAGACCATGACGCATAAAACAATCCTCATCTTTACCCTACTCCTCTTCTCCTCTTCAAACCTCCATGCGCTCTATATACTCAAAGAGAGCAAACGTACAAAGTCTGCTATTGACCGTATGCCTAAAAACCATGTTGCAGATATGAAACATATACCCCAAGATCCTGCCTTTTATGCCAAACAGATCCAGCCTTTTTCAAAATCATATCAAAAAAAACTAGACGAAATTTTCAATGAAAAATATTTCAAACCATGGGATTTAAAGACTCTCTCGATTCCCAAAAAGATTTTGGCTGGGAGATGCGTTTTATACGTAAAGAGCCCATCTACTACGCTAACGGTCGTATCATACCGCCCTCAGTCTACAAGAAATGGATAGAGAATGCCAATATGGGAGAAATTGATAGTAAAAAATATAAAGCTATTACCGTTCGTAGAACCGATCTAAAAGCACTCCCCACATCGGCCTCATTTTATAGAGATCCCAAACGCCCGGGAGAGGGATTTCCTTTTGACTATAATCAAAACTCTGCCTATCATATCAATCTACCTCTGTTTGTCTCCCATCTCTCAAAAGACAAACGCTGGGCTTTTGTACGTGGATCATACACCTTTGGCTGGATCAAAGTCAAAGATATTGCCCTGGTCTCACAAGATTTCATCAAACAATTTCAAAACGGCTCTTATGCAATGACCGTTAAAGACAACCTAAAACTCTACAATAGGTCAAACAGAGTAATCTCTCCGGTTAAACTAGGAGCACTTTTTCCAATCGCACAGGATAAAAAACACTATCTTGTAGCCAAACGCAATGCCAAAGGTCAAGCTGAACTTGAAAAAGTAGCAGTCAAAAATCCAAACATCATCGCCAAAAAACCACTCGCTTTTACCGCTAAAAATGTTGCCGTGATAGCTAAAGAGTTTTATGCAGAACCCTATGGATGGGGTGAAAGTTATGAATGTCGCGACTGCTCTGCAACTACCAGAGACTTTTTTGGGGTATTTGGTATCTTTTTGCGTCGTAACTCCTCTAAACAGGCCAAAGACGGCGATAGTATTTCTCTCACGGGCTTGACAAAGACGCAAAAAAAGAGAAAAATCATCCAAGAGGCCAAGCCCTTTCGCTCACTTCTTTATGTCCCCGGGCATGTTGCACTCTATTTGGGTAAGTATAAAGGAGAACCTGTCATTATGCACACTTACTGGGGCATACGTAAAAATGATGGCTCTAAATTGGTTACCGGACGTACTATTATTACTACTACTGAACCCGGTAAAGAACGTAGCGATGCTAAAGAAAGATCCAAACTTATCAATACACTCAAAAGTATCGTTAATTTTTAAAAATATCCTCCTTCTCAAAACATGAAGTCTCTTCTGTCAAGATTGAGAAATCATTCGCACTTCACAAAGATAAAAAGAGAAAAGTTTGATGGTTATCTTCGCCCGTTAGTTACAAGGGTTAACGAAATTTAAGATAAAATAAAACCATGAAAAAAGAACGCATAAAAACATTTACCACCGCCATCACGGCAGGCAAACACAAGGGTAAAAAGATAGAGATACCCAATATCGCCACTACTAGAAGTTCTAAAAGTATAGTAAAAGAGTCACTGTTTAATACCCTACAGTTTGAGATCATTGATAAAAACTTTGTAGAAGTCTTTGCAGGTTCGGGTTCTATAGGTCTAGAAGCCCTTAGCAGAGGAGCAAAAGAGTGCTACTTTATAGAGTACAACAAAACGGCCTTTACGTATCTACAAGAAAATACCCGACGAATCGATCCCTTAAAATCCCACCTCATCTATGGAGACAGCTTTGAGAAATTTTCCATCGTTTATGAGATGATAAAAAAATCTCGTGAAAAAACCTATTTCTACTTCGACCCACCCTTTTTTACCCGTAAAGGTATGGATGACATCTATGACAAAACCATCACACTTATAAAAACCATAGAAGCTGCAGTCTGCCAAATGGTTATCATAGAACATATCTCAACCCTGAACATGCCTGATAAAATCGGAACTCTCTCGCAAATAAAACAAAAAAAGTTTGGTAAAAGTACCATTAGCTATTATATGCCAAAGGAGCAACAAGAATGCGCATAAAAAAAGAGGATCACATCGCACTTTTTATAGACTGTGATAATATCTCATACCGTTCTATAGAGGGTATTATTAACGAACTCAGCAAATATGGCGTAGTCAATATCAGACAGGCTTACGGTAACTGGACAAAAGAGAACCTTAAAAATTGGGAAGAAAAGCTTTTGGAATTTGCCATCAAGCCTATACAGCAATTTGACTACTCCAAAAATAAAAATGCCACGGATATCCTCATGACCATCGATGCAATTGATCTGCTCCATACCAAAGAGATTGATGCCTTTGCCTTTGCTACTTCCGACTCTGACTTTACTCCCGTTGTCATACGTGTGCAGAGTGAAGGTATCAAGGTCTACGGTTTTGGAGAGAAAAAAACACCCAAGCCCTTTATGGCAGCATGCTCACAGTTTATCTTTACAGAAAAACTGATGTCCAACTACGTAGAAAACGAGAGTGAAACAGCAGATAAAAAACAAACACCGATACGAAAATCAGGCAAAGAGATGCGTCAAGACACATGGCTGGTCAATCTACTGCGTACAGCAGTAGAACAGACCATGGATGAAGACGGCTGGGCAAATCTTGCAGGTATCGGACAATATATCAACAACTCGTCCTCCTTCTCCCCTATTAATTTTGGATACAAAAAACTCTCCCATCTTATCGATGAGATAGACCTCTTTGATGTTTATGTGGACAAAGATAGCAAAATTATGAGCATTCGTAACAAACGCAACAAAAACTAATCCTCGTGTTTTGCCCTGCTTCTCTTTTTTCCCTCTTTAGGCGCAACAAACTCACCCTTAATAAGTCCCGCCTCATACAAAAACTGAGAGGGTTGATACTCTATCTTCTTTGCTTTATCAAAACGTGCAAGAGAGAGGTAGAGCTTCTCTTTGGCACGTGTGACTGCCACATAAAAGAGTCTACGCTCCTCTTCTATACTTGACATCATCTTCCTATTTGGAAAACGTCCATCAACCAGATCCGTCACATATACTTCTAAAAACTCTAAACCTTTAGAGGCATGTACCGTAAGTAAATTAACCCCCTCGCCTTCACTAAGCTCATTACCTCCAAGCACCATGGCATTGACAAAACGCCCAAGCTCCTTATATCCTTTTGAGATATCAAGCAAAAGTGCTGCTTTTCTCTCTATGCGCTCTTTTGCAGACCTTTTTTTCTCCTCGTCTATCTCCCCTGATTTTACTCTTCCTCTCTGAGTAGCAAGCAGTTCAACGACACCCTTGTATAAAGTAGAATCTATCGTACGGCGTAGTATTTCCCAAGGTGTTGTTAGCCTCCCTGTTTGCTCGACAAGGGTATAAAATGCCTCAAAATGATACACCGTATCTCGAGTAAGTTTTGGATGTTTTAACAAGGGATGTACCATAAGTCTCTTCCCTAACTCCAGTGTATGAAAGCGTGCAGCACTGCCTATCTCCAAATCATCGTCAAAAAGTCCTAATTGTATATTTTTGCGTGGATTAAATTTAGGTAGATGCTGTACGATAGGATCTAATACCCCTTGCATCAAATCTCCCTCTCCAAAGTGTACTAAAGACTCAAATATCTCTCTAGCCAAAGCAGAGCCTACCCCCCCGGCATATTCAAAGAGATGGATAAATGCCATCATATCTTTGGGATTTACGAGTAAAGAGAGAAAATCAATCAAAAACTTTATCTCTTTGGCATCAAAAAAACTTGTACCCCCTTTACGCTTGCAACTGATACCGTATTCGCGTAACGAAGCCTCTATGCCGTCTGCTGAAGCGTTATTTCTAAAAATCACGGCTATCTCGTTATTGGGTACATGTGTCTGCTTGATACTCTGTGCAATGGATTGATACTGCTCAAACAAATCATTATATATAAGCAGCCTTGGCGGATGCATCTTACCCTGTTTTCCAACTTCTAGTCTTTTAGGATAGATACGTTCGTTACGCTCTATCACCCTGTTGGCAAGTGAAAGTATAGGAGCGCTTGAGCGGTAATTTATTGTAAGTGTATGCACTTTCGCTTCCGGGTAACGTGTAGCGTAGCTTGCGATATTTTCAATATTTGCCCCGTTAAAGGCATAGATACTTTGATCATAATCTCCCACACAAAAAAGTGATGCAGGCTGAAGTGCATCTATCAATGCAGACTGCAAGGTATTGGTATCTTGATACTCATCAACCAACACCTCGGAAAAAGAGATACGATTTGATTCTAAATACTCCTTCATACGTAAAAGCAGATCATTAAATGAGGCAAAACCGTACTTGATTTTTTCACGTTCAAATGCCTCTATGATATCCATATAGACCTCTATAAGAGGCTCATGATCTTGATACTTCTGTAAAAACCACGCATCAAAGCCCTCCAAAGAGGCATTTTGATACAGTGCATACTGCTCATAGAGATAGGTGGCCGAAAATGGCTGTATCTCAAGATTCATACGTTCAAAATGTCGTTTTTCATATATACTTCTAAAGAGTGTTTTCATCTCACTGGGCTGTTTGAGTGTAAGATGCGGATCTATCTCTTTTAGCCAACGATAGGAGACGGCATGAAAGGTTCCGGAGATGATCTTGGATACCACCGTTTTAGGAAAAAAGTGTTCCAGTCTTGCCAGCATCTCACCTGAAGCCTTATTGGTAAAAGTAAGCAGCAAAATCTCTGATGGCTCTATACCCGAATGCAAAAGATGGGCAATACGCCCTACTATAGTAGAAGTTTTACCTGTCCCCGCACTGGCAATAATAAGATTATACCCTAAAGGGGCAGTCGCAGCACGATGCTGCTCTTGATTAAGTTTAGAGAGCGGCAAACTAGTCTATACCGATAATATAGTAAGTCTCTTTCTCTTTGATCGCTCTTAGCTTAAGTTTGTATTTCTCCGCCCAATGTTTTACCAATGCATCAAAAGCCAAAAGATTTTTCGCATCTGCATCTTTATTACATTTTATCTTGAGATACTTTTGAGAATTTGACATTGCTATAAAAGCTTTTTCTACAGCAAGAGCATCATTAAAAGGGGGAATATGGGGCAAAAACTTCTCAATATTTTTTGTATTTTTAAAGATCTCATTCATCTCTCTAAGTGTCTCTTTGGTTACCCTGTATCCCAACTGTATCAACAAGGCTTCAGGAGTAAGTTCCAAGTGCATAGTAATCTATCCTCAATACATCAAATTAAAAGTAGAGTATATCAGGAATTAGGTTAGCATGAAGTGTAAAAAAACAATTTTTTGCTATAAAAAAAGAGAGTTTTTATTTAAAACAGCGTCTCTTTAGGAAGCTCTACTCTGGCTATTAAATCTTTATAATGTTCAAGATTTTGAAACGCTTTTTCATAACGCCAACGTAAGACAAACTCGATAATCTCATTTTTTAAAACGCTTTGCAGGGTTTCTGCTTTTCCAAAATAGCCCAACGAGACATTTTTCGCTTTCTTCTTGCCGTTTTTGTCCGGCTCGTAGGTAATCGCAATAATCTGTATATATTTTCCCTCTCGCACCTGTGCGAAATCCTCTTCTTTGAGTCCTATACCGGAGAGATTCATCGCCTTGTAGACAAAAATATTATCAAAATCCGGAGCTTTTTCAAATATCTTTAACTTCTCATATAGATATTTTACCCGTTTGATATTCTCTTCTCTGACAGCATCCGTTCCACTCTCTGTTTTTTTAACCGTCACTGTTTTTTTCACAGACTCTTTGGAGACATCGTGCGATTCTTGAGAAGATTTAGAAGAGACTTTTTTTTGTTTTTTTCCCTTCTCTTCAAGCTTCTTTTCAAGCTTGCTTGACAATGCTTTGAGTTTATCCAAACTACCGGCCATATTTCTACCTTTGCGAGCCACAGGGGGCTTATAAAGTTTATATTAGTTAATATCCTATCTAATATTTATTAATAAACAGCTTAATTATACTGAATAATATCAATTTTACTATTAAATAATGTAAAAAAATATAATATTTATTAATATTTTACAAAACTACACACCTTAACCTTATTTTAGATAAAATCGGATCTCATTTTTATGACAAATTTATTGAATAAAAGAGAAGATAATGGATTATTTAGAAATTGAAGGCGGCAACACATTAAAGGGAGATATCACTATATCCGGTGCCAAAAATGCTGCCTTACCAATTATTGCTGCAACCCTGCTAAGCGACAAAGCGCTTACGCTTGATAATCTGCCCAATGTGGTAGATATCCGTACCCTACTTAAACTTTTGAGTATACTAGGAGGTGAAGTAACACATCATAACACCACGGCACATATTAATAACCATAATATCACTTCAACCAAAGCACTCTATGAAATAGTCTCTCAAATGCGTGCCTCTATTTTAGTACTAGGGCCCCTTCTTTCACGTTTTGGGGAGTGTGAGGTCTCTCTTCCCGGAGGATGTGCAATTGGTCAACGTCCTATAGATTTACACCTCAAGGCACTAGAAGCTATGGGAGCGAAGATAGAGATAAAAGGCGGTTATGTACATGCCATCGCCCCTAACGGTCTGCAAGGAGCCAAAATCATTTTTGATAAAATTACCGTAGGGGGTACGGAAAACATTATCATGGCAGCAGCCCTTGCCCACGGTACCACCACCATCGTCAACGCAGCTAAAGAGCCTGAAGTAGTACAGCTCTGCGAGATGATACGTGATGCCGGCGTGAAGATAGAAGGTATCGGAACCAATGAATTATCTATTGAAGGTACAGGCGGCAAGACACTACATTTTAAACCTGTGAAGATCATCCCGGATCGTATCGAAGCAGGTACCTATCTATGTGCCGGTGCAATTACCTATTCAACAATCACACTGCACAAGGTAAACCATACACATATTAGAGCTACCATTAACAAACTAGAGAGCATGGGCTGCAGTTTTGATATCAAAGACGAAAGTATCACGATTCATCCGGCTTCCTTGCTTAAACCGGTCAATCTTATTACTTTGGAGTACCCCGGTTTTCCTACGGATATGCAGGCACAGTTTATGGCACTGGCAGTCATGGCAAAAGGAGAAAGCCTCATAGAGGAGCGCCTTTTTGAAAACCGATTTATGCATGTAAGTGAACTCAACCGTATGGGTGCAGATATCTGGCTTAAAGGCAATGTAGCAGCGGTTAAAGGGGTAGATGTACTCTACGGAGCAGAAGTGATGGCAACGGACCTAAGAGCCTCTTCGGCATTGGTTCTAGCAGCACTGGTAGCCCAAGGTACTACCCATGTCAAACGTATCTACCATTTAGACAGAGGCTATGATAATTTAGAAGGCAAACTCTCTAAACTTGGTGCCAAAATCACAAGAAAACAGGAGCCTTGGGTAGAGAGAAGAAAACAGCAGTAGCAATTTTATAGTAAAAAATATTACTTTTCTTGTAGCTCTACTATTTTTATCACTGCTGGAAAACCGGGACCCGCTGCTTCTTTGACCACTTCCGCTTTTACTTTTACAATCTGTTTTTGCTTATGCATCAAGTCAAAACTCTCTTTGTTTTGAATCTTGTAACTTTGGCGACTCTTGCTGTCTTTGATCGCCAAATAAGCAAAAGGCTCGGAGCCCTTCATTGCTATTTTGCCCTCAAGCTCTATCTCCTTGCTGTTTGCGCACCCTATCATACTTAAAATCATCCATACCCCTATGATACTTTTTCTTATGTGTTCCATCCTATCTTCCTTACTTGACTATAAGTATAGCTGACATACTAGCATCTAATGCTAAATCAATAGTTACCGACCCGGTAAGACCGTCACCTACTTTGTAGTAGCAGTTTGCTTGTGGGCTCACGGTACTACACTGCGTAAATGATGGTTGTGGTGTATAGTTAAAAAAGTTAATTGAGCCCATTTTATACACCACATCACCCATATGACTTACTGTAAAGTCACCTGTATTATAGGTAGGTGCATCTTCTGCTAAGTTATCTTGGTCTGAGAGAAGTACTGCTATACCCCACTCTTTTTGTAAGTCTGCAAAGGTTTTACGCTCTACTCCTGCAGCTTTATTGACTGCATCTACTACAGCTTTTTCATCTTCTGAAGTGGTATGCATGATGTCATGCAGCAGTTGAGCCCCACCATAATTACGTGTAAGGAAAGTACCAAAGGCACTTACTTTGGAATAATCTGCTAAAGCACCACTCCATGTAGTAAGTGAAAGTGTATTGTTGTCATTAAATCGTCCGTATCTGCCCTCTTCATTATTTGCTTCACCTGCAGAGCCATCTGCAGGCAGTACACCTCTTGGCCCCTTATGGTTGATCTTTGTGGCTATCATATCTTCTGTGGTCTCTGCTAGCATCTCAGCCAGCCAAGTATCGCTATTTCCACCCCGTAAAACGCCTTTTTGATAAAACTCTATCATATGCACAAACTCATGTGCCAGAGTACTCACAACCTCTTTTGGCCATGCATGGTCTATGCTCCAAGAACTTTCCTCGTCACCATTGGCAAACATCACTGCATCGATGTAGAACATCACACGTTCATTGGAGCTATATGATGTATTCGTTTTTTTATAGTTGTCTTTTGAGTAAAAGTACCCTATGACTCCACCATTTTCATTATTATCATCATCTATATCTGTAAGCAATATAGTGATTTCATCATTTGCACCGATAAACATACTGTGCTTATCAGAAGCCTTTGCATTCCACTCTTCACCATAGATGTTGGTCACCCAGTCGTAGATATCATTATTGTCTCCACTTTGTAAAAAAGTCTCCGCTAAAGCATCTACCATCGCTTGTGTAACACATTTGGTTTTTTTACATCCTACACCAAAACTATCATTGGATACCCAAATATTCAGTGTTTTATTTCCAAATACCGTAGAAATATCAGAGACTACCTTTCTAGCTGTGGCTAAAGTTCCACTACTAGTATCTCTAGTATCTACTGAAGTATAAAAGATTTTTGAAGTATTTACTGTATCTTTTTTTTGAGGTGCTAGATTGGTATTGACTATTTTACTCGCTCTTGTAGTGTTAGTATTTTTTAGAAATTTTTTGACATTTTTGTTAAACGCTTGTATATACGCCGGAGCATGTCTACCTCTTTTAGCATATATCTGAGTAGAGGCACGCTTCATACTCTTTTGGGTTTGTACCGTTTTTCTATTGTGAGTAAGGGTAGGAGATGATGTCTGAGTTTCACTACTATTACTTAAAAGTACATATACACTTTTAGGTGAAGTTCCAATACTATAAGAGTTTGATCCGTTTAAAGTTTTAACTTCATACGTATGAGCTACAGATTCATTTTCATCTTCGATGGTTATCGTGAAGTCTTTACTAATACTATTATTACCCAAATCTGTAACTTGTATAGTAACCTCGTAGATATTATCACTATCTATATCAGTAGGATTTTCATAGTCAGGTTTTTCTTTAAATATCAATGTTCCAGTAGATTTATCAATTGCAAATTTATCTTTATCTACACCACCCTTAATGGTATACTCAAGTTCAGTTTGGTCAGATGCTTGTATATCCGCAATATATCTTTTATTTTCTTTCTTTGACAAACTTTCACTTGTCTGAAAAATAGGTTTAGTTTTATCATTAATTATGGGTATTGGACTTGGTGTGGGATTTTGTATGCTTGTCGGACTTGAGCTACCTCCGCCTTCACACCCCATAAAAAGTAGTGACGCTGCTACTAAAGAGAGATGTTTAAAGGTGTAAGTCATGTGTTTTCCTTATTTTAGTAAAAAAGTATGTTAAAGTGATACTCTATACTCGTGTAATAATATATTACGATATTTAATTAATCTCAGTATACAGAAAAAATGTCAAAAAATGTCAAAAAACGACTTAATCTTACCCACCGCGTAAAACATCTAAAACATTGGTAGCATAACAGCCTTTAGGAAGCACAAAAGAAAGCTCATAATGTGCCTTCTCTTCCACGTAAGTTTTACTAAGTTCAGTCACTTGTACCCATGCGTAACGTCTGGTACCATGTAAGCTCAACTCTTCTACAAAAGGTGTTTCGAGTATGCCTGCCGTAGCTAAAGAGACTTTGGCTTTTTTACCCGCTAGTAGTCCTGCCGGGGCTATGTCTTTGTTTGCAAACCTTTTGGCTTCTTCTTCTAGGTTTTCTACGTTAAAGAGTCTGCCATACGGGTAGTGCATCATCACATCTCCCTCTACTAGTTTAAAAAAGTTTGGCTGTGCCTTTGTGCCTTTGAGCGAACCTTCCGGCAGTCCCATCACCTGTTCTGTCTCACGCTCTGAAAATTTTTCAAGTAACAAATTAAGCTCCATACGCCGTGAGAGCCACTTGTTAAAAAGGTAAGACTGGTACGACCCCATAAGAAACTCTTTTTTCTTACGGTCACGCATCTTTAACTCTCCACTTAAAAGCTTTTTGCCATCTTCCCAGTTGTTACCATCGGTGCCAAAACGTTGGTTACCAAAGTAGTTGGGTACGCCGTTTGCTTTTATCCACTTTAGTACGGAGTCTAGTTTGTCTTTTTGTACCCCTAACACTTTTTTAAGGCGTATTTTAAAACGGTTGCCTTTTAGGTGTCCTACACGTATCTTGTTGTTGTGTCTTACACTAGAGAGTATCTTTATCTTCTCATGGCTAAATGCTTTTAACTTCTCTTCATGTATCGCCATGATGGAGATGTGCTGTATGGTCATGGCATGTTTGTCTTTTAGCCCCGCATATCCTATATCACGTCTGCGTATACCTAGACGGGTAGAGAAGACATCGAGCATCTCCCATGTGGTCATCTCTTTTTTGCGTACCTTGAGGATGAGATGTTCGCCCTCCCCGCTAAATTCATAAAGCGGTATCTCCTCTACGCTAAAGTCACGTGCCGAGGAGTTAAAGACAAATTCATTCTTTATATTTAGCGGGTAGATTACTCTCATTACCTAGCTTTCTCTTTTGATATCGGTTTTGTTAAGACTATTTTAGCTAAAAAATGTATAATCGCACTAATTCAAAATAAGGTTATGCATTTGAAACCGACAAACAAAACACTGCTCATCTTTGATCTAGACGGCACGCTTATCGATTCGGCGTCGGACCTGGCAAAGGCAGTCAACCACATGTTGTGTTACTTAGATAAAAAACCTTTTGATGAAGAACAAATACATCACTGGGTAGGCAATGGCGCTCTAACCTTGGTAAAACGTGCACTGCTTGGTAAAAGAGAACTTGACGAGACATTAGATACGGACTATACGGAAAAAGCCCTCCATATTTTTTTAGACTATTATCGGGCAAACCTTTGCTATGCTACAAAACCCTATCCGGATGTCTTAACTACCCTGACAAACCTCAAAAAGAAAGGCTATACCTTGGCTATTGTGACCAACAAACCCTATGCCTTTGTAACACCCATACTCAAAAGTTTGAAGATGGATGGACTCTTTGCGAAAATACTGGGCGGCGACAGCCTAGCAGAAAAAAAACCTCACCCTGCTCCTCTCTTACATGTTTGCAAGACTTTGGGTATCGCTGTTGAAGCCTCTGTTATGGTAGGAGATTCCAAAAACGACATCTTGGCTGCCAATGCCTGTAAAATGGACTCTGTAGGTGTCACCTACGGCTATAATTACGGAGAGGATATCGCTACGTACAAACCTGACTTTATGATAGATAATTTTTCAGAGCTAAATAGTATTTTATAGAGTTAATAATGATTAATAAGCATACTAAAACACATAACAAAGTGGCCATTGTTGGCGGAGGTGTGGCAGGAAGTACGGCTGCCCTCTATTTTGGAGCTATGGGAATGGACGTGACACTCTTTGAGAAAGAGTCCTTCCTCATTAGCGGTCCTCCTTTTTGCCACCTGCATGCCGGCGGCAATCTCTATCGCGAAATAAGCGATGCACAATGCATAAGTCTACTAAGACAATCGATAGATTTCTTACGTTTCTACCCTTATATCGTGGACTACCGCCCTACCGTCATTGCCCTGCCTACTACAGATAAGAGCAGCCCCAAAGCCCTGCTTCCCAGACTAAAACTGCTTCAAGAAGAGTATAAAAAACTGATTGATAAAGACCCGAATAACGAAGTGTTGGGAAAATATGAAAACTACTACCGACTCTTTAGTAAAAAGCAGTTGCACGCACTAAGAAAAAAGGAAATCGTACAAAATCCAAGCTCTCTGCAAGAGTGGATGATACCAGTAGCCCAACATATCGATTTCGACAAGGTGCAGTTCCCCCTTATTATGGTACAAGAGTATGGACTCAACCTCTTTAGACTCTCTGCTGGCATCTCACTGAGTTTGGAAGCCATAAAGAATATACGGCTACACGTGCAAAGCATTGTCCATAACGTACAACAAAATAACGCAATAGATGGCTGGAGTCTCTCTTATGTTCAAAATGACACAAGCCATACGGAACACTTTAGCTATCTCATCAATGCGGCAGGATTTCGTACAGGTAAAATAGATGACTTCATAGGAGCACCCTGCGAGCGTATGGTAGAGTTCAAAGCAGCCTACGTTACCCGATGCAGTGCCTATGAAAATATCAAATTTCCCGAAATCATCTTTCATGGCAAACGAGGCACGCCAGAAGGCATGGGACAGTTCACGCCTTACCCTAACGGCTACTTTCAACTCCATGCAATGACCCATGAAATTACACTGTATGAAGATGGCCTAGTGGCCAACACCGCTCTTAGTTGCCAACCCAAACTAGGCAAAGATTTCATAGACAAAATAGAAAAAGAGTGGAAAGAAGAAGAGACCCGCACACGTACCAATGCTGCCATACAACACCTCTCACAATACATACCCTCTTTTTCTACTGCAAATGTAGGAAGCAAACCGCTCTTTGGTGCACAACAAATCCCTGGAGATGACCCTACTTTACGCGTGGCAGAAGTATCTTTCCCTCGTGCACATTATGCACGTTGTGAAGTAGTCAAGGTTTCTTCGGTATTAGATATGTGTGAAGCCATAGCGAATGATATGCTAGAGTGTGGGGTCTTAGAGAAAGTATGTAAAAAAGAAGATTTTATATTTAAAAATATACAAGAGTCAGAACTCCATGCCTTAGCACAAGAGATAGCCCTCTCGAGGGACTACCCTCGTGCTTTAGCAGAGAGGACTACGTCAAAGAAGAACTAAGATATTCTTAGTTCTTCTTTGTCATTTTGAATGAGTACTTGGCTATTTTAGTTTTTCTATATATCTGTAAATTATATGAACCAGCTTCCAAAGTTACATCTTGAGTTATTGCATCTATAGTATATAATCTATTAGACAGAGAAGTAATAGGTATCTCTGCACCATCATCACTTATGAATCTTGCATCTAAATCATTGTAATATTCTTCTGTTCCCGCAAGTAAACTCATATCTACAGTGTATTCCCCTGCCTCACTAATAGTTATACGATACCTATCAATATTATCTGTTCCCCTAAGTGAGTTTAAATCATCTCTAGTAAAATTAAGTGAACCAGTGATACCCGTTGTTACTTCTGCCATAGTAAGTGGAGCTGCCATACTTGGTGTGTCGTTGGGTTCTTTGTCACTGTTTTGTTTTAAACCGTTTATGATAGATGGATACAAAGAAAAAGCATATTTCATTTTATCATTTCCACTATATATCCTTATCTTGTGTTTTCCCTTAGCAAGCGTGATTTCTTTTCTAAGATTATATGCATATGTACCATAAAAAGTTAAATCCCCTGAAGTCATAGGCGTTTCTGCTTCATTTTCATCTATAAACCTTACGTCTGTTCTTACATAAGTGCTTGAGCCAGGTAATTTATTCATAAAGAAAGTATATTTTCCTGCTTTAGTAATGTCTATACTATAGTAGTCTGTGTCGTCAGAACCTCTAAGTGAGTTGTAGGCATCTCTTGTGACATGTAGTGAACCGTTGATGTCATTCATCGCTTCAGTGGGTGTGATGGGAGCAGCCATACTTGGGGTGTCGTTTATTTCTTTGTCTTTGCCTTGTACCAAACCGTTCTCTACAGAAGGGTGGAGACTAAAAGCGTATTTAGTCTTACTTGTACCTCTTTTTATTTTTATATAGTAGGTACCATCTTTTATTACAGTAAATGTATTTCTAAGATGTTTATCTGCATCATAAAGCTTATTTTTATCATTGAGAGGTGTTTCTTGGTTATTCATATCTATGAGTGTTATCTCTGAACGTGTAAAACCTTCCGTTCCAGGCAACATATTCATGAAAAAAGTATACGTTTCGCTAGCATTGTTAGAGGAAAGACTTATTTTATAGCAGTCTTCAGTATTGTCCTTTTCTATGTTCAAGTCACCATTGACCTCTTTACCCAAAGCAAAAGCAGTTTGTGTACCTTGACATAAAGCAGTGTTTGTACTGGGTGCAGGTAAGTTTCCTGTTGTTGGCGTTTGTGTGTTTGGTGTATTTGTACCTGATTGTGTCGTAGTAGTAGCAGGGCTTGTTCCTCCACCTCCACCACCACATGCCAAAAGCATAAAAGCAAGTGCTGTTGAAGTAGAGTATTTTGTTAGGTTTTTTATCATTTTTTCCTCTTTCATTAAATTTTAATGAAATAAGTGTACCCCCCCTATTTTAAAATAGGCTTAATCAACAAGCAAGTCTCTTAAAAGTGATGACTCTCACACCTAAATCTCTCATCATTCCTAGCTACTTTTGCAAACACCGTTAAAGGGGTTTGAGTCTCTTCTGCTATGGCTCTTATCTGCTTTAAGTCAACTTCTTTAAAGGAAATAAGCATTTCATACTCTTCCCCTGAAAGCCCTGTATTGTCATTGATAGTATTTAATATCTCATATCCATATTTATTAATATCTAATAATTTATTGGTATCACAAAAAAGCCCATCTGAGATGTCCATACCTGAAGTTAAAAAGGCTCTTGCTTTGGCTACAAAAGATGCTCTTAATGTAGGTGCATAAAAGCGAGAATCTGGGGCTATTTTTTCTCCACGAAAAAGTGCATCAAGGTCTTTTTTACTCTCTCCTAACACACCAGTATATGCTAACAAATCACCCTCGTTTAAAGTCGTACGCAAAAGTGGATGGTCACTTTTGGAGATAATGGTAATGCTTAAGTGAAGTTTGTCGCCTCCTATAGTGTCACCCCCTATGATTTCACAACCATACTCTGCGGCTGTGGCTTGCATACTTTGGGTAAGTTCGTCTATCTCCTCATAGCTAAGATCTCTAGGGAGGGAAACCGTTACCAAAGCATACTTGGGCTTGGCATTCATCGCTATGGCATCAGAGATGTTAACCAGCATAGCCTTTCGCCCTATTTGAGCCATGCTCATCCATGCACGCTTAAAATGCACCTCCTCAAAAAAAGCATCCGTACTATAGAGCGTATCGTCTATGACAGCGGCATCATCCCCAATATGTTTTGATGCAAATCTATCTATGAAATAGCTCTCTTTATCTATAATCCTCATAAGCAGATTGTAACACAGTTTACAAAAATATTACGAGCTTGACCGATAACATTGTTTTTTGTAAACTCTATACGCTATACTAAAATATCTATACATTATAATTATACCGTTTGGAGTATTGATATGTCATATACACTGGAGACTAAAGCTTTTTTCTTTAATGCAAAAACCGACTACCTCCCCTATTATAAATCTTTTACAATCACCCTTCCCCGCGATGCCGTAGCAAAAGATATCCTCCTTGCCGTACAAGCCAAAGATGAAAACTTCTCCTTTCCCCAATCTAGACTCATTTTTAAAATCAATGATCTAATGCTTGAAGGCGACACGGCACTTAGTGATATCGTAAAGAGACTAGGTACCCGACTACGTATTGATCCTGCCAATAGCTACCGCTCTTGTAATGGACTGATTTTTAATGATGAAGATTTTATGCAAAGCTATGCGCTCTTAGCCCCTTTTGCCACAGAGTCCGACAAGGCATACTATCAAACCCTCTATGCCCTGCACTATGCCTCTGAGACCGAAAGATTCAACCATCACTATATAGGAGATGCTATCTTGGTCTTGGCATACCGTATGATTAGCCAGGGCAATGCCCACAAAGAGTCTATCCTTGAAGCAATTACTGCTCCTAGCTCCTCTTTATTTGACTGTGAATATGAAAACAATCTTTTTCATGCGCAGGATCATACGGCATCCATAGAAGCTCTTAAGGAGATGGTACGTCAAGGCGACGGTGATGAGCACCCCTCGCTTATGGATATGATTAAAAGACGTTTTGGCCTTACCGAAAAAGAGAAAAATATTACACTAAACAAAGCAAAGTTAGAAGCAGAGTTAGAGGGACTTGAGCAGAAAACTATCGCCTACTATGCAGGCAGCCAAAAAAAGAATGAAAAAAGTGTCTCAAAGAGTATCGCAGATCTTGGTACGAGAGAGATTACATTGTTACGAAAATATAAACGCTCGGGACGCTCTGTTTTACAAGACAATAAAAATCTAGCGCTACGCAAAGCAGGTGCAATCATACTGGATGCCTACGATAGAGGAGCAGAAGTACTCATCGTTGACGATGAAGAGGATCTTGAAATGTTTTGTAGATATTTCAAAGAGATACAAAAGGTTACGGGAAGAGAAATACGAAATCTCGATCTCATCGGTACAAAGGGTTTTTTGTTACAATCCCAAACGATACTACAGACGTAACATTTAAAAAAACTTCATACAAATCAGCCCCTCTTTGTTCTTAAAGTTAAAGTAAAAAGAGTAAAATATTAGCCATATCGACACTTCACAAAAAGGATACCCTCCACTATGAGCAAAAACTCACATGTTACTATCTACGAGTATGATGCCGTTATCGTAGGCTCCGGACTCGCAGGGCTTGCTGCCGCCAGAGAACTGACCCTAGCAGGCAAAAAAACGGCAGTAATCACAAAACTTCACCCCCTACGCTCACACTCGGGTGCGGCACAAGGCGGTATCAATGCAGCATTAGGAAAAGAGGACTCGACTGAGCTACATGAGTTTGATACCGTCAAAGGTTCAGACTACCTTGCCGACCAAGATTGCGTAGAGTTGATGTGTACCAAGGCCCCGGAGACTATCAGATGGGCAGAGCGTATGGGAGCAGTTTTTTCACGTAACGAAGAGGGAAACATCGCAATAAGACCTTTTGGCGGACAGTCACAACCCCGTGCCTGTTACGCCAAAGACAGAACAGGACTTACCCTGCTTCAAACTATCTACGAACAGGCCTACCGCGCAGGTATTGAAGTCTATGATGAGTGGTATGCGGGTGATCTGCTCTATAAAGAGGGTAAAGTATCGGGAGTCGTGGCTTACAATATCAAAGACTCTCAAGTAGCAATATTTAATGCCAAAGTCAGCATGTTTGCTACAGGCGGACACGGCAGAGCCTACAGGTTTAACTCGAATGCCCATGCCAATACGGGAGATGCCCTCTCTATTGTAGCACGTCACGGTCTACCGCTGGAGGATATGGAGTTTGTACAGTTTCATCCCAGCGGACTGGGAGGCTCAGGTGTGCTTATCTCTGAAGCGGCACGCGGCGAAGGGGGACGCTTATATAACTCTCTTGGTGAACGTTTTATGGAAAAATATGCACCAAATGCCATGGAACTTGCAAGCCGTGATGTCGTAAGCCGCGCCATCATGGAAGAGGTACGACAAGGACGTGGCGTAGGTAAAGACGGACAATCCGTTAAACTCGACCTCACGCATCTTGATCCCGAGATCATTCTTACGCGTCTACCCGAACTGCGTGAACTTGCCATTGCCTTTCAGGGACAAGATATGCTTAAAGAGCCTATCCATATCTCAGCTACGGCACACTACTCAATGGGCGGTATACCTACAAATATCAATACTCAGGTGCAAAAAAATGCAGCAGGTGATCTAGTAGAAGGCTTTTACGCTGCGGGCGAGTGTAGCTGTGTCTCGGTACACGGTGCCAACCGCTTGGGAGCCAACTCGGTTTTAGAGGCTCTCTTTTTTGGAAGACATGCAGGAGAGAATATGCTAAAGGCTCTCAACGAGGGGATTACGCTTCGGCCTGCCAAACCTGAAGATGCACAAAGATTTATCGATGAGATGAATACAATCAAAACATCTAACGGCAGCGAATCCGTGCCTAAACTCAGAGAGGAGCTTCAAGCAGGTATGACGGCAGATGCCGGCGTATTTAGAAGTAAAACTTCTTTAGAGAGACAGCTTAAACTGATAGATGAACTGCTTGAAAGATTTAAGAATATCCGTATAGATGACAAATCAAACACCTTTAACACAGATCTGCAAGAGGCACTGGAACTTGGACATATGCTGGAGTATTCCAAATTTATCGTAGTGGGTGCCTTGGAACGTGAAGAGAGTCGCGGCGGTCACTATCGCGAGGATTTTCCTGAACGAAACGATGAAAAATTTATGGTACATACCTATGCAACAATGGACAAAGCGTATCAAATTAACATTGAGTGGGGCAAAGTAACGCCTGGAAAATTCGACCCCATGGAAAGAAAGTACTAGGAGAGCACTATGAGCCAGATCAAAAAAGTAACCCTCAAAACCTTTAGATTTAATGCCGAGACCGACTATCTGCCCTACTACAAGCATTATGAGATGGAAGTAGGCAAAGATGAGCTTATCTTAGACCTGTTAAACCGTATCAAATGGGAGCATGACGGAAGTTTCTCTTACCGCCGTTCCTGCCGTCACGGTATCTGCGGTGCCTGTGCTATTAAGGTGAACGGTCGTGCCACGCTTGCATGCAAGCAAAATGCCCTGGAACTTGTAGAACTCTTTGGGGATGAACTGCTCATTGAACCTAGCTCTACCAAAAGAGCTATCAAAGATATGATTATTGACAAATCGGATTTTTGGGAAAAACATGCAACTATCAAACCCTATGTTGTAACAGAGGTCGACCCTCACCCCCAAACAGAGAGTAAACAAAGTATAGACGAATTTAATAACTTTTTGGACTCGGATCTCTGTATACAGTGCGGAGCCTGTCACTATTCCTGCCCTGCACTGGAAGCAAATCCCGACTTCTTAGGACCTGCAGCACTCAATGCCGCTTACCGTTATGTGGTCGATACCCGTGATGAAGCGGGTGATGAGCGGCTGAAAATCACAGCCGAAGAAGGCAAAGGCGTATGGGACTGCGTAAAGTGTTATGAGTGTGCAGAAGCTTGTCCCAAAGAGATAGACCCCATTGGAAAGATTGGTAAACTGCACAACCTGCAGTTTGAGCGTGGAGTAGCTGAACCTAATGTGGCCACGCGTCACGCCGAAGGCTTCTTACGCGGTATGAAAAAAACCGGCTACCTGGATGAGGCTGATATCGTCACCTACTCTGAGGGATGGCTAGCAAGTTACAAACATATAGGTACCGCTATGAAGATGATGAAAAGCGGTAAAATACACTGGCACTCCGGTATACCGTTTATCAACTCTATTCCAAAAATAAAAAATCTCGATGAGGTACAAAAACTGATCGAAATTTCACAAAACAATAAGCTCTAAGGAGAAAAAGATGAGCAAACAACTACACTATGCACTCTTTACCGGGTGTACGGCTAAACAATCTACACCGGAACTTCTCTCTTCTACGCTTGCGGTAGCTAACAAATTAGGTATTAAAATCACCATACTGGAAGAGGCGTCCTGCTGTGGAGCATCTCACTTACAAGATTTTGATGAGTTTTTGGCGCATGTACTCAATGCCCGAAATATCTGCTATGCAGAAAAATTAGGGCTTACGATGATTACTATCTGTAACACCTGTCAACTCAACTCTGCCATGACTAAACATGCACTAGACAACGATCCGGATCTTAAAGCAAGAGTCAATGAAAAACTAGCAGAGGTAGGATTGGAGTACAAAGGAACCTCTGAAATCAAACACTTTCTCTATACACTAATAGACGAGTATGGACTAGAGAATATCAGAAACAAAGTAGAAGTACCCCTCTCACACCTAAATATTGCGCCGTTTTACGGGTGTCACAATATTAGACCTTCTGAGTTACATGAGAATGCCAACGGAGGGGAGAACCCTTACAACCCTACTTCTCTCGACAGCCTGATAGATGCCCTCGAAGGAAATCCCGTGGAGTATGAGAGTAAAAACAAATGTTGCGGTTTCCATGTAGAACTTCAGGCTAACCACACCTCTGAAGTACTCTCGGGTAATGCCCTGCTTGATGCCATGGACAATAATGCCGATCTTATGGTAACCCCCTGCCCTCTATGCCATCTCAAAATGGACACCTACCAGCCAAGTATCAGTAAAACGATGGGACGCGATGTAGAACTGCCGGTACTACATATGCCACAGATGGTAGCTTTAGCTCTTGGGTGTACAGAAGAGGAGATAGGGCTCAATTTCCATGTACAAAAGGCAAAACACCTCTACTCTCAAGCCTCCTAAAGATCTAAAGCTTATGCTTGTCTATTTTGCCATACAGGGTAGACAAAGCAGTTCAATAAAGGCACGCTTATAATACAGTACCCCATTCATAGATTCAATGACCGCAAAAAGCGTCCCCTTGTTCTCCAACCGAATCTGTAAACTCAAATCTATAGGCTCAAAATTATCTCTATGGAAGACTGCTACAAGTGCCCTATCTTGTCTATCTACAAAAATCGCTACGGACTTTGCCGGGATATTTGAACGTATACGAATAGGGATTTGCTCTGCATCTTCTACTAATGCCGTAGGCATAATTAGCTCCATATTCATACTCTGCTTAATGGTGGCAAACTTCTCTTTGCCGTAAAGTGCTATCGCTGCCTCGTTAAGTGATGTGGCTTCCCATGCTTTGGGATGTGTCTTGTGGTAATCTACTCCATAGCCGAATACGCAAAAAAACGCCGTAAAAGTGAATATATTCAATAGACTACTTCGCATCATAAGCCATCTTTATAATTCTCTTACGTGCCTCTTTGTCGCCACAGACGGTTTCATTTGCTGCCAAGGCATCTTTAAGCGGCTCTTGTTTATCTGCATACTTTAATACAAAGTAGAGTGCATCCAAAAAAATCTCTTCCTCAGTACACTCCATCTGTGCCGTAGAGCCTTCAAAATGCTCTCCATGCCAAAGCTTTCCCATACTTGCCAAAGCACACTCATCAACATTGGGCTGCTTAGAGAGTTCTGTTTTTTCATATATGGCCTCTTGATATTTGTTCACAGCAGAAGAGACAAGGCGTGCCGTCTCTCCCCCTATGATTACGGCAGCCAACTGTACGGCATCACTGTAAATAACTCCATCCTTGAGATGTTTTTTAACTTGTGTATAAAATCGCTCTATATTAAGTGTTGCATCTTCACGCTGCATCTTCATCCCTTTATCTCTATCCGTCATTTATAGATTCTCAATGAACTACCCCGATGCAAGCAACGGGGTATCCATTTCCGTTCAAGCTTACAAGTCAAATTTTAGCTGACCCGTATGCACCTTGTTGTATACTTTTCCTTGATTTTTAACATACCGACGTATCATTTCTTCGCTACCATAT
>JALSJI010000049.1 GCA_026989435.1 Sulfurovum sp.
ATAAAACAAAATTGCAAGCAAAGTTATGTCAATCCCAATCTAAAGCCTTAATGTCAAATCCAAATAAAGCCCTAGGTAAGTGGTTACTTCGTGATATTTTTAAACTAAAGGAAGGTGAACTCGTTACAAATGATACACTTCTCAAATATGGTATAGACTCTGTAAGAATTGACAAGATAAGCGATACTGAATATGACATGAATTTTGCAAAATTAGGTAGTTATGAAAACTTTATTTTTCAATTGGAAAATCAATAATGCACGTAATCTCTCTCTTCTCAGGCGCAGGTGGCTTAGACTTAGGTTTTGAAAAAGCTGGGTTCAATACCATTTGGGCAAATGAATATGACAAAGACATTTGGGAAACCTATGAAAAAAACTTTCCTCATACTAAACTCGATAGAAGAAGTATTACCAAAATACCTTCCCATGAAATACCCGAAACATTAGGTATCATCGGTGGACCTCCATGCCAAAGCTGGAGTGAAACAGGTAGTTTACGAGGTATAGATGACCATAGAGGACAACTCTTTTTTGAATTTATACGCTTGCTCAAAGACAAGCAACCGCTTTTCTTTTTAGCTGAAAATGTTTCTGGTATGCTGGCAAGCCGGCATAGTACGGCATTGGAAAATATCAAAAAACTTTTTCAAGATAGTGGCTATACACTCTCGTTTAAAATGCTCAATGCCCATGACTTTAAAGTACCTCAAGACAGAAAAAGAGTTTGTTTTATAGGCTACAGAAATGACCTCAATATCAAATTTGAATTTCCTACAGGTTTTGATAAAAAACGATACTTAAAAGATGTGATTTGGGATATTAAAGATACTGCACTCCCTGCAAAAGAAAAAAACTATACCAATGGTGATGACTGTACTTTAGCCAACCATGAATATGCGATAGGTACATTTTCTAGTATGTTTATGTCACGTAACCGTGTGCGTTCATGGGATGAACCATCATTTACGATACAAGCTGGAGGCAGACACGCCCCTATACACCCACAAGCACCAAAAATGGAATTTGTAGAACAAAATAAACGCATCTTTGTACCTACAAAAGAGCATTTATATAGACGTTTATCTGTAAGAGAGTGTGCAAGAATTCAGACATTCCCAGATACACATAAGTTTTATTATAAAAATGTCATGGCTGGCTATAAAATGGTAGGCAATGCCGTACCTTCTTATCTAGCTTATTACCTTGCACAAAAGATTATGGAAGATATGAAGAGTCTAGGACTTACACAAAAGGTTGCATCTTAATGTACCAAAGAGAATTCGACCAACGCTTACGCCAAGCACTCCCAAAAGCTGTCCTTTTATATGGAGAAAATGACTACTTAGTAGACCATTACATAGACCACTACATCAAAACACTCGATGCCAAAGAGTCGATGCTCTCACTCTATCATGATGAGTGGAATTTTGAGCAGGCGAAGAACTTTTTGTCTCAGACTTCGCTCTTTGGGGGGACGAACCTTGTTGTGGTGAAGCATGAGAAAAAGATACCCAAAAAAGAGTTAGATGTACTTGTAGCTTTGGCGAACAAAAATCCTGACAATTACTTCATCTATGGGTACGCAGGTGCTGCGAAAGATGCGCGTTCTATGCAGGCTGCTTTTACAGACAAAAAAGGTGGCGTATGGGTACGGTTTTTTGAGCCTAACATTCGTGACGGCATCGCCATACTCCAACAAAAAGCACAAGCCATTGGGCTAGATATCGACCACTATGCCCTGCAGCATCTCATGCTAGTACTCAACAACAACCTAGCCCTCTGTGCCAACGAACTAGACAAACTAGCCATTCTTGGCACCAAAGTTACAGGAAAAGAGATAGACAGACTGGTCTACTCAACGGCACCACTAGCCACAGAACAACTGCTCATAGCCCTCTTTAATAAAAAGCCTATTATAGAAACCATTACAAAACTACTAGAGATCGGAGAAGATGAAGCTTCACTACTACGTTCAACCCAGTACTTCATCAACCAAATTTTTCTCTTTCATACTTATATCAAGCTCAACGGACATGTGGACTCGGCTGCCATACTAGGGTATAAACTTCCTAAGCAAATAGAAGAACAAAAAGCACAGCTTGCTCTCAAGATAAAATCTGCATCATTATTAAAAATTTATGAACATTTAATCGAGAGTGAACTACTCATAAAAAAAGCTCCAAATACGCAAAAAGAAGTATTGATTTATAGTATGCTAATAAAATTACAAAGTTATCTATAGAGGCATTAGACATTAGACATTAGACATTTTATCTGAAAATGTAAAATAGATAAAGATTTGTGATTCGTTGTGCTTAGATTTTGAAGTTTGGGTAAGAGCGTTTACGTCCAGTAAATGACCGCACCCATCTTCAAAAGATGAGTGCAAATAATCATAAAGATTATCTATTTTCGACTATGCGAACATCTCTCTCATAACGCCACCAAACCACTCTCTCGTAGCCTTTGCTGTACCTTTAGATCTAAACTTACCGTTTCCGTCTTTTGGCTTAGGAACATTTCCTTTACCTTTAAGCACACCGGATTTATCTGCCGAAAATGTATGTGTAACCATAATAGCCTCTTCTGGTTTACCGCCAACCATTGAGAAACATACATTTGCTGCTTTAGCAGGAAGACCTTTTTTAGGATCGTCTACTTTACCGTTAAGCTGTGCTACTATCTGACCAGCTGCTCTATGTGCACCCCAGATAGCTGTTTGCCCTGATGGTGGGATCTTATGTGTTACTGCGTCACCGATAACATAGATATTTTTATCCGTCTTCGATCTAAAGCTGTATCCATCCATCATCGCATACCCTGCACCGTTATGCTCAATGCCCGCCATAGCAATCACAGGAGAACACTTATTGATAGGAATAAGGTTACATACTTCATATTTCTCTGTTTTCGAGACACCTTTTTCATCATCTGCATCTTTAAATTCAGTATAAGTAATCGTTTTGGCTACAGGATCTACATCTGTTACTTCCGTGAAACCTTTATATTCTATATAATCGGCAAATAAATCTTTCCAAGACTCTTGGAATGCTTTTCCTTTTGCAAATTTTCCGCCTCTAGTATCTAAAACTATGACTTTTCCTTTAATACCCTCTTTTTTAAGGTAGTTTGCAATCATAGCCGTTCTCTCATATGGAGCTGGAGGACATCTATATTTCCCTTTTGCAGGTGGTACAATATATACGTTTCCATCATCCATATTCTCAAGCTGTCTTAAAAGTGCAATATGCTCATTACCCGGCATAAGTGCAGCCGGGCATGACTGTGCAACATGAGCGATTTTCGCTGCATCCCATTTTGGAAACTGTTTTTCATAGTCATAAGCAATACCCGGAGAGAGGACTAAAATATCATAAGCAATATCTCCGGCAGTAGAAGTAGTAACTTTTTTAGCTTTTCTATCGATAGATGTCACTTCAGAATTAACAAAAGAATAACCGTATTTCGTTGCCGGCTGACTATAATCACCTACAAACATACTCAGACTCATATTGTCAAGTCCGCCGAGTAATCCGTTTGATAATGGGCATGCCATATGCATTGATCTTTTTTCAATCACCGTAACATCAATACTCTTGTCGGATTTTTTAAGTGCCTTAGCTATCGTAAGTCCGCCAAAGCCGGCTCCAATAATCACAACTGATTTGCCGGTTGCCTTTTTAGCTACTTTTTTCTCACTGGCTGTTGCCATACTCGGCATGACAGCCGCTGCTGCTGCAACACCTGCAAGTTTAAATGTGTCTCTTCTACCCATTGCCATTTTCTTCATCCTTTATTTAAATTCTTGTTAATCTCTTTATATAATATAAAGTAATCATATTATTGCAAATTGTACTGCATAAAACCATAAAAAATAATCTCTATAACCAAAAAAATCATTGAGTGTATCAAAAAGGCACACTCTAAAAACAACCCATTACGCCACATTATAGTGTTTATTTTTCATAATTATACACTCTATACAATCATGACCTCTATGCTTGAATAATTTCTGCCGAAAAATTCTTCAGTGTTTGTACTTTTGCCTCTGTTTTGACCAATTTCTTCGCACCGCGTCTTCCAAATTCTGCTTTATGCTCGGATTTAAAAGCATCAAAAAACTCTTGAAACTTATCCGGTCCCAATACCGCTACTGCCCAGATATTATCCTCTTTGTCTATCTCTAAAACAATTTGAGCCAATCCCTGATTCGCAGGTCCCCCTACTACTTTTCCTCCCTGCTTTGGATCATAGGCTGCAAGGTGTGAAGAACACACAAACACACCCGGTTTTTCATACGCAAGTGTTTTTCCTGTCGTTGGGACATATTGAAACATACTCATTGCTTTTTGAGGATGTGTCAACTGATGTGCACAAATGGCTGAAAAGGCAACAACGGTTCCTTTTTCACCTGCACCGCCTTTAAATATATACTCCGTACCGTCTTCTGCTTTAAGCTTGATATCTTTACCCGTAGGTTCCGGCAAATCAACTAAAATAGCCGGCGTAGCGGCATGCGGATACATAAAGACGTAATTCTCCTCTTTGACTAGTTTGGATGCCTTAAGCGGGTTACCCTCGGCATCGTTAAGCTGTACTTTTTCAAAAGTCTGAAAAAGCGAGCCGTCTTCGGCATAGAGTCTTTTCGTAATCAACGAAGGTGCTATCGCAATAGCAGCAGCCGATGTTCCTGAGAGTTTTAAAAAATTTCTTCTTTCCATGAAATTTTGTCCTTTCATTATATATTATGTAATCTAATAGTACAAAATAATTGATTAATATTCAAGAAAATTAACAAAATAATAGTTAAAACAGACATTAATGTGCGACTAAGATTCATTATAGTAACATATGCGTTCTGAAATTCTTGCTCATATTTTAGAGAAAATCTTCAAATGGGCTATTTAACCAAAAGGAACCTTAAGAATGAATACATATGAAACACTGTTTGTGATAAAACCCACACTTACCGAAGAAGAGATAAGAACACAAATTACCAAAGTAAAAGAGGTACTCTCCAAAGAAGGCGGTCAACTTCTTGGTATAGATGAGATGGGTATGAGAAAACTTGCTTATCCGGTACAAAAGAATGACCGCGGTTATTATACCGTTCTTTTCTATAAGGCAGAAGGCAAACTCATTAGTGAACTTGAACGAAATCTCAGAATCAATGAAGATATTATTAAGTTCCTTACTGTAAAATATACCAATACGAAAGAGTTAAAACAATTCAACAAACTTGTTGAAGCAGCAAACAAAGCTGCACCGGCACAAGAAAGTACTACCAAAGAGACAGAGGCTACGGAAGAGAGTAAAACAGCAGAGGCATAATAGTGCCTTCTATTTGCCAGGAGCAACCTTTATGTATAATAAAATCATATTAGCAGGCAACCTTACTAGAGATATTGAAATACGATACACCCAAAGCGGTGCTGCCGTCGGCAACTCTGCTATCGCAACCACAAGAAAATTCAAATCTCAAACGGGTGAACAAAAAGAGGAGGTACTTTTTGTAGATATCACCTTCTTTGGAAGAACTGCGGAGATCGCTAATCAGTATCTAAGAAAAGGCAGTAAAATACTCGTAGAGGGCAGACTTAAGCTTGAGAGCTGGACGGCACAAGACGGCTCCAAACGCTCCAAGCACTCCGTAACGGTTGAGAGTATGACAATGTTAGGAAGTAAATCGGATGAAACGCAAGGCGGCTATCAAGCACCGCAAAACGATAACTATACACCACCTACTCAAAACGGTACGTTTCCAGAAAACCGCTCATCAGCCTCATATCATACGCCTCCACAGCCTTCCCAATCCCCGAAAAAAACCTCGGAACCCAATATTCCAGAAATAGACATCAACGAAGATGAGATACCGTTTTAGAGCCTACATCACTTAGAACTTCCTAAAGTTACCGATGCCAAATACTACAAATTCACTGGATGATGGAGTATTCTCTCAACTTAAAAACTCACAAAAATACACCAAGGAATTACAAAAAGTTTGAAGTCTAAATTGATTGATAATGACTTGGTAAGTTATAATAAAAAACCATAATTTAGCCTCACATGTTTTTCATTATGTCTAATTTTCCGGCAATATCGAGTATTGTCGTATTTTATGTAAGCTATTCACAGAATATGCTGCAATGCAGTTTGAATGATGGATTCTCTTTTTGAGTGCTTTTTTCTGCTATTTTCAATACATTTCCTTCTCGATAACGATAAGCAAAATATATTAGTATAATCTTGATAAAGCCCCAAAAAAACAACAGCTTTGCTTTTAAGAAAAAAGAAAGTCAGATTACTGTACTATAATTTCTTAAAATTCTTGCTCATATCATATGGGCTATCAAACCAAAAGGAACAATCTATGGCAGAAAGAAGAAAATTCAAAAAAAGATATTGTAAATATTGTGAACAAAAAGTTGATTTTATCGACTATAAAGACTTAGCAAGTCTTAAATTTTCACTCAGTGAAAGATTTAAAATTATGCCTCGCCGTCTTACGGGAAACTGCAAGCGTCATCAAGAGCTGGTAACCGTAGCAATAAAAAGAGCAAGACAAACGGCACTTATTCCTTACATCGTAGATAGAAAGAATGTTGTAGAAAACCCATTTGAACTTATCAAATAACCACTTTTATATGGGCTATTTATGCCCGCTATATCTTTTGAAATACTAAAAAATGTTTATCCGCTTCGTCTAATGCATACAGCGTTACATTCTCATTAGCAAGCAATTTCAATCCACTATATCGAACAATATCATCCACACTATAATAATACTGCCTAATTCTCCCTTGTGATTTGAGATAACACGTGCCCTTTTTTTCAAAGAGTGTAAATTCTGCAATATATTTACCATGTTCAAAATCACTATCCACCGTTAAAAAACGTTCTTCATCATCTACAATATATGAACCGACTGCTACATTTTCAAAGCCATACAAGGTATTAATATCACAAAGAAAATATCCACCTTCGTGAAGATGACTTTTAAGACAAGAAAAAAAACGTTTACACTCTTCCTTGTCAAGGTAATTTAACATATCAAAAACAGCGGTAATTACATCATATTGAGCCTCTACTTCACACATCTCAAGATGCTCTGCATCTATACCTTGTTCTCTTGTTTTTGAGACCATCACCGAACTTAGATCTATACCTTTTACCTGGGATAAATCCAACCTCTCCTGTACCTGAAACAAAAAATTACCCATACCACAACCCACGTCTAAAAGTGTATCACACGCTATAGACTTTAAAAAAAACAGGTAATGTTCATAAAGGCGAGGAGCTGCCTCTTTTACACCGAGGAGATCCTCTACTTTGGCATAGAGATCAAGAGCATCATCCTTCTTAGGCATTTTTCTCTACAACATCTTTGATCTTCTCATAGAGAGAAAGTATCTCCGCTTTTTTCGCATAAAAAGCGTTTTTATTGGCAATTAGATGAGCAGAAGAATCCATAATTTCCTCAGCCACTTTCAACCCGTTTTCCCGCATGGTATTACCTGTCTCTACAATGTCGACTATTGCATCGGCAAGTCCGACTAAAGGTGCAAGCTCTATAGATCCATACAGCTTTACGACTTCTACGCCTACTGCCTTTTGGGCAAAGTAATTTTTAGTAATGTTCACCATCTTAGTGGCTACTTTAATATGAGGACGTGACCAATCAAGCTCCTCTTCATTTCGAATACCGATAGCTACTTTACATTTACCTAACTGCATATCAAGAAGCTGTATGATATCTAGCTCTTTTTCGGTAATCACATCCAATCCTACCACACCGATATCCGCTGCACCGTGTTCTACATACGTTGGGACATCTTGGTTACGTACATTTAAGAAACGAAACTCTCCCCTATCAAGGATAAGTTCTCTTCCTTCAAAGCTAAACTCTCCGCCAAATATCTCTGTAAAGATCTCTAGTGTCTGCTCTGCTATTCTTCCCTTTGGAAGTGCGACTGTCAACATATCTTTTTATCCTTGATGGCTTTCATCATTCCCTGAAAAACCAGTGTTTCATCATAGAGAGCATCGTCAAAAAGAGTCGAAAGAAACTTTCCGTCTCCACCCGTGAAATAGAGCTTTTTTGCGTTACGATGTTTGTCTATAAGTACTTTAATAGAAGCGATTATACCATAGCTTATCTGCTCTTTTGTTGTACGAGGGAGTCTATCTAGTGCTATCTTTTCATCTAGTGATACGTCTAATGCGGACGAGATAGTTGTATAGCTTTGTAAATATGCTTGTAAACCAGGCAATATATATCCTCCTCTATAAAGCTCCCCCTCTATCACGTCTACCGTAATAGCCGAACCGGCATCGACAAAAACACCCTCTTTATGACTCAAACAGAGTGCCTTTCTGTCCACACCCATCGTCTCATATTCACCCTCTATAAAGATGGCATTTGAAATATTTTTCCATTTTTTCATTTGTGTCATTTTTATCTCCAAATCATGCTTGACAGAGATATAATACAAAGGCATGTCGCGGTATCTCTCTATCGCCTCAGCATAAGAGAGATGCTCGACTCTATTGCCATCATAAATATGAAAATAGGTATTTCCTATATCTGCCAATAACACCTCACTCCTCCTCGCTTCGATACATAGAGGCAAACACCTTCCATCCATGCTCTTGCAGTAATGCTTTTGCCTTAGAACATAAAGGGGCTTTGATGATGATATACTTTTTCTTAATTGCGCTATCTATATACTTCTCTAGCTTCATATGCAATACGATAAGTTCCTCTGCCTCTTTACGAAGCACCCTACTCTTTTTCTCTAATACCATCAAGTCGGCATAGTAGCCTTTTAAATCCACCCCTACAAAGATTTCTACCTTCTTTCGTGAGTTAAGCTCCTTTGAAGGAATAGGCTTAAGGGACTTGAAGAGGATCTTCTTTTCTTGGAGGTACTCTACTATCTCTTTCATGCCCATATTATACCTTATCTCTCAAAGGATGATAGCTATACATCGTTTCGGCTAAATTCTGCTTCTGAATATGTGTATAGATCTGTGTGGTCTCCAGGGAACTGTGTCCAAGAAGCTCTTGTACCACACGAAGGTCTGCACCGCCGATAATAAGAGAAGAGGCAAACGAATGTCTCAACACATGAGGAGAGACACCCAAATATTTTTTCATTATCTTAAAAGCTGATATACGTGAAAGCGGTTCTCCGCGATAATTAAGCCATATATAAGAACTAGAGATATCCTGCTTTGACAAATAAGCTTCCAAAGCGTGCACCGCTACAGGAGCCAGTGGTACGACACGCTCTTTTTCCCCTTTTGCAAAACGAATCTTAAGCCACCCGTCTATGATATCGTCACGTTGCGCACAGAGAGCTTCACTTATACGACAGCCGCTAGCATAAAGAAACAGTATTAACGCATAGTCACGAAGTCCAACGAGTGTACTTCTATCTATCATCTCGATCCCCTTTAATATCTCTTCACTGCTGAGATACTTTGGAAGGTTTTTAGGTACCTTTGCCATAGGAATTTTTATCTTCTCATGCACAAAATCCTTTTTGTGACAAAAAGCAAAAAAAGCATTAATTGCAGAGAGTTTACGGTTGAGTGTTCGTTTATTTTTAAAGCTTGCCAAAAATGCCAAAATATCTGTGGTATCCAACTTAGTAAGGTTTTTTTGGGTCGATTCCTCAAGCTGTGAAAGGTCGGAAATATAAGAAGAGATCGTAGTACTCTCAAGTGCCTTTACGACAACTAAATACTCTTCAAAGGCTATCAGTAAGTCACTCATAGCCTCAATGTGGAGAGATCGATTACTTTTTCATCTTTATAGAGTTTTTGTTTAGCAATAAATACGGGATTCTCTACCTCACCGACATCATAGATCTTAAATTTTTTTAAATTCGATGACATCACAATCAAAGAGCCTTTTTGATCTAAGGCATATACCCTGTTGGCATTGGCTGTCACTGCCGAAAAATGTGCGAATTTAAATTTATTCTCAGACAATACTTCAAGATGATGATTTAATCGTATCACTCTACCCTCTTTGGTAAAAAGATAGATATAAGATCCACTGCTTGCCACTTCGGATATATTAGCCGTGTACTCTTGCCGACCACTATCCCCCAAAGTCATTATTTTGTTAGGCGTAGCCGCAATGAGGGTATTGCCTACACGTGCCAAATAGATAATATTGTTAAATGCTTCATCGCTGCTAAGATATACCACTTTTGCATTATCCGTATCATAGATATCAACAATAATCAATTTCCCGTCCAGCATCGGTATAATTGCAAGATTATCAATAAAAATAGGACTTGCTACTCTAGTGTCTATCGCATATGTCACCTCTGAAGGACTCTCAATGATTTTTGTTTTGTCTGATAATCGGTATATACCGAAAGTATTATTGTTCAATACATACGCGACCATACCGTTTTTCATACTAGCAGAAAGTACAGGAAAATCCAAAGAGACGCTATGCACTGTTTTCCCGGATTTTTTATTGATAACTTTTAATACACCGGTAAGATCAGATGCCAAAACATATCTTCTATTTTGGCTCAAAAAGCGATAACCTTTTCCTAGATTAAAATCACCTATACCGGATTTTCCTATATAGTTTCCGCTTTTTAGGGTAGCACCGTCACGACTTAGACTCACGATAGTTTCACCAAAAGACTTTGCAGGAGCACGATATCTTTTTTCGGGTTCAAAATATTGTTTACTACTGCATCCGACCAGAAGAGCCATAGCCAAAACAGATAGAACAAAAAAGGAAAATCTCATTATTTTGCCTTAATCATAGCATGCTTTAGTAACGAAGCGAACATAGATAGGGGCGAATTCTCTTCTATCCCTGCTAGCTTTTGCTTTGCTTCTTCAATATTTCCGGCTTTCATTGCCAAATATGCTTGTTGAAATTGTGCCATTTGTGCATAGAAAATCGAATCTTTAGGCTCCTTTTCCAGTACAGAAGCGGCATACATACTTATATCAGACACCACACTGTTGTGGCTTGTGCTTAGCTCTTTTAATACTGCTATCTCCTCTTTTTTAACAGCTTGAGCATAGCGATAGAGTTCATACAGTTTTGGGTTTTTTTCTTGTAATAAAGCAAGTGCCTCTTTATCCTCTGAATGTGTCTGCAACGCTAAAAATGCCTCATTGGCTTTAAGCAAATTTTCATGATGCAGATTCTGCATATAGGCCCTACCAAGAAAAAAAAGAACGACACCGATCGCAAGCGTCCATATAAGGTATCTGTATTTTTTATAGTAAGTCTCTATTTTAAATACGCTCTGCAATACCTTTTCATCCTTGCTTAACTCCTTTTTTATCTCTTTTCCTGCATCTGCCAAATTCACAGTACTCTCCTCTATCTAATTCAATAAATACTATTATACCTTTTGGAGTTAAATATTAGCTACAACTCCACCACCGTAACACCCAAGTTTCCCGGCATTCTGTAAAATGTACTAATTTTAGGGTGTTCTTTGAGATATTCACTGACCAATGTAGACAATACCCCTCCACCCGTACCATGAATAATCTGTACTTCACTCACATTGTTTACCAGTGCATCTGAAAGAAATTTATCTACCGTCTCTATGGCTTCGTCTGCATACATACCCAAAAGCTTTACCGACACCGAAACACCTGATTTCTCTACATGAACGTTGGCTTTTGGTCTGCGTGGCTTTGGTACGGCTTTAGGTTCTTGAACGCTTCTTTTAAGCTGAGAAAGGGGTACACGCATTTTAAGCCCCTCTACAAGAATCGTCGCCTCTTTTCCGTGCAAAGAGACAAGTTCCCCTCTATGCGAACGGTACTTAATCCTATCCCCCTCTTTTAGAGTTATATCCTCCTTTTTATCCGACTCTTTTTTTTGCAATACTTTTCTCTGATGTGCCACATTCAATAAACGTCTCCCCTCGGCAGACTCTTTTGCTCTGAGCGCTTCTCGCGCCTTCTTGGTCGCTGCATTATAACGGTTTTTCAATGTAGCCAAAGCTTTTCGATACTGCTCTTGTAGTGCAAACTCCTCCTCTTCAATCTTTCTCTTTTTTTTCTCTACAGCCTCTAATGCGTCATCTATTTTAGCGATTTTTGTACGCATTTCACGCTCTAGTGTTGTAGATTTTTCTATGAGTTCATTGAGATTCTCTTTGTCTTCACCATACACTTTTTTTGCCCGATGAACAATGGCTGAAGGTACGCCATAGCGCTCTGCCGTCTCAAAAGCATAGGATTTTCCTATACTGCCTTGTAAAAAAGTATAAGTAGGCATTCGCTTCTCTTCATCATACAGTGCGGCAACGAGTCCTACCTTCTCATCTGTTGCCATGAGCGAAGCCAGTCTCTTATGGTGTGTGGTAACGATAAAGTATATGCCTCTTGTACGTAACGCATCTAGCATAACCCTAAAGAGGCTTGCTGCTTCATCGGAGTCTGTTCCGAGTTCTATCTCGTCAACTCCTACAAGGGTATCCTCTTTGTGAAACAACTTTGCAAACTCCTGCATACGGCCTGCGAAGGTTGAGATATCGTTTTTTACCGACTGGGGATCATCGATGACAGCCTCTATACTCTTATAATGCCCTACTTCACTCTGAGAGGCATCACAAGAAAAAGGCAACAAATATTTAGACATATACACCGCTGAGAGCATTGACTTAAGCAACATCGTTTTACCACCGGCATTTACTCCTGTCACAAGCATAATCTCTTTGTTAAAATCTATAGAAACAGGTACGGGTTTTTCTATAGCAGGGTGCGCAAAATCTTTTAGTTTAATCTCTTTGCTTTTAGAGGGAAGCACAAATGCATACTCTTTTGCTCTGGCAAATTCTACCCGTGCCTGATAGTGATCAAAACGATCATACTCTTTATTGATGAAAGTCAAAAATCGTTCCCGCTTAAAAAAAAGTGCCGATATCTCTTTGCAATAGCGATAGACAATCTCTTCTTTACTTGAGAGCAAGGCAGACTGTTTCTCTTTGAGATGCAAAATACTCTCTGGGACAATATAAAAAAATCCCGTAGCACTCCGCCCTACTACTGCGGCTTTCATAACACGGTTAAAACCACCGCGCACTAGCAGTGTCTCTTCCCCTCCGTGAAAGTGTACCTGCGTATCAACAAGATACTCTCTAAGTTTGCTTGAGTGTACCAGCTTATAGAGCGTATCCTTAATATCTTTTTTATTGTGCTTGATGGCACGTTCCAATTCAAAAAGCTCAGAATCACGTTCGGAATTTATCTCTCCTTCTTGGGTAAAATATCCTATGATTTCTACTATCTCATCGGGTATCTCAATACCCTGTATCCATGAGATGAGAGGCTCAGTAAATCCTACGGTAGAAAGTGTGTTAAAATAAGAAAACATGGTCACGAAAGCGTAAATCTCATCCAGACCCAATATCGCCTGTTTTTTAATACGTATGAGTGCATTATCTAAATTAGGCACTGGCTTTGGTACAGGAAACCGTGTACGCAAGAGCGCTTGAATATAACGATAATGTTGATTGATATCCCCCATCATCTCCATAGGCTTCTCTCTGGCTAGAAAAGTTTGAAACTCTCTAATATATCCATCAAGGTCTAGTTTTTGAATCATAGATTTTTCGTTCGCTTCTTCCGGTAACACCAATCTTTTCCTCTCTTTTGAATCACAAGAATTATACTATAATACTTTCAACATAAGGAAAACTATGAAATATCTACTAGGTGCCATAACTATCATGCTGATACTCTTTTTATTCAAACCAAAAAAGAGCCCCGTCCAAGTCCTCAACAAAAATGACACTATCTTAGCCTTCGGAGATTCACTCACCTATGGTTACAACGCCAAGCCAAACGAGAGTTACCCCGCCGTGCTTGCCAGGCTTTCGGGACATAAGGTAATTAATGCGGGTATACCTGCCGAGACTTCGGCAGAGGGATTAATACGTTTGCCAAAACTGCTTGAAGACAAGAGTATCAAACTGATAATACTCTTTTTTGGAGGCAATGACATCATACAAAAACTACCTACTAAACATTTAAAATCAAACCTTCAAAACATGATACGCATGGCAAAAGAAAAACGGATAGATATACTGCTTATTAGTGTGCCAAACCTTAGTCTTTTTGGACTCAAACCCTTAGAACTCTATAAAGAAATAGCCAAAAAAGAAGAACTCCCGCTGCTTTCTGGGATGATGACAGATATTTTAGAGACACCCTCTCTTAAAAGTGACCGGATACACCCTAATGCCAAAGGGTATAAAATCATGGCTGAACAAATCTATGAAAAATTAAAAAAAGAAGGATGGCTCAAAGATTAGATCTCTCCACGTATCTGGTAGGTAATATCCCCTGCACCAAAAGCTGTAATAAGACCCTCTTTATACTCACGAACCACATTACCGTTATGTAATACCTTAACAATGCCGTCTTCTTTGGTAACAGCATCTGCCATAAGGAGATTATAGCGTGAAAAAGCACCTTTTAAATCTATATCGACTTCTAATTCACCTGCTGCCCAAATAGGTAAAATAACTAATTCATCTACGCCTTCAAAGGACTCTACAAAAGCGTGTAGATTATCCATTGTACGTGAATACTTATGTGGCTGCCAAATCACATTGAGTGTTGTAAAATTACGTAAATTCTTGTAAGTTTGAAGTGACTTTATCGTTACTTTTATCTCTGTAGGATGATGCCCGTAATCATCTATGACTACACAGTTTTCTTGATTTTGTACAATATCAAAACGCTTTTTAATGCCTTTATACTGAAGCAGATTGGTACGTATATCCTCTATCTTCTCACCCAGTTGACGTGCTGCAAGTATAGCCAACGATGCATCCAGCGCTATATGATATCCAAAACCAAAGACTTCAAAACTTCCCAAGTCTAAAAGACTAAACCTGGTATGGGGCTCACCGTTTACCAGTACAAACTCTATGTCGGAAATCTCCTTGCTCGGATAGAGCTTGATACTCTCCTGTTCAAGTGAGGCTAAAAACTCATCTTCTGCATTGATCACACGGACTTTTGCTAGCTTTAAAAAATTTCTATAGGCATTATAAAAACGCTCTTCATCATACTCGTAATACTCCATATGTTCAGGCTCGACATTGGTCACAATCGCCATGTAAGGATTGGCGTTTAAAAAACTCTCATCACTCTCATCTGCTTCAAAGACTACTTTATCGTTAGGATAATAACGCACATTTGAACCGAAAGATTTACTAATAGCCCCTATGAGTGCATTTGAGTTGGGAAGAATAGAAGCAAGCATTGCAGAAGTGGTACTCTTACCATGAGCCCCCCCTACTGCATACACCTCTTTTTGCCCAAGTATACTCTGAAGTGATTCTTTACGAGAGAGCAGTTCAATACCTAACTCTTTAGCTCTTTGGTACTCAGGATTATTGGGACGAACTGCGGCTGAGTAGATAACTCTATCTGCACCTTCAACTGCATCTGCATGATGAGGAATAGTAATTTTAGCATCAAAGTTACATGCCAAATCATTGGTAATTTCGGTCTGCTTGATATCAGAACCTGAAATTTTATGCCCATCATTGACCAAAAATTTTGCCAGTGCCGAAAGTCCTATACCTCCTATACCTATAAAATGTATCTTCATTCTTTATATCCTTTTTGTGACGTGGCAAAAACCTCTATCTCCTTACGTCCCAAGGCTACCTCCTCCACAAAAAGATCAAACATTTCAGAGATAGAAAACGTAAAAGTCTGCACAAAAAAAGCCAAGGGATCATCTATATCTACCTGCTCTACATCAACATATTGGGCTATAAAGTCGTCAAACGACTTTCCGGATATCACTACTGCGGCATGAAGAAGCATCGCATCTTTTAAAGAGAGTTTATCTATGACATAACTTAAAATCAAAAATATCTCTTTCGCACCTTTTTGGTTATTTTCGCTATAGAGTTGCATACCATGCTCATAGATTGCACGGGCAACTGCTCTATCCTCATCATCATCCATAAAAAGTGCCGTATCTGTGGAAAGCTTTTGTGCCAATTTATCAAATGCCGTATTAACTATAAAAGTAAATATCTCATTTATCTCATCTTCTGCTGCCTCGATAATCAACTGTGCATCAAGTAGCTGATAACCTTTTGCAACACTCTCTTGCTCTTTACACTCTGCCTCAAGCCGTTTTATATTGGCTAAAAACTCCTTATCCTTTTTAAGCTCTTCTACATGTATCTCCGGTTTATGATGCATCATTGATTCTCCAAACAGGCTTTTATGCGTTGCAAACACTCTTTTGTTTTCTCTGTTTCATATACAAGTGCAAGCCTCACATACCCTTTACCCTCACCCTCTCTACCTAAAAAAGACCCGGGAATAACTTTAAGGTTATACTCTTCATAAAGTTTCACTGTAAAGTCTATCTCATCTTCTACTTTTAACCATATGTAAAATGTAGCTTCTGGTGCATCTAAACCTAAAATTTCTTTGGCTACTTCAAAGTTTTTCTTATACTTTTTTCTAAAAATAGCCACATGTTCTTGGTCTGCCCATGCTGCTGCTGCTGCATGTTGTAAAGGAAGTGGTGAGGCACAACCTACATAGGTTCTGTAAACCATATAGGCTTTAAGTATGTCTGCATCTCCGGCTATGAACCCAGAACGAAGCCCCGGAGCAGAGGAGCGTTTGGAAACAGAGTTTATTACAAGTATATTTTTAAACCGATCATTACCCGCTTCCATACTTGCATTAAGAAGTGACGGCAACGGCTCATCTAGATACAAGTCAATATAACATTCATCATTCATTAATACAAAGTCATGCTTGAGTGCTAGTCTCACCCACTTTTTTAATGCCTCCATATCCATCACGGAAGAGGTAGGATTGTTAGGAGAGTTAAGTATCACAAAATCTGCTTTACGTAATGTCTCTTCATCTACTACAGGCTGAAAATTATTTGAGGCAGTAAGATTGAGATAGATCGCTTCTGCACTGCACGCCTTGGCTGCTCCCTCATATATCTGATAAAATGGATTGGGGAAAACCATCACCGCATCTTTGCTATTATGCAGTAAAAACTGAGGGAAATTAAACAGTACTTCACGTGTACCGAAAGTAGGGATAATCTGAGTATTATCCAAGTTAAGATCAAATCGTTCTTTATTGTACTTTAACATGGCATCTCGAAGTATGCTCTCCCCTACTGTTTTAGGGTATTTATTAAGCAAAGACACATGTCTGTTTAGTGCATCGAGTATAAACTGCGGCGTATCAAACTGCGGCTCACCTATGGTTAAAGAGAGTGGTGTGTAATGACTGCTGGGTATAATATCCTCAAGTAAAATATTGAGCTTCTCAAAAGGGTAGGTTTCAAAGTGCATTATATCCCTAATTTTTTAGAAATTATATCAAAATTTAACTATTGTCAACTTTTAGATTTTCTATCTTTATGTTCTAAACTTTTTAAACACTTTTGTAAAATCCAATTCACATGCCAAAATAATGTCAAGTCTTAAGATAGGCTCTTCATTAATTTTCCGGTCTACTTCATACAGTACTTCACACGCTGAATATAATGCCCCCAAATTCCTAGACAACTATTCTTCGCTCGATCTTTCAGATTCGATACAATAAGAGAAGAGAAAAGAGGAGTTTTATAATAAGTAAAAAGAAAAAGAGCTATAACGCGGAGTTCAAG
>JALSJI010000050.1 GCA_026989435.1 Sulfurovum sp.
ATACGGGTCAGCTAAAATTTGACTTGTAAGCTTGAACGGAAATGGATACCCCGTTGCTTGCAGCGGGGTAGTTCATTGGATACTCATATTTTGTTAAAGGTAGTATGATGCAACTTAGTGCAATACAGTTGGCACAATTTCATAAGGACGGCTACCTGGTTTTGCGGGGGTTTTTGGATAGTTATCGTTGTGATGAAATAGTGGCTGTTTCGCAGGAGCATTTAGAAAAGAAGATTGAGCCTATAGAGACAGAAATCGGATATATAAAACGCAGTAAAGCATACCGTACTTCAGTGACGGATTATACCTCATATAAGGAACAAGATGAAAAAATAATTGTTCGTCGTTTACGGCAGGTGTATAATAGAGATAGTGCGTTTAAAGCATGGATGGAAGATTATAAAATTAGACCTGTTTTACGACAGATTTTGGATGATGATGTTGTTTTGGTTACGGCGCATCATAACTCTATTATGACGAAGATGCCTTATTGCAGCCGTGAAACCAGATGGCATCAGGATAGACGTTATTGGCGTTATAGTGATAATAATTTGGTAAGTGTGTGGCTTGCACTTGATCAAGAGACAGGTCAAAATGGTGTATTGGAGTTTATTCCTGGAAGTCATCGGATGCATTTTGATTCGGAGCAGTTTGACGAGAAAGAGTATTTTTCCCAAGAGTGTGTAAAAAATCAAAAAATAATAGCATCCAAAGTTTCTACGGATTTACAAAAAGGGGATGTCGTACTGTTTCACTCATTGTTATTGCACAGGGCTAATAAAAATAGAAGCGATAAGCCAAAATTTTCTTTTGTCTATACGGTAAAAGGGGCTAAAACCAAAGCCCTAGAGGGAACGCGATCTGCGCAGTTTCCGGAAATTGTACTACCTGTTGTCTCATTTGGATAAAAAAAGTCCTATTCCTACACATCTTTTATGAGTATTGTATAGACATTTATATAAAACATAAGTTTCTACAATAGTTTTATAATGAAATTACGCTATAATTTTTTAAAATTAACAAGATAAAAGGAATGAACAGATGGCAAAATATGTAGAATTGACCAATGATAATTTTGATGAAACAATCGCTGAGGGTGTAACAATGGTGGACTTTTGGGCTCCATGGTGTGGTCCTTGTAGAATGATTGCTCCGGTTATAGAGGAGTTGGCTGAAGATTTTGAGGGAAAAGCGACTATAGCAAAAGTCAATACGGATGAACAGCAGGAAATTGCCGTAAAGTACGGAATTCGTTCTATTCCGTCAATTCTTTTCTTTAAAGATGGTGAAATGGTAGATCAAATGGTAGGTGCAGCTTCTAAAGATGCATTTGCAGACAAGCTTAACGCAATATTGTAATTGTAAAAAAGCAATGTCTTATCTTTCTCTTGTATATCATGTTTTGTAGTACAAAATAGATTGCAAGAGATTGCCGATAACAGGCTAATTAAACATATCAGAGATTCCTTTCCAAAAATATCTTCTAAAAATTATGAACCAAGTATTTAAAGTGTATAATGAATGATTAAAGTATGAGAAACCAGAAGTCATTTTATCATATTTAGGAGTGTAAGTGATGGCAGATATTCATAAAGTAGGCATAGTAGGTGCTTCGGGCAGGGTAGGTAATCTCTTAGTAGATGCACTATTGCATGACAATGAGTTACCATTAAGTACAGTACATGTAAGTACTGAACTTAAGCGTGATCTTCCTGCTGATATCGTGGTAACAAACAGTATAGAGGCAGTATTGAAAAATTGTGATGTGGTGATTGATTTTTCCGTACCCATAGCGACACAAGCACTTTGTGAAGCGGCTCTTGAAAATCCCACTCCTTTGGTTATAGCTACTACTGGTCTTAATGAGCATCAAAATAATTTGATGAGAGAAGCATCAACAAAGATGCCTTTGCTTTATGCCTCTAATATGTCCGTAGGTATTGCTTTGCTTAAGCAGCTTGTTGAACAAGTATCACGTACGCTAGAGGATTTTAATATTGAAATTGTCGAACAACACCATAGGCATAAGGTGGATGCTCCCTCCGGTACGGCACTTACTTTGGGTGAATTTGCTGCAAAAGGCAGAGGTTTAGAGTTAGACAAGGTAAGAGTGAGCGGTCGTGATGGACAAATTGGTGCAAGAAGCGAAGATGAGATTGGTATTATGGCTTTAAGAGGGGGAGATATTGTAGGGCGTCATACGGTAGGGTTTTATAATGACGGGGAGTTTTTAGAGCTTAATCATACTGCAACAAGCAGAGAGACATTCTCTAAAGGTGCCATTAGAGTAGCAAAATGGTTGGTTAGACAGGAGAGTGGTTTTTATTCTATTAACGACTCTCTTGGGATTTAGAAATAAGCAATTTACAGTATGAAAAAAATTCTTGGCTCTTTATATTGTATGTTATTTGAGACAAAAGGGGAGATAAGATGTGTGCCATTGTAGGTGTATTTGGGGTAGAGAAGGCTTCAACCGTAGCCTATTATTCACTTTTTTCTATGCAGCATCGTGGTCAGGAGGCAACAGGCATTTCGGTAACAGACGGGAAGAGACTGACAGTCTATAAAAAGAGAGGTATGGTTACAGATGTATTTTATCAAGATATTTTGGATGGACTTAGGGGAAGATGTGCTGTAGGGCATAATCGATACTCTACAGCAGGAAGTGACTCAGTCGGTGATGCGCAGCCTGTTTTTGCTAAATATAAGTTAGGTGAGATTTCCGTTGTACATAACGGAAATTTGGTCAATAAACAAGAGGTTCGTCAAGCACTCATAGATAAAGGTGCTATTTTTCAAACAGATATGGATACTGAGAATATTATTCATTTGATAGCAAAATCGGAAAAGAACTCTTTGGAAGATCGTATTAAAGACATGCTTACCAAAATAGAAGGTGCATACTGTTTGGCAATTCAGAGTCGTAAAAAGATGTTTGTGATTCGCGATAGGTTTGGCATACGTCCCCTCAGTCTTGGTAGATTTTCAGATGGCGGGTATATTGTAGCCTCTGAGACATGTGCATTTGATCTAGTAGGGGCAGAGTTCATCCGTGACGTTAAGCCAGGAGAGATGCTTATATTTGAAGAGGGTAAAGAGCCAACATCACAAATGGTATTTGAGAATGTTGATTATCATCCTTGTGCATTTGAGTATATCTATTTTGCTAGACCGGATAGTATCATAGACGGAAAAAATGTTTATAAGATGCGTTTACAGATGGGTAAGAGATTGGCAAAGGAAACTCCGACTGACATAGATTTGGTTTTGCCTGTACCGGATTCTGGTGTGGCAGCTGCTAGAGGCTATGCAGAAGTTTTAGGTGTCCCTTTTGAGATGGGGATTGTGCGTAATCATTATGTGGGACGTACGTTTATCGAGCCTACACAAGCTATCCGTGATTTAAAAGTAAAAATGAAACTTTCTCCTATTGAACATTTAATTGCAGGGAAGCGTGTGGCCATTATAGATGATTCTTTGGTACGAGGTACCACCTCTAAACAGATCGTACGTATGCTCAAGGAGGCGGGAGCCACAGAGGTACATATGCGTATTGCATCTCCTGAGATAAAATTTCCTTGCCGTTATGGGATAGATACGCCTACTAGGGAGGAGCTTATTTCTACCAAATATACACCTAGTGAGATAGCAAAACGTATGGGTGCAGATTCTCTTGGTTTTTTATCCATAGAGGGACTGAAAGAGTCACTGGGAAAAGATAGAAACTATTCACTAGTAAGTTTTGACGGGAACTATTTTGCAGGCGGAAATGCGGAGAGTCCAAGCTGCGGAGAGATATAAAGAGGTTCTTTTTTCTTTATTTTTTTCTACTTTCTTTTTCGGCAATTCCACTCATCCCAAATCGTCTAAGCAACTCCTGTCTAACCCTATCCGGAGAGATATCTCTGTAGCCTAATCCTACAAGTGTGTGGTAGAGTAAATCGGCAGATTCGTAGATCACTTGTTCATCATCTTCTTTGTTGATGGCGACACAGACTTCCTCTGCCTCTTCGCGTATTTTTTTGAGTAAGAGTTCTTTGTCGTCTAAGAGTTTTTTTGTCCATGACTTTTGATCTTCGGGCCCATTTTTACGTTCTAAAATAGTATGGTATAGTGTATCGACTATCCCATAGATAATATCGGTATTTACTTCTTGATCTAAGATAGTCCTCTCTTGTATGAGAGAGGTAAAAAAGCAGCTTTTGCGTCCCGTATGACAGGCAACACCGTTTTGTTTGATTTTGAGTATCAAGGTGTCTGCATCACAGTCTAGGAGAATATCTTTTATTTTTTGTGTATGCCCTGAGCTTTCACCCTTTTTCCATATACGCTGTTTGCTTCTGCTGAAATAGTGTGCATACCCGCTTTTCATAGTAAGTTCAAATGCCTCTTTGTTCATATAGGCAAGCATAAGAACTTCATTTGTTTCATCTTCTTGTGCGACGGCAGGGATGAGAGGGGTTTTATTCCAGTCTATATTCATACAGATTGTATCTCCGCTATTTTTTTAAAAGTGTTACAAAGTTTAGAAGCAGGGTAGAAAGGAGTAAAGGACTACTCTGCAGTAACAGAGGCAGCTTTTTGTCCTTTTCCTTTCGCATCTACCCAAATATTTGGCACTGATCCACCGGGTGTAAGGAATATCTGTGCATCTTTGTTTACTTTGAGTGCCTCATTGAATTTTGCCTGTGTTTTAATCTGCTCCAGTTCTAGAAGTGCTTGCGTAAGAGAATCTGAAATGAGTCTATTTGCTTTGGCTTGTTCTTGGGCTTCAATACGGATTTTATCAGCATGTCCTTGTGCTTCAATACGATTTTTCTCCGCAATACCTTTTGCAATTTCTGCTTCTTTTTGCGCTAGTTGTTTAGCTTTTTCTTTCTCTTGTTCCGCAATGGTCACTTCTTGTTTGGCTGCTTGTACCTGTTCTATTTTCTCTTTTATCTTTGGAGGAAGCACAATATTTCTAAGTTCTACGGAAGAGAGAATAACAGGTTGGTTAGGCAGTGATTCTACGCTCTGTCTTACTTTGGTTTGAATTGCAGAGGCGATTTCATTTCTCATTTCGGGAAGCTGTTCGGCAGTATATTTTCCGACCACATCTCTGACAACCTCTCTTACTTTTGAGTTAATAATTTTTTCTTCCCAGCTAGAGCCCCATTTTGCAATGGTTGTAGGAGCAGATTCTGCTTTGAGGGCATATTGTACTGCTAGGTCAATATTGACTGTCAAGCCGCGTCTATCAAGCACGGGGATCGCTTTATTTTTTCTAAGACCTCCTTCAAAACCTTTGTATCTGTCGCCTAATGCAATAGAGGAGTCATTGGTATAGGTAATGAGTCTTACTCGGGTATTGACAGGTATGACTTTTTGCAAAAGAGGAATAAAGAAATGAAGTCCCGGCATCAATGGTTCTGACTGGAATTTTCCGGTCGTTACTTTAATTCCCACTTCACCGGAATTGATGATAGTAAAAGGTTTGAGTAAAACCAGTGCCAGTATTATCGCACCTAGTATAATAGCCCAACTTGGTAATCCTTTTGGTACATTATTTAGTGGGTTTTCAAAATTTCTCCCCCTACCGTTTCCATCACTGTTTTGATTGGTGTTTCCACCTGGTTTTTTCTTTTTAAAGTAGTCATTCATATCTGCCGGCATTAGATTTCCTTTTTTAAATATTAGTTAATATAAGTTAAGTGTTGAACGTATTTTGGGTTTTTCCCTGCTACAACGTCAAAGTATGCTGTCTGTAATCTTTCTGTGAGTGAACCGCGTGATCCGGAACCGATGACACGTGCGTCAATTTCACGTACCGGAGTGACTTCTGCTGCAGTGCCTGTTAGAAAACACTCATCAGCAATATATGTCTCTTCACGACTGATACGACGACGAATAACCTCTATCCCCATATCTTCCGCAAGGTCGATAATGGTTTGTTGGGTAATCGACTCTAGCGTGTTGTCAGACGGCGGGGAGATGAGTTTTCCGTCTCTTACCATAAAAAAACATGCTCCTGATGCTTCTGCAATATATCCTTGATCATCCCGTAGTAGCGCTTCGTCATATCCTGCTTCAACCGCTTCAAATTTAGCCATTTGAGAGTTGAGATAATTTGCAACGGCTTTGGCTTTGCCCATACTAGAAGTATTGGGTGTTCTGGTCATTGAGGATATTTTTAGACGAATGCCTTTTTTTAAACCCTCTTCTCCGAGATATGCACCCCACTCCCATGCGGAGATAGAGACATTAACCGGACACTCTTTATGATAGAGTCCCATAACCCCATAGCCAAGATATGCAAGCGGGCGTATATAGGCTCCGTTAAAGAGTGCATTTTTTTGCAGCAGTTTTATCTGTGCATCATTGAGTTCTTCTGCAGTATAGGGTACATGCATGAGAGTCATTTTGGCTGAATTTAAAAGCCTATTGGTATGTTCATATAGTTTAAAAATAGCACATCTCCCATCGGCAGTGGGGTATGCCTTGGTTCCTTCTATAGCACCGTTTCCATAGTGCAGGGTATGGGTAAGGATGTGTACTTTTGCTTCATCCCAAGGGGTAAATACGCCGTCCATCCATATATATTTTGCCTTGTTCATCTATGAGCCTTGTTTTTTTTCATCTATATGTCATGTTTGTCTGTAAATTTGATATAAATCATATCCAAAAAGCTGTTAATACTCCATTATGTTGTAGAATGTTATAGTTTAGATTCCACTTTTGTTTGGAAAATTTGGTAAAAAAGGTGCATCGATTGGCAAAGGTATATTTAACGGGAGCAGGGCCCGGCGATATAGAACTGTTGACATTGAAAGCATTGCGTGTCATACGCGAAGCAGATGTGATTATTTATGATAGATTGGTAAATAGGGATATATTAAAAGAGGCAAAAGAAGCATGTGAATGCATTTATGTCGGCAAGGCAAACCGGCACCATATTATGCCTCAAGAGGAGATCAATCGGTTATTGTATGAAAAAGCACTAATATTTAAAAATATAGTACGTCTAAAAGGTGGCGATTCCGTGGTATTTGGTCGTGGCGGAGAGGAGGCACTTTTTTTGGCATCTAAAGGTATCGATTTTGAATTTATTCCCGGAATTACTTCTGCAATTTCTGTACCGGAAATGGCAAATATCCCTATTACGCATAGGGGTAAATCGGCATCTTTTCGTGTTGTTACGGCTTATGAAGCTCCCGAGAAGGGATATGCACAAATAGACTGGAAGATATTTAAAGAGGATGAGACAATTATTTTTCTGATGGGATTGCATCAATTACGGACAATATGTACTCAATTAATCAATATCGGAAAGCCAAAAACATATCCTATTGCGGTAATTAGCCGTGGTAGTAGAAAAGATGAAAAAGTGCTTATTGGCACATTGGAAAATATTTATGAAAAGGCGAAGTCTCTGCCCACACCTGTATTGATTGTGGTAGGTAGAGTCATTGAGATAAGAGAAGAGATAATGGAGAAGGTGTCATGTCATATTTTCCGGCATTTGTAAAGATGGATCATGCCCGTGTTTTACTTGTAGGCGGTGGAAAAATTGCAGAAGAAAAACTTGAAAAACTTTTGGATTTTACACAGGATATTACTATTGTTGCTATCCAAGTAAATAAAAAGATAGTCTCTCTCGTAAATAGACATGGTTTGACACTCTACCAACGTGCCTATGTCTCTACAGACAGGTTGGGCTTTGATATGATTATTGTTGCTACGGATACACCGTCACTGCAAAAAAGTATCTATCAAGATACAAGAATGAGCAGAACTTTGGTTAATGTTGTCGATAGTATTGAATATTGTGATTTTATTTTTCCTTCATATATGCAAAAAGGGGAGTTGATTGTTGCTTTTTCTACAGGGGGTGCATCACCTGCGTTTAGTAAAAAATTGAGGCAATTCTTTGAGGATACTATCCCTGATTCGGTAGATGAGTTTTTAAAAAACATGAAACAGTTGCGTAAAAAAATGCCTAAAGGGAGAGATAGGATGGATTACTTTGAACGGATGGTAGAGAAGTTTTTTGCACAATATTTTAAATAAATATAAAAATTGGATTTTAAAAGAGAAAAAGCAGTGATATGATGTTGTAGAGATAATACACGTCTCTTCTTTGTTAAACATGGTTTTTTCCTATGATTCATCTTCATTAAGTTAGATTTTATAATGATTGAATATATTGTAAGTATAAGGTAAGGGTTTTAAATAGTATATGGCGATAAAATTGAACTGTATTTCAGCCAAAATTGACGATTAGGTTGTTATGGCAATGTAAAATTTATGACATATATTGTTTAGAACAAGCTGTATTTAAGTAAAAATGATTACTGTATTACACACTTATGAGGTTCTAAATGGTGAATATTTGCTTTTTTAGCAAAATATGGACATAATTTAGATAGGATGCCTTAGCTTATAAGCTGAAGTCAAATATCATTGTTTGATAACATTTATTAAGGAGAATCAAATATGTCAAAAAAAATAGAAGTCGGTCCAGTCGGCTATATGCCGCAATCGGCGCCATCTATGGGTGTTGAGCTTTCGCCTGAAGGACAAGCATTATTATACGGTAATATCGTATCGGAAGAAGAGGCGATGAGAGATGCTGCCAAAGCATTGCTGACACGAAAAAACCCAACGATATTCCCCGGTCCGCAAGTATTATGGGATTGGAAGGATGATGTTGCGGATAAATCAGCTGCAATTTTGGAATTGGCATCAGAAATTCCAAATTGTAAAATTATTCCTATGCCAGACTATAGACCGAAATATCCAAAAATCGATGTAAAAGCGGAGATTAATCCAAATCACCCGAATTTGACAATTTTAGATAATAAGATTAAAGCATGTATCTTTATCGGTGTACACTGTCATTATGCAAATTTATCTTTACGAATGATCAGGGCAGGAACTGACTGCTATACCATTGCAATGTGTGCAATGATGGGTCATGAAGAGGCTATGGCATCTATTAGGGATGTACATGCAGACGATGTTAGGAAATTTAAAGAGATTCTTATTGAAGTAAGAAATGAATTGGGTATTGAACATACTCCGACAATGCCACCTGAAAATCCATCTTTACCAAAAGAGGATTGGGGTGATCTTACACCTGCTGATTATGGTGAGTACAGATCTCTCATCATGAGTAGAAAAGGTGAACACGTAGCAGAAGTCGAATAAGGTAAAGGAGAAATAGATGAGCTTAAATAAAACATATAAAGATATGGATTACCTTTTAAACGAGGCTCCAAGAGAACAGCACTTTATAACAGGTGCACAGGCGATGGCAGAGGCTGTGAAAAGGGCAAGTGTCGATATGGCAATTGCTTATCCTATTACGCCTCAGTCGGAAGTAATGCATCTTGTTGGTGATATTTATGCACAAGGGCATATCAAAGAGTACTACAGAGCTGAAGAAGAGCTAGGTACCATGTCTGCGATTGCAGGTGCTGCAAGAGCAGGAGTTAGGGTCTTTACTGCGACATCTGGTCCCGGGTTGCTTAGAGGACTTGAAGCGATTGTTTCCTGGCCGGGACACAGAGTACCTTGTGTGCTTGGTGTTTTGACACGTGTTATTAATGCACCTCTTTCTATTCAACCGGATAATATAGAGATGGCATATTTGATGCATTCAGGAATAGTGATGCTACATGCAGAAAATCAGCAGGACACATTTGATTTCACGCTTGCTGCATTTGCTATTACCGAAAAGGTAGATGTTTATATTCCTGTATCTGTAGCAACGGAAGGCTTCTTTGTGACACATGCCAAAGGTTATGTCGATATGATGTCTGAAGAGTTAGCATTTACTGAGCCTGATCCATACCATGCACCGGTACCCGTGATGGATAACGAAGTACCCCCGGCAAGAATTCAGAGGGATGCTCCGGTACAAAAATCAAACTTTATGTCTTATCTGATTCATTCTGTATGGCAGCAAGAGGTTTGGGACTCAAATAGAAGAGCAATGAAATATATCTATCAATATCTTGGTGGACCGGTAGAAGTGCTAAATCCCGGCGCAGATGTAATGTTGGTGGCTTCAGGGTGTGCAGCAGCACAAGCAAGAGAGGCACACAGATATGCACAAGAAGAGGGTCTGAGTGTAGGTTTTGTAAAGGTAAGATCTATTCGACCGTGGCCAACGGATGAGATTCGTGATGCATTAAAGGATGCTAAAACAGTTATTGTGCCTGAGCACAATATTATAGGTTGGCTGTGTAAAGAAGTAAAAGCCTCCATACCAAATTCTGGTATTGTTGTAGAAGGGCCTAGAGTATACGGCGGTATGACGCTGCCTGTAGAATTGATTATGACCGAGATCTATGATGCTCTTGGTATGGAATCAGAAATATTACAAGCATAAAAAGGATAAAACATGAGTTTAAAATATATGACACCCGCATCGAAATTTAAGAGATATTTACCAAAAGATTATGTAGAGTTGGTAGATTACGGTCCATTTGGTAAAGACTACTCTGAAGTAGGCGTTAAAAATATGGGAACGTTTAAAGAGTTGGTAGAGGAGCATCCAATGTGTTCCGGTTGCTGGATGGCTTATTATATTAAGATTATCTTTGCATCACTTCCAAACCCTGAAGATACAGTTACAATTGGAACTGCAGGATGTGGAAGGCTTGCTATTTCTCAAGCTGCGGTTCCATTTATTTATGGTAACTATGGTGATCAGAATGCTATTGCTTCGGGACTTACTAGAGCATTTAGACAAAGATTTCCAGATAGACAAAAAGATGTAATCACAATTGCCGGTGACGGCGGTATGATGGATATCGGTTTTTCTATGACAATGCATGCTTGGTTTAGACGTGAAAAATTCACGACAATTATGCTTGATAACGAAGTATATGGAAATACAGGCGGGCAAGAGTCTGGAATGTCTGTAGAAGGTGCCGTGCTTAAGATGTCTCCAAAAGGAAAGAACTTTGGTAAAATGCCTGCAACACAGTTGGCAATTACTGCAGGATGCGTGTATGTTGTAAAGATGTCTCCTACCAATATTAATAAAGCATCAAAAGCCATTAGAAGAGCAATTTTTGCAGCAAGAAAACTTGGCCCTACATTTATTCATGCTTATACATCATGTAATATTGAGTACTCAATTCCTACACCTGATGTATTTAGAGATGCAAAAGAGAAGGAAAAAGGGCGCTTTGCTTTTGAAGAGTATATGACTCCTGAAGCTAAAGAGCTATTTGCAACTATTGAATCTAAGAAAAAAAGAGAGGTAAGTTAATATGGCATCAATTGCAAAAAGAAAAAGATACAATATGCGTATCTCCGGTCTAGGCGGACAAGGGGTTGTGACAACAGCCCATATCCTTGGTTCTTGTATGGATAATGCCGGCAAATATGCCTCTTTGGTTCCATTTTTTGGTTCGGAAAAAAGGATGGCTCCGGTTGAAGCATACGTACGAGCTTCTTCTGAACCTATTTATGAAGTAGGTGAAGTGGTTTACCCGGATATTATTATGATTTACCATTCACAAGTTGTCACACACGGGAAGTCTTATACAATGCCTTTTTATACAGGTTTGAAAAAAGATTCTCTTGTGATTATCAATACATCCGTAAATGTACTTGAAGAGGAAGATATTCAAGTTCTTACAAAGCTTAATGCAAAGGTAGTGCAATTTGATGCTACGGAGTTGGCACTTAAAATAGCAGGTACAGAGCTTGCAACAAACATGGCAATGATGGGTATGGTTTTAGGGCTTACGCAGCTTGTTACCGAAGATAATATTGAAAAAGCCGTAAGAGAGAGATTTTTAGGAACCTCTTTTGTTACTTCCGGCGGTACGGCGTCACTAGATTCTGCTATTGAGAAAAAGTTTAAGAAAAAAGAAGAGTTGCTTGCAAAAAATATGGAAGTTATTAATAAAACATTTGAACTTGCAGACAGCATTGACTTAACGAGTGATGATTTGGTTATTGATTTGGCAGTTTAGGGAACTATTCTAGCTAGATTTAAATGATAAAATAGAAAATATAATTTAAAGATAAAAGGAAAACTATGTATTATGTAGCAAAAGTAAATTCAGAGATGTGTTCAACATATAAATGTAATATGTGTACACTTTATTGTCCAGAGGCAAATACACTGATGTATGATAAAGAGCCTAAACACGGTAATGAAAATGGAACTTCATGGGTTGATGAAGATAGATGTAAGGGATGTGCTATTTGTGTATATGTATGTTCGGATCTTCTTAACAGAGATTGTATAGAAATGGCAATGGTTACTCCGGACGAGGAGTAAAAATTTAAGTTGGAGATCTTCTCTAACTTGAGGAAATATATTGGCATCATTATGTATAAAACCCACTCTTTTTATAAAGGGTAAGTTTTATACATATGGTGCTGATTTTAAAATATAATTTTAGGAGATAAAATGGCAAATTTAGGTCCAGCACACTATTCACCATATCCGGTTGCATATTATGATGATCTACTTACCCCACCGAAAGGAAAGGCATTGCTATTGACAGAGATAGTCGATGAAGAGGTAGCGATGGGAGAGATAGCAAAAATGATGTTGACACGAGACAATGCTACCATATTCCCGGGTCCACAAGTTTTATATGCATGGAATGATGAAGCAAAAAAGAAAGCAACATTAATTAAAGAGATGGCAGAGGTATTAAATGCTAAAATGATACCAATGTATGATTATCGACCAAAATATCCGAAAATTGATGCTGAGGTAGAGATTAACCCAAACCATCCAAACTTAACAATTTGGCATAATGATATAAAAGCTTGTATTTTTGTAGGCGTACATTGTCATTATGCAAATGTTGCACTTAAAATGATACGTTCAGAGACCGATTGCTATACGGCTGCTATTTGCGGACTCTCAGGACATGAAGATGCCATGGCTACTATTAGGGATCAGCATGCAGAAGAGATGGCTAAGTTCATAGAAATTGCCAAAGAAGTTAAAAAAGAGCTTGGCAAATAAAGAGGAGTAGACTATGAGTATAAAAAATATGACAGAAGAGAAAAACTGGTCAGGTCAAAAGCTTGTTTCAACAGACTATATGCTTTTTGAAGCTCCTAGAGAAAAACACTTTATGACCGGTTCAGAAGTACTTAAAGAAGCAGTAAAACGATGTACTGTGGATGCTTCTGTATCTTACCCTATTACGCCGCAATCGGAAGCAGCGCATCTTATTGGTGAACTCTGGGCAGAAGGTTACGTAGGTGTTTATTTTAGGGGTGAAAATGAGTTTGGCGTAATGTCAGAGGTGCAGGGATGTTCTATGGCAGGTGCCAGGACGATTACAACTACATCGGGTCCAGGTACGCTTAGAGCTATGGAAAATTTTCCGACATGGTCTGGAACTAGAATACCTTGTCAGCTTGTTTTGATGGCTAGAGGTATTAACTCTCCGTTAAGTATTCAGCCAGATAACCTAGAGGTCTCTTTCTTGTTAGAGACAGGATGTATGATTTGGTATGCAGAGAATGTTCAAGAATTGTTTGACATGTCTATTGCAGCATTTACTGTAGCAGAGCAACCAGATGTACACGTGCCTATTATTACATCCGTGGATGGTTTTTTTGTCTCTCACACAAGAGAGGCAGTAATGCTTCCTCCTGATGATATTGCCTTAAGACCTTACAATCCTTATGCGGCACCATTGCCTCCGATTGATTCAGAGATGCCTCCGGGAAGATTTTTGAGAGATCCGTTTGTTATGAAGTCAAATTATATCTCTTATGCAACGCATGCCTCTTGGCAATGGGAGGTACGATCTGCTGTAGAGCGTTCTAAGCCGTATGCTAGACACTATTTGAACGGTCTTGCACATACTACAGGTGACGAAGATGCCGAAGTAGCATTTGTTGCATGTGGTACGGCGGCACATCAAGCAAAAGAGGCACAGAGAGAGTTAACAAAGCTAGGCGTAAAATCTAAAGTGGTTAAATTAAGAACGATTAGACCTTTCCCGCATGAAGAGTTGCTTGAGGCAGTAAAAGATGTCAAGTATATTTTTGTTCCTGAATTCAACATTGTTGGTTGGTTGGAAAAAGAGGTTTCTAAATCACTTTACGGAAAATGTGATGCAAAAATTGTAGGAAGACCAAGAGTTGCAGGCGGTATGAGTATGCCGGCAGAAGCAATATTACAAGAAGTGTTTGAAAACACGGGCTTAAAGAAAGGAGCATAAAATGTCAGTAGATATTTATAAAATAAATCCCGAATTTAGGGATATAATGCCTCAAGAGATTATCGATCTTGAAGATAATGCTACATGGGCAGGAGAGAGTGTTGAGAAGCGTGGTATTTCTGACCTTACAGATAAAAAAGAGATATTAGAAGAGCACTCTTTGTGTGCAGGTTGTCCCGAAGCGGCAGCATTGAGGTATATACTTGCTTCATTGCCTGTACCTGAAGAGACGATTATTGTCAACTCAACGGGATGTACTTCATTAATGTTTCCTCATATTGCATTGCATACGGTGCATTCAATGTTTGGTAACCAAAATGCTGTTGCATCTGGTATCAAAAGGACGCTAGGATGGAGATTCCCGGACAAAACGAAAGATGTTGTCGTCTTAGCAGGGGATGGTGCAACTATAGATATCGGTCTTGATTATACGCTTCAGTCTTTCTTTAGACAGGAGAAAATTACAACGATATGTTTTGATAATGAAGTATATGCAAATACAGGTGGACAGGAGTCTGGTTCGACAGCTAAAGGTCAAGTGTTTAAAATGGCACCTAAGGGTAAAGTGTTTGACAAAGTACCTATGTGGGAACTTGCCGTAACTTCAGGGTGTGCATATTCAGTAAAATTGACTGCATCAGCACCTAAAAAAGTGGCAAAAGTTCTTAGAGAAGCCGTATTGATTGCCAGAGAAATAGGACCGACATATATACACCTTTATACACCATGTATTCTTGAAATCGGTCTTGCCGCCAACGAAGGATTATGGGAAATGAAAGAACAGGATAAAGATAGATTTGAAGACTTCAAATATGTTTCGGATGCAGCTTCGGATTATCTAAAAAAATGTAAAAAAGAAGGACTTCTATAATGGCTAAAGATTCAATAAAGATTAGAATGCCTGCTTTAGGTGGACAGGGTGCTGTTACAGCTGCTCATATAGCTGCTACAGCTGCAGATACGGTAGGGTATTATGCTGTTTCAAATCCTTTCTTTGGTGCAGAAAAAAGAATGGCACCTTCTGAGTCTTATACTAGAATAGGTACCGTACCTATTTATGATAGAGGAGAGGTAATATATCCTGACATTATTATGATTTACCATCCACAAGTTATTACGATGGGAAAATCATATACAATGCCTTTTTATGCCGGTATTAAAGAGAATGGCTTGGTTATTATCAATTCAGATGCAGACTTATTAACCAGTGAAGATAAAAAGTTTTTGGATTCTATGAATGTAAAGGTTCTTACTAGAGACTTTACTAAATTTGCAATTGAGAAAGCCGGTACCGAGCTTGCAACAAATATGGCTATGCTAGGAGCTCTTTTCGGTGCATTGGGTACAATAGATAAGCCTGCTATTGAAGAGGGTATTAAGGACAGATTCCTTAAAAAATATACAGCCTCAGGTGGTACTGCAACACTTGACTCAGTTATTGAAAAGAAGTTTAAGAAAAAGTTAGACTTGATTGAAAAGAACCTAGAGACTGCATCTGCTGCTTATGACTTGACAGAAGCATGGGCAAAAGAGGTTGGTCTTGACCAAATACTTGAGTCAGCTTCTATGGTTCAAGGTGAAAGAGTCATATAATTTTATTTGTGCATTTTTGCACAAATATCTCTCCTAGATGGATTACAAGAAGATTGTACTATTCTGTCACTCTTATCTCTATCTTTTATATATGTTAAGGTATTTGTTATGATTTCCTCATTTGTGATTACAGGATTTTTAGGTGTTGGTAAAACTACAATGCTTACTCATTCGCTTAAAGAATATTTCCCGGATAAAAATATTGCTATTATTGTCAATGAATTTGGTGATATTGGGGTAGATAGTACAATTTTTAAAAATGTACACTCTGAAGTTCTTGAGATATCAGAAGGCTGTATTTGTTGTCAACTTTCTGAAGAGTTTGAGAGCGGGGTACAAGAGATTATACAAAAATATAAACCAGATATACTTTTTGTAGAGACTTCTGGGGCCAGTGAACCTTTTCCTATCTATTATTCATTACATACATTGGGAATTGTCGTTGAGGGAGTGATATGCGTGATAGATTCTAAAAATTATAACAACTATAGTAACGAAGATATATTTAAATACCAAATAGGCGGATCGAATATTCTTGTGCTCAATAAGTGTGATTTGATTTCAGAAGGTGAGGTAGATGCTATTGAACAAGAGATAAGAGCGATAAAAGAACAATATAATATCAAAAATACTATGACAGGTGTACCTATATTTAAAAACTACTATTTTGTACATACTTCGCACGGAAAGTTAGGTCGTGAAATATTTGAAGATATTTCATTGGGAGAGATAAAAAACCTTGATGATGTTGAAGAAGTTGTGCGATCAAGTAATCCTCTGATTTCAAAAACAATTTATATCAAACAGACGATTTTTGAGAGATTTGATACTTTTATTTCCTCTTTACCCAAAAATATTTATCGTGCCAAAGGTATTGTAAAACTTGGTGATATAGAAGATACGATGATAGTTAATAGCAGTTTTGGTGATGTACATTATGATAGATATGATGGGGAGATAAAAAGTTCATTTTTAGTTCTCATAGGGAAAGATATAGAAGAAACTATCGTTGAGTTAGAAAAGAAATTTGATTTTGTAAATATCCCTAAGTTTACACTCAAGGGCTAATAGTTTAAGTGCTGAAGATGATGAGATTAATAGTCATCATCCTCATCTTCAAAGTCTGCTCTAACCATAGAACCTATTACAATCATATCACCTCTGTCTTCTGCTTCAAAGTAATGTGTATGGCAAAACTCTTGGTTCATGCGACACTCTAAAATTTTTGCTTTCATTTGTGCATCTGCTTTATTATCATACGTTAAATTATTTTCAAATCCACTTTTTTTAAAGCATGAACACTCGTTTTCTATATGTACTGTATAAGTTTTTTCTTCCATAGGTAATCCTTTTTTTATGAGTTTAAAACTCTTTTATAACAATAAAGTCACCATCTTCAAAAGAGTAGACTTTTTTTGCTTGTTTATCAATAACTACTGGGCGTATCCATTCGTTTAGTATAAACTCTTTTGCAATAGAATTTTCTACTGCTTTTCCTACTTTTTCCAATGGTGCCTCCATATATGTAAGAAGTCTCACTGGCTCATGATATGCTTCTGATTCACTAATGACAGATTGTGTAGGTAAGCCAATTTGTAAATCAGAGTAGTTTCCATTATAGACGCCTACTTTTGAGACTACATTATGATAGACTTTTGAGCCGGCTCCATAAATTTTGTTATCAACAGTTGAAAAATAGTGTTCTAGGTTAATCCATTCACCTACAACAAGCGGTCCATCGAATATTTTTGTGAGAATATCGGCATTTTCATTGTCTATGTTAGCATCATAGGAGTGCATAAAAAGTCTATTTTGAAA
>JALSJI010000051.1 GCA_026989435.1 Sulfurovum sp.
TGGTGTACTAGACACAAAGAGAGCTTTTTTGATGGGTAATGCTTTGGTGATTGGGATTGTTGAGAGAATTGGGAAGACACTTTTAGAAGAGGTAGATTGTGAGATATAGAATACATTCATTCCGTCATGCTGAGATTATTTTAAATAATGAGCCAACGTTCAGTACAGTATGGAACGAACTATTATCTGCGATAGATAGCATGACAGATGATGAAATAATTGAGCATCACGAAGGTAATCCTAGATTAGCAAAAAGTATCTCTGAATCAATCAATAATATTTTAAAAGTAAAATTGGTACATTTAGGTTGGAATGAAGAAAGTTATATTTTTCAAGATGATGAATATAGTGGGAATCGGTGGAGACTTGATTTTGCAAAAGATAGTATATCTGTAGAAGTGGCATTTAACCATGGAGAAGCAATAGCATGGAACCTGATTAAGCCAGTTTTAGCTGGTGAATTAAATCATGTCAAAAAAGAAATTGAAACTGAAATTGGTGTGATTATTTGTGCAACAAAAGATTTAAAAACTAAGGGTGGTTTTGATGGAGCAGTTGGTGAATATGAAAAGTTTTTGACTTATCTAAATCCATTAAGAGATGTATTATCTGTACCAATAGTAATTATTGGACTTGAAGCACCAGATAGTTTTGAAATTGATGTACAAAAGATTGATGGTAAAAAACAAGGTATAGTAAAAAGATTTTAACAAAGGAGAACTAAAATGGCAAAAGACCACTATTTCGATATAACAGCAAAGCTAGACATGATGGAGATGAAGAATGCTATCGTGATGGCAGAGAAAGAGGTAGCGACGCGTTTTGACTTTAAGGGGATTAAAGCAGAGATAAACTTGAATGAGCAAGCAAAGACACTCTCTCTTAGCTCTTCTACAGACTCAAAGATAGACGCACTCAAAGATATACTCATCTCTAAACTCATTAAGCGTAACATCGCAGGGAAGTCACTAGAAGAGGTGAAAACTGAGGGAATAAGCGGTGGTAACACCAAAGTGATTTACCGCATCGTAGATACGATAGACAAAGATGAAGCAAAGCAGATAGTTAAAGCCATAAAAGCGATGAAAGTGAAAGTCACACCGTCTATACAAGGGGATGAAGTACGAGTGTCTGGGAAGAAAATCGATGATTTACAAGCGGTAATGGCTGAAGTGAAGAAGTTAGATTTGAAAGCACCGTTGGTGTTTGGGAATTTTAAATAATAATTTGAATATTTGATTGGATTTACATACTGCCTTATGTGCGTATTGTGGTATTGAAACTCTCTGTTCGTTATCTTTCTTTTGTCTCAGGACAAAAGAAAGATAACGAACCAAAGAAAGAAAAACATGAGCGATTTAAATGTGTGAATGAGATTATATTGATAACTAGTTTGAAGTTTAATAGAAGAGAGAATGATAATACGTATTGCTACGTATTATCGTGTAATTTTATGAAGGTGACTTAACTGCAGTGTCCACCACCACAGCATCCGCCAGCTGTTGGTTGAGCAGCAGCTGGTGCTTTCATAGCGATGACAAAATCATCACCATTTTCACTAAGCTCGAAACTGTGTTTTCCACAGAATTTTTCATTCATGTGTTTGTGCATTGACATGGCTTCAATGAGTGCATCATCTTTGTTTTCAAATTGTTTGTTATTCTCAAGTGGGCTTCTTTTGAAACATCCACATTCTTGTGCTACGTTTATTGTTGACATCGTTAATCCTTTAGGTATAATTTTGATTGGATAATAACGAAGAAAGATTAATAAGAACTTGATTTTGAGTTAAATAAGAGTGATTTACTCTTATTTTATAATGCTGAAGGATTAAATAGCGTCAAAACTATCTTAATAGATAGTCATATAGAGTATATTTTGACAGCAAGGAGATAGGATGCGTGAACTACCCAAAATTTTTGGTGATAAAAGTGAAAATGTAGCAACTCAATTTTTACAACAAGAAGGGTTTGTTATTATAGAACGTAATTATTTTGCCAGAAAACTGGGTGAGATTGACATTATTGCAAGGTATGAAGATACCTTACATTTTATTGAAGTGAAGTCTGGACGCAGAGATTTTGACCCTGTTTATAATCTTACACCTTCAAAAATACGCAAGGTCATCAACTCTGCACAATACTATATGAAAAGTCATAACATAACTATGTCATTTTCTATTGACGCCTTAATTATTAGGCAGGATGAAGTAGAATTTATAGAAAATATTACGCTATAATGAACAATAATATTTTTCTAAAGGTACTCTTATGCAACTTAGTGCAGAGCAGTTAGCACAATTTCAGAAAGACGGCTACATTGTCTTACGTAGGTTTTTGGATACAAAGCGTTGTAATGATATTTTGGCTGTTGCTAAGGAACATTTAGAAAGGAAAATAGAGCCAATAGAAACAGAAATTGGCTACGATAGACGTAGTAAAACATATCGTACTTTAGTGACTGATTATACTTCCCATGAGGAGCAAGATGAAAAACTAATTGTCCGTCGTTTACGTCAAGTGTACGATAGAGATAGTTTGTTTAAAGCCTGGATGGAAGATGAAAAAATAAGACCTGTTTTACAACAAATTTTAGATGATGATGTGGTTTTGACTACAGCACATCATAATTCTATCATGACAAAGATGCCTTTTTATAGTACAGATACACGTTGGCACCAAGATAGAAGATATTGGAAATATAGTGACGATAATCTAG
>JALSJI010000052.1 GCA_026989435.1 Sulfurovum sp.
CAGAGGATGATGGCACAAATGCAAGAGGGTGGAGGTATGCCAAATATTCCTCGTTGATGCCGCAATCTTAATATTATATTTAGTGCTTTTATGCTAGAATCTCGTTTTAATAAAGCCTTGATGAGTGTTTTAGTCATTAAAAATAGTTGTCAGAGCTTATATGAGGGCGCTTATATCTTAAGCAGTCCATTTATATATTGGAAACAGAAGATAAGATCAAAGGACATAATATGACAGTGATTAGAATGACAAGAATGGGTAGAAAAAAGAGACCGTTTTACAGAATTGTAGTAACAGATAGCAGAAAAAGAAGAGATGGCGGATGGATAGAAGCTATCGGTCATTATAATCCAGTCTCTTCTAATAAAGAACTTACTTTGGATGAAGAGAGATTAAATTATTGGATATCTGTCGGTGCACAAATGAGCCCTACCGTGAAAAGATTAGCCGGTAAGAAATAGTTTGTATGGTAGCTGACTTTTTGTTGTCGTATGCCAAGCTATTGGTTGAAAATCCGGAAGATATTTCAGTTAAACATGTGCAGGCGGATAGAGAGACGGATGAGATTACTATTTTTGCACAGCGTGAAGATATAGGTAAGCTTATCGGAAAAGAGGGAAAAATGATTAATGCGATGAAGACAGTAGTCTCTGCCTGCAAAGCAAAAGGTGGAAAAAACTACCGTATTCATGTAAAAGAAGTATCTTGAGATATGTCGAATGATAAAACGCTGATTGCCCAAATTGGCCGGACGGTAGGACTTCGGGGTAATTTAAAGTTTTATATCTATACAGACTTTCCGGAGCAATTTAGAGCAGGTCGGACATATCATACCAATCGTGGTGATTTGACTATTGCATTTGTCGATATTGTTAAAGGTATTATTAAGTTTAGAGGCTATGAGAGTATCGATAATGCAAAAAAGCTTACAAATACAAAATTTTTTGCAAGCGAGGAAGAGACAAAACAAAATTGTGAACTCAAAGAGGGGGAGCATTTTTGGTTTGATATTATAGGATGTAATATTATCGATGCAGAGATATGTACGGGAAGGGTTGAAGATATCCAGCGTATAGGTGAGACAGACTATCTTTATATCCATACAGACAGGGCACTTTCACAAAGCGGATTGCCCCAATCTTTTTTATTGCCTTATATCAATAGATATATACTTCATGTTGATATAGATCGTAAAATTATTTATACGCAAGATGCAAGGGATATATTAGAAGCGAGTTAGTAAGAGATTTTTTTTATCTTGGGCAAACTGTTTGAAGGTTATTTTTACTTTAAGGAGAGTGATGATGTATTTTTCTTTTGTGACACTCTTCCCTAACCTTATTAAAGGATATTTTGATGAAAGTATCTTAAAACGGGCTTTAGAAGAGAAAATAATCTCTATCGATTTTTATAATCCTCGTGATTTTACCGCAGATAAGTATAAGCGTGTAGATGCTCCCATAGTCGGAGGCGGTGCAGGTATGCTGATGACGGTTCAGCCTCTTACGGATGCTTTAAAAAAATTAAAGAAAGATTCCCCCGAGGCACATATCGTTTTTCTTTCTCCCGTAGCTAAGCGTTTTACGCAGAATGATGCCAAGAGATTAGCAAAAAAAGAGCATATTGTGTTTGTGTCAGGGCGCTATGAAGGTATAGACGAGAGAGTGATTGAGGTATATGCAGATGAGATATTTTCAATAGGCGATTATATTTTAACAGGCGGGGAATTAGCAAGTCTAGTGTTGTGTGATGCCATTTCTAGAAATGTAGAGGGTGTGCTTGGAAATAGCGCGTCGTTAGATGTAGAGAGTTTTGAGGATAAAGTGCTTGAAGCTCCCTCTTTTGCCAAACCTTTGGAATACGAGGGAAATGAGGTAATTTCAGAGTTTTTAAAGGGTAATCATAGTAAAATCACGGACTTAAAAAGAGGGCTTTCTTTGTGTAAAACAAAGTATTTTCGCCCCGATTTATACAACAAAGGCAAAAGATATGCGGAATAAATACATTGAAAGTTATGAGCAATCACAAGTGGAAAACAAAAACATTCCTGAATTTAGAGCGGGCGATACAGTTAGGGTGGCTGTGAGAATTAAAGAGGGGTCTAAAACCAGAGTACAAAACTTTGAAGGCCTTTGTATTGCGATTCGTGGACAAGGTACAGGTCGTACTTTTAATGTTAGAAAAATGGGAGCAAACTCTATTGGCGTGGAGAGAATATTTCCGCTTTATTCCGACTCAATAGAGAGCATTGAGGTACTTAGACGCGGTAGGGTAAGACGTGCAAAACTCTACTATCTTAGATCACTTAAGGGTAAAGCAGCAAGAATTAAAGAGCTTCGCAGAAAATAGTTTTTTGGGTTACACGCACATTATAGAGTTGTGTGTAGCTATATATTTGACGTATCTTCTTCTCTATTCATTATTTCAATTAAAGCACAATGCAAACAAAATAGTCTTTTTATCTTCATGGTATCTTTGCTTTGTCGCTATCATGTAGTTTCAACTTTTCGCTAAAATTGTTATAATCGAAAAGATTTCCCCGATGCTTGCATCGGTTGGAGTCAGGCTTGAACTGAAGATATGCTATGATTACAAATGAGTGATCATATTTTCAAA
>JALSJI010000053.1 GCA_026989435.1 Sulfurovum sp.
AGTCTTGATTTTGTGTTGGTTGTATATTGTAAAAAGACATTAGGTATTTAATCCAATGCTTTTTTTATTTCTAATGCAATAGCCTCAATAACAGGTACAGTCACAGAGTTTCCAACTTGTTTATATAGTGCAGAGTTAGCTAACTTTTCAGGAAATTTAAATGTATCAGGGAAACCTTGAAACCTTGCACATTCACGTGGTGTAAGTTTGCGAATATCTTTTTTATCAATTATTAGTGGTACATTGTGTCCGCCAGTTCCCATGTTTGCAGTGAGGGTAGGACATAATTTACTTTTATTTTCTCTCACATAGACTCTACGCCATTGATAGACAGTATCCTTATTTTGCATCTCCTCTTTTAATTGTTTATAATATCTGCTTTTTGTGTAATAAAATTTTTCATCAGCAGTATCATCAAATAAGTCTGTAACTTTCTTGGTTAATTTTTTTTCTTTTGGAAAGGTGAATTTTGATGCAACATTTTTATCTTTAAAGGCCACTATATAAATACGTTCCCTATTTTGAGGTACTCCACCATACTCACAGGAGTTTAAAACTTTATGTTTAACAGTATATTTTCGTACGTCTTCCAATTCATATAAAATACGTTCAAAGGTTTTACCTTTATCATGCCCTACAAGATTTTTTACATTTTCTAAAAAAACTACTTGTGGCTCTAATTCATCAATAAAATCTAAAATTCTAAAAAAGACATTTCCTCTATCGTCTCTAAAGCCTTTTTGATATCCTGCAATAGAAAATGCTTGACAAGGAAAACCTCCCGTTAAAATGTCTATCTTTTCAACTTCATGTGGTTGTAAGTCATTTAAATCTTTCTCAAAGAGTGTATGTTTATGATTGTGTCTATATGTGATGCAAGCATTTTTATCTATTTCATTTGCCCAAGAAATATCAAATCCAGCTTTTTTAAAACCAAGTTCTATACCACCAATACCTGCAAATAATCCACCAACTTTCATATGAACCCCTTAATAATAATGTATTTTAGCATTATACTGATTAAAAAGATTTAGACGCAAAAATCTTTTAAATTGACATATTTTTAAAGTTCCATCTCTTCTTTACTCATCTTCTCCACCATCTTAGTCATAATCACAGCCTGAGCAATATTCACTTCACTTATCTTTACACGTATTTTATCAAATAGCATGACATTATCACCATGTAGATTGACGGTAATACCTTTGATGTCTCCTAACAGTACAGCTTTTGCAGCTTCACCTGCTTCAACAACCTCTGCATCGAAAACTTCGCCTAAATGTTGTTCAGCCCAGCGTGCGAATTTACGGTCTCTGAAGTCCCATTCACATTTGGTGGCTTCGCGTTCTAGTTCGCTTACTTTGGCACAAAGAGGCTCTATATTTCGTAGAAGATAAGAGGCTTCCTCTTCGTCATCACGCAGTTGTGTTTTGATGAGTCTGTGCAAAATGAGGTCCGAGTACCTACGGATAGGGGAAGTGAAGTGAGAGTAGTGGCTAAAGCCTAGTCCGAAGTGTCCTACATTGTGGGCGTTGTATTGGGCTTGTCGTAAAGACTTGATGACCATGACATCTACTTCTGAAGCCAAGCCCATTTTCTCTGCTTCTTTTTGGATGGAGCGTATGAGAGAAGGGCTGTCTTCATACTCTTCGACATATAAACCAATTGCCGCAAGTTCAGTGAGCAGTTGCTCTATACGGCTAAGCTGTGGTGGTTCGTGTATACGGAATATGCCGTCGCCTTCACCTTCAAATCGTTTGGCACTTGCCTGGTTGGCTAGGAGCATACACTCTTCTATGAGAGAGTGTGATGGCGTGCCTGTTTCTATCTCTGTGCTTTTGAGTAGATGGTCGGCATCTAGGGCTATTTTGGTCTCTTCACTCCTAAAGTCAAAACCATTTTGCAAACGTGCCTTACGTAGGCGTTTGGTGATGTTGTAGAGAGGGAGTAGGTAGGTGAGTATCTCTTTTATTTTGCCTGTAGCCTCAGACCCATTGTTGTCTATAATTTTGTCTATGTCATCGTAGTTGAAACGGTGTTTAGAGTGAATGATGGCTTCAAAAAACGCTTCTTTTATAGGTTTGAGTGTGGTTCTGTCTAGCTCTATCTTGGCGACAAAGGCAAGTCTATCTACCTTAGGCTTAAGTGAACAGATGTTTTCACTCAGTTCACGTGGGAGCATAGGGAAAGACTTGTGCGGTAGGTAGGTGGTAAAGCCTCGTTTTTTTGCCTCTTTGTCTATGGCAGTAAAGTAGGGTACATAGTGGCTCACATCGGCTATGGCAACATAGAGCGTATGTGCTTCCATGTCAAAATAAATGGCATCATCAAAGTCTTTGGCTGTGACCGGGTCGATGGTACAAAAATCTAAGTGCGTAAGATCTACACGCTCCGGATATGCCTCTTTGTTGACAACATTTTCTATTTTAAGTGCTTCGCTGACACATTCCGGCGGAAAGGCATCTTCACGGTTATAGAGTGCAAGAGAGATTTTTTCATCGACCTTGGCATCACCCAAATCTCCAAGGACTTCCAAAACCTTGTCATTGTCTATATCTACTTTAAGCACGGTACCGAGTTTAAAAGCTTTTAAGTCCATACCTTCCATGATGGCATGGGTAGGCTCTCCTGTACGGATGTTGAGGATGCTAAAGTTACCTTGTTCGTCACGGTGGGTGTAGGCGATGGTAAAGAGGTGGGCTTTGCCTATGACGGCTACCACTTTACCACTCGCACGTCCACGTCTAGCGATGATACGTTTGACGACTACCTCGTCACCATGTTTGGCATCGCCTAAATGGTCAGGCTCTACGAGGAGGTCTTTTTGCTCTTTAAACTCTGCTTCGACGTAGCCTTTTCCTTCATTCCCGATGTACAGTCGTCCAGCACGGTATAGTGAGTGAAGTTTCCATAAGCCGTTTACTTCCTCTATAGCACTTATTTTTTGCAGTGTTCGAAAAGTATTTTGGTCTTCTTGTTCGATGTCTGAAGCCAGACATCCATTGGTAAGTTGTATGGCAAAGGCATTCATAGGGTATCTTTGGCAGGTCGGGGTGATGACATCCCGACAAATAAATTATTTTTTTTCATAGAAAGATTATAGCCAATTACTGTTTTAATGCCTCTAACCTTGCTATTCTATCTTCTGTACTTGGGTGTGTTGAAAAAAGTTCTTTCATTGAAATATCTTTACCTGTAAATGGGTTGATAATAAACATATGTGCTGTTTGCGGGTCTGCTTCTGGAAGCACTGTACGTCTTGCATAATTGTCAAGTTTTTTAAGCGCAGACTGAAGCCATTGCGGATGACCTGTCATAAGTGCCGCACCTTCATCTGCAAGGAATTCACGGTTACGACTTACTGCCATTTGAATGAGTGATGCTGCAAGCGGCATGATAAACATGAGTGCTATCATGACAATAAAATTAGGTCTATCTCTATCACCACCAAAAATCATACCAAAGTTTGCAAGCATAGCTATGGCTCCTGCAATAGTAGCGGTAACTGTGCCTATGAGCATATCATAGTGCTTGATGTGGCTAAGTTCATGGGCAATGACAGCTTCAACCTCTTCTTCGCTCATGAGGTCTAGAAGACCTTCTGTCACAGCAACAGCTGCATGTTCATAGTCACGACCTGTTGCAAATGCATTGGGTTGTTGTTCGGGTATAATATAAATTGCAGGCATAGGGAGGTTTGCTTTTTGCGTGAGCCTAAAGACGATATTGTAAAGTCCTGATGCTGAATTATGGTCTACAGGTACGGCATGGTAGTGTTTAAGTACTTGCTGGTCACTGTAGTAGTAGGCGTAAAAATTCATCCCCGCAGCAATTAAAAAAGCGAGTATCATACCGGTTTGACCACCTACCATACCTCCAAACCAGATGAAAATTAACGTAAGTCCCGTCATGAGGGCATAAGTTTTGAGTTTCTCCATTATAGATCCTTAGTGTTTTTATTTTAAGTATATGATCTCTATGCAAATCGAAGGTAAACCTAGTTAGAATTAGGAGTAGATTGCGTGGAGATTGTGATGAAGATTTTTTGTTTATTGTTGATATCCGTGTTCGTATTTGCTAAAGAGAGTGAGTTTGAAGCAACGATCAAGCCTATTAATAAGTATATTAAACAACGTATGGTTGAACGAAAATCATGGCATAAAGGTTGCCCTGTAGAGATATCCGATTTACGTTATATTCGTCTAAAACATCATACGTTTTATAGAGGCAGCAAAATGGGGGGAGATGATCGTACATAAAGATGTGGCGCAAGAGGTAGTGCGTATATTTCGCAAATTGTATGAGATAGGTTATCCTATACGACAAATGCGTCTCGTTAGTGATTTTATGGGGAATGACTGGAGATCCATAGAGGCAGATAACACCTCTGCTTTTAATTGCAGAAAGACATCAACGAAAAGTGGAAAATGGTCTAAACACGCCTATGGCAAAGCAATAGACCTAAATCCTCTTGAGAATCCTTTTGTCTCTAAAACAGGTCGTATTTTACATGCAAAGTCCTATAGGTATAAAAAAGGGTACATAAAAACAGCTCTTTTGCAGATAGGGCGATATTACTTAAAGAAGATGAGGCAGTTAAAATTTTTGAGAAATACGGATGGAGATGGGGAGGAGATTTTAAGCCTTATAAGGATTATCAGCACTTTTTTAAGTAGTTTAGGGTTTTATTTTTTAAGTTATTATATTGTATAATAATATAAATTAAGAAAAATATTGATAGAAAGGAAGCCGTCATGAAAAAGATAGGATTGTCGCTTTTTACAGCTATGTCATTAAGTAGTATATGTTATGCAGGAGGAAAATTGGAGCCGGTTTCTCAACCTGCTATCATCGTACCCGCTGAGACTAAGGAGAATACGGTAAGTGGGTTTTATGCAGGGATTGGTGCTAGCGTGGCAAGTACGCGTGAATCGGAACTGAACTTTTTCGATATTGAAAACGGGCAGGATAGAACAGGTGATATAGCATTGATAGCAGGATATGATATCAATGAGTATATTGCCGTAGAGGGTCGTTACCAGTTCTCTGTAGCCGAAGAGAATATTATCGATAAAACTTCTTGGGGGATTTTTGCAAAACCACAATACCCTGTGACAGAAGATTTTAGAGTATATGGACTTTTGGGTTTTGGGGGCTTTGACGTGTCTGGTAGAAATCATGTCGGCAGAACAATAGCAGCGGATGATACAGGATTTCAGTGGGGTCTAGGTGCCAGTTATCAGGTGTATGAAAACCTCTCTGTTTTTATAGATTATCTTAAAGTAGCCACCGATATCGCTTCGACAGCCTTTGTAAGCGATAATGCCGAGATAGATTCTGATGCTTTTACGGTAGGTGTTTTATATCGCTTCTAATAGCCTCATTCTATTTTCTTTTTGAAACGACAAGTTAAGCTTGTCGTTATTTCTTAAACACATTCCCCAACATTCCTTTAACGGCACTTTGTAAGTCTGCAGGGTAAATAACAAATTTTCCGTTATTGCTTTGGCTTATTTTTTCAAGCGAGTTGATATAACGGTCACCAAGCAAGAACATCGCAGGCAGCTCTTTGTCCTGTATATTTTCGCTGATTACTTTGATGGCTTCGGCTGAGGCATTGGCTAGGGTAATTTGGGCTTTGGCTTCACGCTCGGCTGCGGCTAGTTTGCCGTCTGCCTCTAAGATAGCAGCATTTTTATTGCCCTCTGCGGTGGTCTCTATGGCCCTTCTTTCACGTTCTGCTGCTGCTTGTCTTTCCATTGAAGCTTGCATAGAGGTGCTTGGATTAATATCTTGAATTTCAACTGATTTTACAGTGACACCCCAGTCTGCTACATCATCAATAATTTGGTCTTTGAGTTTTGTCTTGATATGTTCACGGTTAGAGAGTGCTTCATCCAGTGTCATTTCTCCCAGAATAGAGCGTAAGGTAGTCATAATAAGTTGCTGAATGGCAACACGAAAATCTTCTACTCCATAGAGTGCATTTTCAGGTTTGGTAACACGTACAAAGGCTACTGCATTGGTAAGTATGACGGCATTATCTCTTGTTATAACCTCTTGCTGGGGGATATCTAAAATGATGTCGCGTGTAGTAATTTTTTGACGTACAGTTTCGATATAGGGGATGATAAGTTTAAGTCCCGGTTTTAGAACACGAGAGAATTTTCCAAGCCTTTCGACCAACCACTCTTCGCCTTGCGGGACGATATTTATACTTTTATAGAGGGTAATAATGACAAGAACGGCTAAGATAATGACTATATTTAAAATTTCCATGACTTCTCCTTAAAAAATTTATATTTTTTCAACTTCTATGAGTTGACCATGAATTTCGACGATTTTTACGCGACTGTTTTTTTCAATACTTTGTGCTGAGGTGGCTGTCCATGACGTATTTCCAAGGACAGGAGTATCAAAAGTGACTTTTCCTCTGCCGTTTGGTTTAATGGAAGCAGTTACCGTACCTTGTGTATCAAGGGCATGGTCCGATTGTCCGGTTTTGCTGATATCTTCTATTTTGACCCAGCGTTTCCATGCCCAAAGTATAGTAATTGAGAAGAGAATCCATAGGAGTATTTCAGAGGTAAAGGAGATATCGAAACCAAAATCAACTACTCCGGTAATGACGGCGGCAATGCCTAAGCTCAACATGATAAAAGTACCTGTAAACATCTCTAAAATCAATAAGATTGATCCTAATACTATCCAGTGCCACCACAGTATTGTTTCGTTTAAAAGGGTAACCATGTTTTCTCCTTATTGCGAGTGAGAAGCACTTCAATTATAACATAAAAATTAACAGCTTAAATAGAATAAGTAATATTTGGATATAATCGCCCAAACAAATATAAACATAAATCATGTTATTGATTGTTTTACATGTAATTCAATTATTTTAAGGAAAAACAGATGTCAACGTTAAACGTATATTATGATAAAGATTGTGATCTTGATATTATTAAGTCTAAAACGGTAGCAATGATTGGTTTTGGTTCACAAGGTCATGCACATGCAGAAAATCTTAGAGATTCAGGTGTTGAAGTGGTGATTGGTCTTAGGCTTGAAGGTTCATCATGGAGTAAAGCAATCGCTAAAAATTTTGAAACACTCACTGTAGCAGAGGCTACTGCTAAAGCGGATGTGGTTATGATATTGCTTCCTGATGAAAATCAAAAAGAGATTTATGAAAATGAAATTGAGCCTAATCTTAAAAAGGGTGCGACGATTGCATTTGGACATGGGTTTAATATTCATTTTGGAAGAATTCACCCAAGAGAGGATATCAATGTGATGATGGTCGCTCCCAAAGCTCCGGGTCATACCGTACGTAGTGAATTTGTAAGAGGCGGCGGTATTCCTGATCTTATAGCTGTGGGGCAAAATCCAAGCGGTACAACCAAAGAGCTAGCGCTTTCATATGCATCTGCTATCGGTGGCGGTAGAACAGCTATTATTGAGACAACATTCAAAGATGAGACCGAGACAGATCTTTTTGGAGAGCAAGCGGTACTTTGTGGTGGTGTGACGTCACTTGTTCAAGCAGGTTTTGAGACGCTTACGGAAGCGGGATATGCACCGGAACTTGCTTATTTTGAGTGTCTTCATGAACTTAAACTTATAGTTGATTTGATGTTTGAAGGCGGTATTGCCGATATGAGATATTCTATCTCTAATACTGCTGAATATGGAGATTATGTTTCCGGTAAACGTGTGATTAATGCAGAATCAAAAAAAGCGATGAAAGAGATACTAGAAGAGATACAAGATGGCAGATTTGCAAAAGATTTTATCTTGGAAGGAGAGGCAGGTTATCCTCGTATGAATGCCGAAAGAAACAATGATAAAGAGAAACTTATTACAAAAACCGGTGAGAAGCTTCGAGCAATGATGCCGTGGATTTCAGCCAATAAAATTGTTAATCAAGAAACTAACTAATCTTTTTCTTCCTTTGCACGTATCTTTACATGATGGGTGCAGTCGGCTACGTGCATGTAGCTTCTTGACCTACTCGTATAAATCTAGATACAACTTAAATTTTTTGTTGGCGTCTCTTTCAAAATCTATCTATTTTAAAATGTCCCGTTGTTTTCGCGAAGCGTTACTTTGATATAATCTTTAAAAATAAGAGTAAGTTGAAGATATGGCAATGAAATCTAAGAGAAGTCCCTCACATAGAGTAAGCAGAAGCACTAAAAAAGAGAAAAAAGGTGTAAAGAAGGCTATACCGGTCATTGTTTTGGTATCGGCAGTAATTATTTTGGTTGTATTTGCTTATTATCTCGGTCAAAGTAAGGAGAGCTTGCCTCGGCAAAAAGATCAAACTTCAGCAAATATCGTCAAACCTAAAATCAAGACAGATAAGCAAACAGTATCTCATACACTACCTCCATCTAATAAAAAGCAAAGACAAAGAAGCCAAAAGGTTAAAAATAAAGTTGAAAACAAGGTTGACAAAAAGGATATAGGGTCTTTAAAGATCGAGGAGAAGACTACACAACTAGCATACAGGAGTAAAAAACCGAAATTGGTTATTATTATAGATGATGTGTATAGCAAGAAACAACTTTTAATGATTCAAAAACTTCATATGAAGATAACCCCCTCTATTTTTCCTCCTTTCTCTTTAGCAAGGAAAAGTCACCTTTTAGCAAAAGAGTTGAAACATTTTATGATCCATCTACCTATGGAGTCTTCAAACAGGAAATTTAATTCCCAAAGTAAAACTTTGATGACTGCTTTTAGCGATGAAGAGATTGTAGATCGAGTGATGGAACTGCGTAGACTTTTTCCTAACGCTACCTATGTCAATAATCATACAGGTTCTGTTTTTACTTCTGATTACAAGGCGATGAAGAGGCTCTATACGGCATTGCGAATGGAAGATTTTGTATTTATAGATAGTCTGACAAATTCTAGATCAAAGGTGAAAAAAATTGCACATGAATATGGTGATGTCTATGTTGGAAGAGATATATTTATCGATAATGTTAAACGTATGAAAGCAATTCATAAACAGCTTAGAAAAGCTGTGAAAATAGCAAAGAGAAAGGGGTATGCCATTGCGATAGGGCACCCTTATAAGGTAACGATGAAGGCATTGAAACATGCGCAATCAATTTTAAGAGGTGTTGATGTGGTTTATATTGATGAAATTTATAGGAGATGAGAGGATGAAAGGTATTGCAGTTGCTATTGTTTTTGGTTTGGTTTTTTTCGTTTTATCATTGTTTGGCTTTGCTATGCAGCATGCGATACTTATAGGGTTGGTGGCATTTTTGGTGACATTGTGGACCAATGAATCGATGCCTTTGGGAGTTGTTTCTCTTTTGCCCATTATTTTTTTCCCCGTTTTTGGTATACTTGATACCCAAGCAGTCACTGCCAATTATTCAAAATCGATTATTTTTCTTTTTCTGGGTGGATTTATGTTGGCAATTGCGATAGAAAAAACGGCGCTACATAGATATTTTTCTGCGAAACTCTTAAATTTTTTTCCTAAAACTTCCAGAGGTATTATTTATGCTTTGTCAATTACTTCAGCACTTCTTAGTGCGATACTCTCAAATACGACAATTACGTTGATGCTCATGCCTATTGCACTCTATTTAAGCGAGAATGTTCAATTGAAGGTACGTTTTTTGTTGGCCATAGCATATGGGGCCAGTATCGGGGGGATTCTTACTCCAATAGGTACTGCACCTAATCTTATTCTTTTGGGCTTTCTAGAGGAGCAGCATATGCCAATACTCGCGTTTGGTGAATGGATGATTGTGATGTTGCCCGTTGTAGGTTTGATGCTATTGATTATGCCTTACCTTCTTTCACTAGGTATTCAAAACGAGTGTGTAGAAGATGTGAACCGTCAAATATCTGCCTTGACTCCTGCACAGATGAGACTCTATGTTATATTAGGGTTACTTGCCTCTATTCTTATAGCCAATACTTTCATCAAACAGCTATTTGCAATGGCACTTGATGAGAAGCTTATCTTGCTTGGCTTCGGTCTTTTAATGTTTGTACCAAAAATTGGATTTTTAAAGTGGGAAGATACACGTGCTATGCCCTATGAAATCATTTTTCTCTTCGGTGCAGGATTTAGCATAGCTGCGGCATTTTCTAGCACGGGACTTGCTACAGATATAGCGACAAAACTCTCTTTTATTTCCGGATTTCCACTGTTTTGGATGTTGGTAAGTGTGGCACTTTTTGTTACCTTTTCAACAGAGATTACCTCAAATACAGCGCTAATTTCCATAGCAATACCCGTCTTTTTCGAATTTGCAAAACGTATGCCCCAAAATGAGGGTATAGTTCTGTTGATGGTAGCAACGGTAGCTGCCTCGTATGCTTTTATGCTACCTATTGCTACCCCACCTAATGCCATAGTGATGTCATCAAAGATTATCCGTATTAAAGAGATGGCAAAAATTGGGTTGAAGATGAATATCGTTGGGGTACTTATACTCTCTTTGTCGGCATATTTTTTATGGGGTTTTTTGATGTAGTAAAAAATATGACAATATGACATTTTTTTGATATTTTTTGTCTCTCTTGGTTACGATATCAAAAAATAAGAGAGGTACAATGGGTCAAAAGATAATAGAGGAGATCCCTGCACTACAAAAGATGAAACGGTATCCTAAAGAGCTTTTCTATAAAGGTAATTTGGCACTGCTTAAGCGTCCCAAAGTCTCCATAGTCGGTACACGTCGTCCTCTGGAGTATACCAAACAGTTTACTTATATGCTCGCACAATCTTTGACGAAACGGGGGGTATGTGTGGTCTCAGGTGCTGCTATGGGGGTTGATAGTATTGCACATACCGGTGCAGGGGCGGGAAATACTATTGCAGTAGTAGCAAACGGTCTGGACATCCGCTATCCTTCTATTCACAAAGAGATGATTCAAGGTATTGAGGAGAAGGGGTTGGTTCTTAGTCAGTTTAGAGAGGGTTTTCGTGCAACACATTGGAGTTTTGTAGTACGTAATGAATTGGTAGTGGCTTTAGGTGATATACTGATTGTTACAGAGGCAGATTTGGATTCCGGGTCAATGCGATCGGTATCGTATGCTTTGCAGATGGGAAAGCAGGTTTACGTTCTGCCACATAGATTAACTGAAAGCTTGGGTACACAGAAGCTTTTAGATACACATCAGGCGATTGCTATTACAGATATCGAAAGATTTACAGCAGGTTTTACAGAAGTGGTACAAGACAGCGCGGAAAAAGATGATTTTTTTTATTTTTGTCAATCTTTTCCGACTTTTGATGAGGCGGTCAAAAGGTTTGGGGATAGGGTGTATGAAGCTGAAATAGAGGGGGTGATTGCCGTACATAACGGTATTGTACGGTTACAATAGTTTTATTTAGAACTGTTTGTTTCAGCTTTTTTTTCTGATAATTGCTGAATAAGACTCTCTAAAGATTCTTCCGGAAGCATTCCTGCTTGTACAAATTGTACGTCACCTTTGGTATCCATGGCAATGAGAAAAGGGATGCCTCCTCTCCACTGCGCTCTTTGCTGAATATACGCCACGACATCAGATGCTTTCTCTTCGGAGAGTACAATGTAGTTTAATTGTTTATCTTTTGCAAACTGTTTTGTCTGTTCGCTGTTAAGACCTTGTACTTCTATAGAAACGATAGCAAAGATATCTTTGTATTTTTTTTGTAGTTTAATCAGATGAGGAATCGATGCCAAACACGGAGGGCATTTGTGTCCAAAAAACTCCAAAAAGACTACCTTCCCTTTAAGACCTTCGATATTAAGTCCCTGTTCTGTTCCCTCAACCGTATATGTTTTTCCATTGATATCCGTCATTGTCATCATGAGTGGTGCCGGTTTTGTCTCTACTGCTTGTACATAGGTAAAGAGTGAAAACAGTATGAAGATTTTAAATAGATGTGTGTATGTCATACTAAAAGCCTTTTTTGTTTTATTATACATAAAGTATATGAAATAATCGTGAAATCTATAACAATTTCCAAATTTCCAAAGATTTAAAACAAAGAGCATTTGGGAGAATGTTAAGGAGGAAAATTAATTAAAAAGGAAATCTAAAATAATGGGATTGGGAGAGGATATTTTAGATAGCCCAAATGCTCTTGCGAATGGATTATAGTTTCTAAAGGTTAACCATATGCAAATAAGGAGTATTTCACTATAATAGTGAAGAAAAAGAAAGGATAATGTAGATGATAAAAAAGTTTTTTATGATGATATTTTTACCGACTCTAACGCTCAATGCAGTGACATTTGAGCAGAAAATAGGTCAAATGCTCATGATTGGTTTTTACGGTACTTCTGCCCCAAAGGAGAGTCAAATTTGTAAAGATATTCGGCAACATCATATAGGATCAGTAATACTTTTTGATTACAATACCATTGATAAAAGGAGACCAAAAAATATAGTCGACAAAAAGCAAGTATTAAGGCTTACACGGCAATTGCAAGCTTGTTCTTCTAATGGAAAACTACTCATAGCGGTAGATCAAGAGGGGGGTAGAGTACAAAGGCTTAAAAGCAAGTACGGATTTTATGGCAAATTTCCCAAGGCTTCAGATGTTGCAAAAATGAATCGAAATCAAATTAAAAGTATATATGAAAAAATGAGTGCGGAACTTAAATCTGTAGGCATTAATTATGACTTAGCACCTGTGGTGGATTTGGATATTAATATGAAAAATCATGTGATTCACGGATTGGGTCGCTCTTTTGGCGAAGATCCACAAAAGGTAGCGGAATATGCTTCGATATTCATTGATGCCATGCATCAAAATGGGATACTTACATCACTTAAACATTTTCCCGGGCATGGTTCATCGGTAGGTGATACGCATAAAGGCTTTGTCGATGTGACAAAATTGTGGAGAGAGGTTGAATTGGAGCCGTATAGACTTTTAAAAGCTAAAGCAGACAGTGTAATGGTAGCACATGTTTTTAACAAGAGTTTGGATGCTAAGTACCCGGCGAGTCTATCGTATAAAACGATTACAGGACTGTTGCGTTGGAAATTGGGCTATGAGGGTGTAGTGATTACAGATGATTTACAAATGGGAGCAATAGGAAAAAGATACAGATGGAGAGATACGCTTCAATTGGCTATTAATGCCGGTAATGATATTCTTCTTATTGGAAATCAGCTCAATCCAAAAAGTATACAAAGTACGAAAAATGTGGTACAGACTATTAAATATTTAGTAAAAACAGGTAAGATAAAAACCAAAAATATAGATATGGCATATGCACGCATACAGCGATTGAAAGCAAAACTTTAAAGGAGAAGAGCATGAAAAACATCATTTGGAAAATTATAAAATACGGTCCGATGCTATACGGATTGTATAAAAAGTTTAGAAGAAGATAAAGTCTATTTTTTTAAAAGATAGCGCTCTAGTATTATTTTTGCAGCCAGAGAGTCTATTTTCCCGTCTCTTTTATCCCTAAAGATACCTTGTGCCAGTGTTTTGGCCTCGAGACTAGAGCTCTGTTCGTCTTGATAGACTACAGGTATAGTGAGTTTAAGCAGAGAGACAAAATGGTGAATACGACGCTGCATCTCTTCAGAGTTACCGGCATCTAGGGGAATGCCTACAATGAGTTTGTCTATCTCCCACTCTTTTAAAAATATATTGATATCTTGTGCAGCCTGGTTTCTGTTTTTACGTAAAATAGCCTGTTGAGGTATAACAATCTTGCCATCAAGACAAAGTGCCACACCTATACGCTTAAGTCCTACATCAATGCCGGCTAATTTCATGGTTTAGATTATATCAAATTTGTACAAGGATGAAAACCTATCGAATTTCAGCGATAAAGGCATGTTTGTGTATGGTTTTACGTATTTTTTTCAAAACAGATTTTGCTTGGCTATTTGTTTTGTATGGACCAATAAGAAGTTTTGAGATCGTTTTTCCATCTTTTGGAAAATCTATCATTTTATAGTGGAATCCATACTGCTTTATCTTATGAAGCAAGGCCGGTTTGGGTTTGCCTATAAATGAACCAACCTGTAGGTAAAAGTTTCCGGATTTATTGGTTTGTTCTATTTGCTCTATCGGGGCTTTGATGACAATTGCTTTTTTTGTATTCGGTACTGATTTGGGTTGATTGGGTATAGTAGACACGGTGAGGGTTTTGGGTTGGGGTGTATGGGGTTGTGTTTTTGCTTTTTCCCATGTCGATGCAGACGGTACATTTGCTGAGCGGGTCTCCGGAAGGTATCTTCGGCATACACGCAGTTTTCTTTTGTAGTAATTTGATTGAAAGAGGTTTGTATAGATAACTTTATGTTTGATAGTACTGGCATGTGTGAACCAGCCGTTTCCTAGGTACATGCCAACATGGGTAATTTTTCTGGGATTTTTTTTGCTTGTTGCAAAAAATATGAGGTCGCCATATTGTAGATTTTTAGGTGAGACGCGTTTGCCTATTTTGGCTTGGTGTCTGGCAACACGGGGTATTTCGATGCCCATACTGCCATAGAGATAGTAGGTAAACCCAGAACAGTCAAATCGATTTGGACCCTCTTCCGCCCAGACATAGGGGCTTCCTTGGAGTTGTTTTACCATTTTATCCAGATTTTTTTTGCTTGGTTTGAATTTAACGGTAGGTTTTTTAATACTGTAGTCCGGATTTTTGGGATAGGGTTTAGGAGTACAGCCTATAAGTATGATGATAAGGGGCAGAAGATAAGGTATTGTTTTCATAAACATATTATAGGTGATTGTGTTTAAAACGGATTGAATTTTTAAAGGATAAGCATCGCATCGCCATAGGAGAAAAAACGGTATTTTTTTGCAATGGCTTCTTGATACAGATATAGGGTTTTTTCTCTTCCGATAAAAGCAGACACCAGCATGATGAGTGTAGATTTTGGAAGATGAAAGTTGGTCAAGAGGTGTGTGACCCTTTTTGGGGTGTTTCCCGGATGTAAAAAGAGATCACACTCTCCTTGTGTTTTTTTGGTGCGTACATAGTACTCTATAGTACGTGTAACGGTTGTTCCAATTGCCAAGATAGGTTTATTGCTGTCTAAAATCTTTTTGGAATCTGTAGGGATGTGAAAATACTCTGAGTGCATAGTATGCTTAAGTATATGCTTTGTATCTACGGGTTTAAAGGTACCGGCACCTATGTGGAGCGTGAGTGCATGTATGGGAAATGTTGTTTTTAATTGGTTGAAAAGTGTTTGAGTGAAGTGTAGCGATGCTGTTGGGGCTGCTACGGCACCTGGATGTTTGGCAAAGATTGTTTGGTAGTCTTTTTCATCTTCCTTTCTGTCTTCTCTTTGCATGTACGGGGGGAGGGGGAGATGTCCTATTGTCTCTAAAATTAAGACAAGTTGTTCAAAACGTATCTTTTTTCCTTTATGGCTAAAAGTTACTATACGTGAACCGTCACTGTTGAGTTTGGATACGGTAGCTGTCAATGTATCATCAAAAAGAAGTTTCGTGTTTATCTGTACTTTCCCTTTTATCATGACAAGATAGTGGTCTGCATCTAGTGGTTTGTTAAAGAGGAGTTCTATCCTCCCTCCACCTTGTATAATCTTACCTGATGCAATAGACGAGGCGGCTTTATATCCATATATTCTTGCTTTAATGACACGGGTATCATTGATGAATATATGAGATTTTTTAGGAATAAAATCGAGGATATTTTTAAATCGGGTATGGATAATGGTCTCTTTTGCTCTGTTATAGACAAGCAGTTTTGCATGGTCTCTTGGGTGTACAGGTGAGGTGGCTATGAGATGTTTGGGTAAGGTATAGTCATAACTTTCTGTACGTAAATCATCGAACATTTTAGTTGTTTTGCTCTGTAGAGTTTTGCTGCTTGGTTTCTTTTTCATCCTCTTCTTCAATATGTGGATTGACTGCCTTAACGATAAGGATAGATAGACCATAAAGCAGTATGAGAGGTGCAGCCATGAGCATCTGAGTGAGTACATCAGGAGGGGTAAGGAGTGCGGCAAGTATAAAAATAAGCAGTATGGCATATTTGAAAAAATCTTGGAGTGTTTTGTCTGTTACTAGCCCAAGAAGCGCTAAGAAATAGGCAAATACAGGCAGTTCAAAGGCGATACCAAACCCCATCATAATTTTAGTAAAAAAGCCTACATAGTCTTCGATGTTAATCAGTGGCGTATAGAGAAAAGAGCCAAAAGTAATGAGAAATTGAAAACCAAACGGCGTAACGACATAGTAGGCGAAGAGTACACCTATAAAGAACATTACAGAGCCACCAATGACAAAAGGAAGAAGCATTTTTTTCTCTTCGGAATAGAGACCGGGGGCAATAAAGAGCCAGACTTGATAGAGAATAAAAGGTAAGGCTCCAAGCAAAGCGGCAAAAAACGAGACTTTTAATGCTACAAAGAATGCACCTCCTACCTGATGGGTAGTGACCATTCCTTCGGCTGCTTTTTTTGAGAGCTCTGCTACCTGCTTTAAGGCTTCGTTCAAGGGTGCTGTAATCCAGGTAAGAATGGCTTCATGAAAAACAAATGCCACAATGAATGCCAAAAATACAGACAGAACAGAGAGTCCAAGTCTTTTACGCAACTCTTCAAGGTGAGGTCTTAGCTCATCAAACATTACTCTTTGTCCTTTTGCTCTGTTTGTATTTTTTCTTTATTTTGATTTTGATCACTCTTTTTTTTCTTAAAAGTGACGGTGGTATTTTTGGTCTCTATGCTATTGTCGGTACTCTTTTGTTCATCGGAATGATGCTTTGATACTGTTTCGGTATTAGAACGTTGAGCAGAGTTTTGTGTTGCTTTTACATGCTCCATGGGGGAGACTTTGGAGATCTCCTCATCATAAACCTCATCCTCAAGATCATCGAGTGAAATATTTTTAAAACTTTTGAG
>JALSJI010000054.1 GCA_026989435.1 Sulfurovum sp.
CTCAAACGCTTTGATGCTTCACATGATAGGTTTATGATACTTGATGATGTAGAGGTGTATCATATAGGTGCTAGTTTGAAAGACTTGGGCAAGAAGTGGTTTGCTTTTTCTAAGATGCGTGGGGAGAGTTTGGGTTTGATGGGGAAGTTGGTATAATAGGTGCAGGGAAATATATTACAATATTTTTATAAAAAACAAGGATGAATAAATGTCAAGATGGGTAGAAAACTTTGATAACCATGCATTTAAAACAGCATGGGAAGATTTTAAAAATAAATTAGAAGAAACTAGTATTGATGAAACAGTAGTATTGGATGTTGAAGAATTAGCAAGACTAAAAAAAGTAGTTACTTTTCTAGATAATGCCTTTGAAAATATAGATCCTGAATATATATCTCAAACTATATTAAATACTTTTAGTACACCTATAACTTCAGCTAATCAAGCGATTATAAATTATAAGAATAGTAAAAATATCACGTATTTACATCAAGTAAATGACCAATTGGATAAGTTATTTAACTCTATTAGACCATATATTATACATGGAGATAAATTAAAAAAATCTCTTCTTAGTGCTATTCGTTCATATACAACTGAAGTAAATAAACATCTAGAAGATATAGTAGATACTGAAACTGAATACAATAATGCTAAAGAATATAGAGAGGAAATTGAGGAGTATCATGATTTATTGTTTGATGATAGTGAAGATAACGAATCTATAAAATTACAGATAGCTACTTTTCTTGAGAAAAGTGAGGAAGAGTATGAAAAAATAAATAGCTTTTATAATGAAATTTTAAATGATGATGAAAATGAATCAATTAAAACAACTATAGAAGAAGCCAAGAAAGATATAGTCCGAAATACAGAGGAAGCCAACGAAAAGTTAGTAAACGTTTCATCTAAAATTGAAAAATTAGATAAATTCTATATTAATATTTTTGGTGCAGAAGATGATGAAGGTAATATTACAGGTGGACTTGAAAAAGAATTAGAAGTTCGAATAAAAGCATTAGAGGCTTTTAAAGTTGAGCAAGAAAAAGAGTATAAAGATTTATTAGACGCAAAATTAAAATCTTTGAATGAATATGAGGTAACACAACAATTAAAATATGATGCTCAATATGAAAATATTAATAATCTCATATCAGGAGCAACAAGTGTTGGTCTAGCTACTTCATACCATGAGATGAAGGAATCTTTTGATAATCCAATTAAAACTTGGAATAAGGTCTTTATGTCGGCTATTGGAGTCATGTTTTTTGCTGCATTCTTATCATTTATCGAAATTGGAGTAGTAAAAGATGATGTAATGACATGGTTTTCATTTGCTAAAATTGGAGATTTTAATACCACGATAAATAGTTTATTATTTAAACTTCCATTATATGCTCCTTTAATATGGTTAGCAATTTTTGCGAGTAAAAGAAGAAGTGAAAATCAAAGATTACAACAAGAATATGCACATAAAGAAGCTGTGGCAAAGTCTTATATCGGATATAAAAATCAGATTGACGAGTTAGGTGAAGATGATAAAGTATTATTAAGTAAACTCCTAGATAGTTCTATTGATACTGTATCACATAATGCAAGTGAAAGTTTAGATAAAAAGCACGGTGATGCAACACCTGCACAAGAGACTATTAAAATGTTTGTAGATAATGTTACAAAAATAATAGGAACCCAAAAATGAACTACAGATACATAGGAAAAACAGGATTAAGAGTAAGCCCGATATGTTTGGGTACGATGACCTTTGGGACGCAGGCAGACAAGAAAGAAGCCTTTGCCATTATGGACAAGGCGTATGAAAGAGGCATAAACTTCTTTGATACAGCGGAGCTTTACCCCGTACCACCCTCTGGTGAACTCTTTGGACTCACCGAAGAGATAGTAGGAGAATGGATGCAGACGAAGCCTCGTGATAGTATCATCTTAGCTTCTAAGGTGGCAGGGGCAGCCAATGGGTGGTTTGTGCCTCCTGTGCGTCATGGCTTTACTGCCATAGACAGGTTTCACATAGAGCGTGCAGTGGAGGGGAGCTTGAAACGGCTCAAGACTGACTACATAGACCTCTACCAAATGCACTGGCCAGACAACTCCGTACCCATAGAAGAGTCTATGAGAGCCTTTGACAGCTTGGTACAGTCTGGAAAAGTACGTTACTTAGGCACATCGAACGATACAGCGTATGGCACGACTAAAGCGTTGATGAAAAGCGAACAGCATGGCTTGGCTCGTTTTGAATCTATACAAAACAACTTCTCTTTGCTGAACCGCCGCTTTTTAGATGAGCTGGCTACGGTGTGTGAAAAAGAGAACATCTCACTCTTGCCATACTCTCCACTAGGTGGTGGGGTGCTAAGTGGAAAGTATAACGGTGGCTTTCATGTCAAAGGGCGTTTTGCCTCGTATATGGACTCACCCAACGTAAGACAACGTGCCATGGCAACACGCTTTTTAAACGACAAGACATTAGAGTCTACAGCCAAGTATGTGGAGATAGCCAAAGAGGCAGGGATACACCCCGTCACTCTAGCCACCGCATGGTCAAA
>JALSJI010000055.1 GCA_026989435.1 Sulfurovum sp.
TGATTATAGCGTGAATTAGATGATATATATTTTGGGAAGTAATAGATGATTTAAAATGGATGGCCGGGAGAGGGGGACTAGATTTTATATCTTTCATCAACTATCCTAAAGTTTACTCAAATATACTAAACTATACGTGTATACGATATATATTGACATTGTATCATTAATCAACTATAATCCTATATAATCAAGTTTCAGCATATAAGGTGGTACGTGGGTGGTATTTGAGTGAGTGTGAACAAATGGATAACATCTAAAAAGTTTACAGGTGTACGCTATAAACTTTTGGAGGGCAATGACAGAAGCTACCAAATTAGATATAAAATCAATGGCCGACTCAAAGAAGAAGTCATAGGGAAAAAGTCTGAAGGGATTACTGAGCAATATTGTCATCAAAAAAGAAATGAAGCCCTAAACAACTCCAAGTTTGGTGATGATGCGCCTATTGTAAAACATAAAAAGAAAAACTTTATTACTGTGCAGAGTTTGGCAGATACATATATCAATGATACCATTGATAATAAAACCAATGCAAAAATGCTTAATAAATATAATCTTCACATAAAAGAATCATTTGGAGAGATGGATATTCATACCATAGAACAGGAGGATATAACTAAGTGGAGGCGCTCACTAACAGCAGGCAGAGCCCCAAAAACAGCTAATAGTATTGTTGAATTACTCTCTACTATTTTCAATCACTCCATCAAAAAAGGTCTGAAAGTTGTAAACCCTTGTGTAGGTGTAAAAAAACCAAAGGTAAATAATCAGCGTGAAAAATATCTCGATATTGAAGAAATCGCCCAATTAAAAGAAGTGGTTCAAGAAAATACAACCCTATATAGTTTTGTTTTGTTATCATTAAGTACAGGTGGTCGCAGAGAAACTATTTTAAATATCAAAAAACAAGATATAAATCTTAAAAATAATACTATCAGTCTCATTGACTTTAAAAATGGTGGAGAAAGATATACAGGGTTTATAGAAAAGGAAACTATGGATTTTCTAGAGTCCTTAGACTGGTCAAAACTAAAACCATATGATTATATTGTAGGACTCTCTAGTATCGTTTTACCTGCGAAGACACTTTCTAACCAACTTGCCCCTATTTTAAATGATTTATTTAATCAAGGTCTAGATAAAAATGATACAAAACATCGTACCGTGATACACACGCTACGGCATACCTTTGCATCACATCTAGCCATAAATGGCACACCTATATTTACCATCAAAAAACTCATGAACCATCACGATATTGAGATGACTATGCGGTATGCGAAGTTGGCTCCTGATAGCGGGAAAGAGAATGTGTTTAAACTTTATTCTTAAATTGAAGAATTTTCTACTGATTAGCTGTTAACAAAATTTTATACCCCTTCTCATCTATCAAAAATTTTGCAAAGTTGAGATAACTACTAATTGTGCCTGTTCCTAATTTTGTAGGATATGATTTTGAGGTATGACTTTCATCATTTTTATCTGCATCATATATATAAAGTATGTCTTGACAAGCATTGACTAAAGTAGTAATTTTTTTTGCATCAAGCTTCTCTTCTTGCTTTGAATGCCCCCTCTTGGTTCTATATATTTTTTCATTCCATTGACTAAATTTCTCCCCTAAAACTTCATATATACTTTGACTTTTCAATTGGTCTGATTGATAAGCTTCTATAATCGCCTCAAATTGCGATACCAATTCTTTTTTTGGTAAATTTGGATTAAAATTTAACTCAATATCCCTAAACCTTTCACTAAACAACTGTGGTCTACTAAACATGGGTTCAACTTTTGTATGTCTAAAAATATATTCACTTGTATTTTTAACAATTACTTCTTGCAACGACTCTTCCGTATAGATAGAATCAATTGACTCTATAGCTTTTGCATCAATAGAAAATGTTTCTTTTACTCTTAACAATACCTCCTCATATAAAATCTCATAATCATTCTCCAGGACACCTCCATGCAACATATCTTTAGCTCTATCTTTGTAAATATGATGAACTTCATTTTTGTAAAAGTGATACAACTCTTTTTGTAATGCTGTACTAAAAAATGGATAATCTAGATAAAGATCATTGGAAAAATCAATAAAAAACTCTTTTGATACATATGCTTCAATTTTCTCACGCAATTTATTTAATCTTTCAAGCACCCTTCTGCTACTTCGATATCTGACATAAACCTCTTCATAGTCTTTTGTCATTAAAGCATTTTTTTCTTCAATGCGTATATCAAGTTCTTTTTGCTGTTTGGTTGTTAATTTTGATAAAAAGATATCCAATTCAAAACGACGCTTACCTAAGAACATATCAAGTTTATTCTCGGGATCTACCTTTGGAACTGACAATTCAGGATATTTATCCATTAATTTTATTTGACCAACTGCCGCAATTAAAATATCTAATAATTGCTCATCAATTTCCTTTTCTGGAGAAAAAAAACTATCTAAGTATGGATATTCTGTTAATAACTTTTGCTTCTCCAAATAGTTGAGGAATATAGGTTGCCACTTTTTATCTGATATAGATGCTTTTAAAATAAAAAGAGTATTCGACATTTCTTTCAAAAAAACACGTCTTATATTTTTTAAGCGCATAACCTCATTATCAAGCTCCCATCTTTTTATAATATATCTTTCTAACTCTTGATCTTGTCGAAACTCTTTTTTGAGTGTTTGATTATATAGTTTTAGCTCGTTAAGTAGTTTTTGTGAAATACGATGTAATTGCTTTAAATAATTTTGACACTCTTCATTTCTTATAATCAATTCATACGTAAAAGCGTTAGTGGCTTCATACTCTTTAAAATTTAGTTCTTTTACATATTTTTGATAGTCTAATGCTGACATTTTAATCCTTTTTTTGTGCCATTTTAACACAGATTTCAAATCTACAACACCCCTTAGAATTCAAAAAACCTATAACATATCTCCAAAGGATACATTTTCAAATTATGAATGACAAATTTGAAAATGTATCTACCTAAACTATGTGATACTGTCACCATGAAGCTTCAAATTTACTCAAGTCTGAGCAGACGTGCTCAGCACAAAAGGTTCAAAATGGAAAATCGAAAAAAAATGATAACGGAAATGTTATTCAAAAGGTATGGCTCACTTGAGCTCTCAAGGGGTGAAACCGCAACAGTGTTAGGCATCTCTACTTCTACGCTAGACAGGCTAATCAAAGACGGCGCAGGTCCCCAGTGGTCTAAAAAAGGCAACACAACAAATGCTCGTGTTACATATGCAATAGACCATGTCGCTGACTATATGGTCGGCCAAGTCGCAAATTATACAGCGTAGGGTCCCCCTACGCTGCCCCCATATCCCCATAAATCATATCCAATAGTAATCTCGCAAACCTCTTTTGTACATTATCATTCCCAAGTACCTGCTTTGCCATATCCTCATGTACTCCCAAACTCTCTATCACTGCTTCCGTCATTGCCGATGGGAAATCCCCTATCATAACTTGTTCTCGTGTATTATTCTTTATTTGCTCTTGCACAGCTTCATTTTCCATCACTTTGTCTTTTATGCTTCGTGCATAGTTTAACTTGTCATCTTCAGTGAGTTCCCCTGCAAAAATGTCATTCATTTTTTCAATAATTTCACCTAGTAAATCCGTTTTTGGTTCCCTAACAACACCTGCACCAGGATCAATATTATCTAAATACCCACCTTTTAGATCTATCTTATGTTGTTGCTTATTTTTCAAACTATAATGTGTCATCTCTACAGAACTAATATCAATAGGAGGACTCAAGTTGATTGTCTTAAGATTTGGTAATAACCCTCGTGCAAACACACTAAGTTTCTCCAACGCTTCATCTTCATATTCAACTATCTGAGAAAGGAACTCATACATACGTGTAAAGGCACCTAAATCCTTTTTAAATAGATCAAGTGCGTCTTTACTCTCTTTCGCCTCTTTTAGCTCTCTTTTTGCATTGTGGATAGCTGTTTCATCTTTTGTTATTTCTGCTTGTTCTAACAGCACTTTGAAACTATCTATTGAGTTTAATGCATCTCGATACTGATGCTTATATCTATTGGCCGTAGGCTTTATTGCTGCAGACATAGCAGCTTGCGTTCCTTTAGGATTAAAATACGCTTTAGCAAACTGATCAATTTCTTGTGGTGTATAAAGGTGATACGTATCTAACTTCAGCTGCAGATCAAATATCATATTTGGATCAGTCACATCAGTAAGTGTTGCAGTAGTATAGTACGGTTCGAATGCCTCCTTGATCTCTTCTGCTTTATTGAAGAAGTCTAAAATAAACACCTTCTCTTTACCAAGATATGTTCTATTTAAACGTGACAAAGTTTGCACAGCATCTACACCACTTAACTTCTTATCTACATACATTGCACAAAGCTTCGGCTGGTCAAATCCTGTTTGAAACTTATTTGCAACCAGCATTACTTGGTACTCATCGCTATCAAATGCCTTTAGCATATCTCTACCTTTGAGTCCAGGATTCATATTGCTTTCCGTGTACTCTTTTGCTACACCTTCTCCATCATCTGCCACCTTACCAGAAAATGCAACCATTGCTTCTATACATTTATAGCCATTCTCTTTAATATACTTATCAAATGCCAGTTTATACCGTACTGCCTCTTTACGCGATGAAGTCACCACCATTGCCTTGGCTTTGCCGTCAAGTAGATGTGCGATATGCTCTTTAAAATGCTCTATAATAATCTCTATTTTCTGAGAGATATTATAGGGGTGCAGCCTCACCCATTTTGCCAGTGTTTTACTGGCTTGCTTAGTATCGACTTCTCGTTCACCCTCTGCTGTAGCCAACTTATATGCCAAGTCATAGGTAGTATAGCTCTTAAGCACATCGATGATGAACTCCTCTTCTATGGCTTGACGCATACTGTAGACATGAAAAGGCTCCGGCAGATTATCTTCGCCTGCAGGCTTGCTTGGGTCAGGTACTTGACCAAACATCTCCAGTGTTTTTCCTTTGGGTGTAGCCGTAAATGCAAAGTAGCTTAGGTTTTTATTCTCCCCTTTAGCCTGTACACTCGCTGTAAGCACATCTTCTGCACTCAGTTCTTCACCCTCTTCTAGCTGCACACTTCTCAGTACTTCTTTGAGTTCTTTGGCTGTGCGTCCTGTCTGCGAAGAGTGTGCTTCATCTGCGATGATGGCAAAGGTACGGTCTTTGAGTGCTGTTCTCTCTCGTATGGCATCTAGCACAAAAGGGAAAGTCTGAATAGTCACAATGATGATTGCTACAGAGTTTTCCAATGCTGATGCTAATTGTTCAGACTTGCTACCCTCTCCCTCTTCACGGTTTATGCGAACTACCACACCTTTTTTGTGTTCAAACTGAGAGATGGTCTCTTGCAGTTGTGCATCTAGTACTGTCCTATCGGTAATAACTATTACCGAGTTAAAAACCTGTGCATTTTTAGCATTATGCAATGAAGACAACTGATGTGCCAACCATGCAATGGAGTTAGACTTTCCACTCCCTGCACTGTGCTGTACTAGATAGTGCTGTCCTGCACCTTTGCTCTTTGCCTCTGCCACAAGTTCACTCACCACATCAAGTTGGTGATAGCGAGGAAAGATGAGTGTCTCACTCTTGTACTTACGCCCTCTTGCATCTTCTTTGTCTTTTACTTCCAACTGCACAAAACGGCCAAATATCTTCAACCATGTCTCTTTAGTAAAAATCTCTTTATAGAGGTAGTCTGTTGCATAGCCTTTTGGGTTTGGCTTGTTTCCTGCCGCTCCGTCATTCCCTTTATTAAAGGGTAAGAAATATGTCTCATTCCCTTTAAGCTCTGTTGTCATATAGACTTCATCGGTACTCATAGCGAAATGCACCAAAGCACGCTTTTTAAATGCCAGCAAAGGCTCTTCCTTGTTGCTTACTTTATCTTTAGGGAGTCTGTCGTATTTGTACTGTTCTATAGCATCATATACATTTTGAGTAAAGTCTGTTTTGAGTTCTACTGTTGCTAGAGGAATGCCGTTAAGAAAGAGCACCAAGTCGATGCTGTTTTTACTGTTTTCAGAGTAATACACTTGTCGTACGACACGCAAGATGTTGGCATCATACTTCTGCACTATCTTTTCATTGCATAAGTCGGGTTTAAACTGGCATAGATTGATACGTGCATTCACATCTTTTAGTTCATTCCGCAAGCAGTGCAAAGAGCCATACTTATCCATCTGTTTTGCTATAAATTTACAAAGTGCTTCAGTGGTATTGGCAGGGTGTCTTTTAGTAAATTTTGCATATCCCTCTGGTTGGGTATGTTGCACATAGGCTATAAGGTCTTCAGTGTACAGGGAGAGTGATTTGTTGTATCCTTGAGAAGTACCTTCTACCCAGTCATTTTGAGTCAAATACGATACTATCTCTGTTTCAAAGATATTTTCTTTATGTTTGTTATTCCCCATTTTACGACTTCCTTGCCTATATCCTTGCAGATACCTTATGGTTTTAATTATATCTTACAATATTTAAAATGGAAAAAATATGTTTAACATAAAAAATGTATTTATTGGCTACATAAATACACAAAGCCCGTATATGCGTATTTTTACCGCTCGTCGGGCTACTAGCCCGACGGTCACTTTTATATTTTTTTAAGTCGTATACTGCTATAATCATTTCACGTACCTAGTGTACCGGTTTTCCTTTGCCCAAGGCTTTGGAAGTTGGCTCCCCTCAGTCGCCGAGAGTACTGGGGATTTTCTTTCCAGATAAATAAGCAGAACGTTTTTCCATATTTTTATACGAATTCACATCATGTGGTAATGCGGTAATAAAATAAAGTATATCCTCTTTTTTATCTAGCACAACAACATACTTTTCTTCAATCACTGCATAGATACGAACAATAACTTGTTTCCCTTTTTTCTTTCTCATCTCAGATCTATGTTCGAATTTATAGGTTATGTTTCCTGACTCCATATTTAAAACTTTTTTAATCCACATAATATATCTTGCTCTTTTCTTGGAAAAAGGCTTATCATGCACACCATAACTTTCTTTATAGTTGCTACTTTCTGAAAATGCATGATCAAATTGTGAATATGAAAATATAACTCTTTTTCCCTGAAAATCGTATATCTTTTTATTTACATATTCTTCAACATACACTTTCCGATACATCTCTTTTAGTGCTTCCTCATCTTCTGCTTTGAGCCTCAATAAAGGCCATACTTTATCACTCATTTAGACTCTAGGCTCCCACTTAAAGATATTGAACTTTTTCTCCGCTTTTGCAGTAAATGTCTTCAGGTTTCCAAAACGAAAATATTTTGGAGTTTTTCCATGTAATGCATTGGCAAGCTTAGTGCAAAATTCCGTTTTAACTCTACTATTTCGTCTATTGTTATACTGATACCCTACTGCACCCATGAGTAAGTCTGCCAATTCTATAAGAGGTTGATTGGTGGAAGTAACAGGCTCTAAACATGCTATCTTGGCTTTTCCTTCAAGCTTTTTTTGCAAATAAAACTTCAGGTTAGAAAACCTATGCTGCTCCTTATTCTGTTGCCAGTCTAAGTAAATGTGGTACGCATAGTCTGTTTCTAGCGAATCTATAAGCATCAGATAATAAAATTTATAAAAACCTAGTTCACTGTCCCCATTATTGTACTTCTTATTGTCTAACTTAGTTTTATCTACAACAATGCACTTAAATCCTATATCATTATCCATAAACAAATCTATGAGTGAAAAATAAAAGTCTTGCTTATTAGGAGAGATGCGCTTCCAGCCAAACTCTCCTTGGGCATTATGCTTTTTTTTGAGTAAGTGTATTTTATGTACCAGCTCACGCTTCTTCTCTCTGTCGCAGAGCACAGCACCTATAACCATACAGTTATCTTCAGCAGAAGTATGCCTGCTCTCATCACAGTAAATATTGACTTGATGTTTACTCATCTTAGTGTTGCCTTCATTATTTTGCTGTACATATTCTACCATGTCCGACACAATTTTTACATGCATAACTAAAGAGTCTCTCTCACATCAACCTTCCCACTAGCACAGTAGAGATAAGAGCTATGTGTGTCTCTTTTCTTGTGTGCAAGAAAGTAAAATATAAATATCCTTATTTTACTTTTATTAAATAAAGTAAAATATAAATATCCTTATTTTACTTTGGTGCACTAAAATAACTCTCTGTATGTATTAAATACAAAACTTCTATTTCTTTGAAAGCCCGTATACTCCACAAGGATACCTTCATCTTCAAAGTCTTTTAGCAGACTGCCTGCTGTTTTTGCACTCACGCCTAAGACTTCCATGGTTCTTTTACTGTCAACGACAGGGTGTTTGTATAGATAGGTCATAAGCTTTTGTCCATTTTCTGCTTTTCTGCCTAGACTTGCTATGAAAATATCCATTTGACTTTTTAACTCCAAAATGCCATTAAATGTCGCTATACTCTTTTTTGAAGTCTCTATCACTGCTGTGAGAAAAAACTTAATCCAATGTATCAAATCATTAGAAGAACGAACAACGGTTAGTGCATCATAGTATGCCCCTTTGTTGCGTTCAAAGAAGTCAGAAAGATACAGTGAAGGATAGTTCAATAGCCCATTGCTTACCAAGTAAAGGGTGATAAGCAGTCGTCCTATTCGTCCGTTTCCATCTAAAAATGGGTGTATAGTTTCAAACTGATAATGCACAATAGCCAACTTGATGAGATGTGGCACATCAAGTTCCTCATTATGAATAAAGCTCTCTAAGTCGCTCATGAGCTCTTCCACTTCATCTTGATGTGGGGGTATATAAAAGGCATTGGTGAGGTTATTCCCTCCTATCCAGTTTTGGGAGATACGAAAACTCCCAGGCTGTTTTACCTCTCCACGCATGCCGTGCAGTAGGGTTTGGTGTGTCTGTTTTATCAAGCGTTTACTGATGGGCAATTTTTTAAGTGCTTCTATGGCTTCGTTCATCGCCTTAATGTAGTTTTGCACCTCTTCCCAGTCGTCTCTACGTTCTGGGTCAATGTTTTCTTTTTCCATTAGGGCTTCATCCATCTCTGTTTTTGTCCCCTCTATCCTAGAGGAGGTATTTGCCTCTTTGGTGATATGCATTTGCACAAAAAGGTCAACATTGGGTACTATCTTAGTGTAGGCATCGAGTTGCCCTAGCAAGATATTGGCTTCTTCCAAAAGGGTATTGATACTTGCATCACTCCAAACATAACTATGATTTATCTTGTTAGGAGAAAAGCTTTTATACTTGTACTGTTGTTTATAACTTCCTGCGACAAAGTCTTTTATGTCCATGGGCTCTCCCTATTTCTCATTATACCAAATCTTCAAACTCACGCCACTTCCCCTCTCACATCCACCTTTCCAGTAACCACAGCAGAGATAAGAGCCGTGCGTTTCTCTTTGAGGAGGGTGATGGCTTCGGTGGCTTTGGTGATGAGGGTGTCTATTTTTTGGGTTTGTCTTTCAATATATTCAACAATTTTATCTTGTTCTTGTGTAGGAGGTAACAAAAATTTCAATTTTTTCAGTTCATCAAAATTCAATCCTTGACGCACTCCCGCACCCATACCATAAAAGCCTTTGTGTATGTCAAAAGTATGTAGATAATAGTAAAAATATTTTTCATTACCAATAGAGTCAGACTTTTTTGCCAAACCTACATAGGCAGATGTGATAATACCTTCTTCTCGCACAAAACCTACCCTTAGACTTTTCTTATCATTTTGCAAATCTGTTAATCGCAACACAATATAGCCCCTTTTGAGAATCTGATATGATTCAAAATTAGCTGGAAGTAAGCCAGTGTTCGTGTCAATACTCTTTCTAATAATTTTACCATAACTTAACGATAACAAATTACTATTTTTCATACCAGTATTTTTAACTTTATTGTTAATAAATAGTGAAGATAATAAGCCTACCTCCCACCCCTCAGGAATCTCTCCCAACCACGCAACACCACTCTCTTTCATCTTCGCATCAGAGTCTAGCCCTTTGGTGACGGCGTGGGAGATGAGGGCTTGGCGTTTCTCTTTTAGTAGGGCAATGAGACTGCTCTGCTTGGCTATGAGAGTGTCTATCTTCTGTGTGGCACGGTCTAGGTAGGTGGCTATGGCTTTTTGTTCTTGGAGGGGAGGAAGTGAAATAAAAATATTTTTCAAGTCATCAATATTAAATCTAAATACTTTTAAGCCTGTAGCATATCGTCTTAGTTCATTACTAAAAACTTTTGAATAAAAGTAGAAATATTTATCAAATAGAACTTTAGCATTTGGCTTTAATAATATTTGCTCCCCACCTATTAATCCTAAATCACTTCTACTATAAAAGCAAGAATGCCCTAAATCTTTGACAGTTTCAGAAGTTGATATGAAAATTGTATCTCCATAATTTACAACTTGACTAGGTTTATAAAATTCACTATTAACATAATATTTGAATGTTCCATTTATCTCATCTACTCTATATGTTTTTCCATATTGTAGAGCGACATATTCACCAGTATTAAGTAGTTCATCTTTTTTAAATCCTGTGTTGCCCCTAATTATTGTATTAACCCAGTCAATGCGATAATCCTCCCACCCCTCAGGAATCTCCCCTAACCACTCAACCCCACTATCCTTATAGCTCGGATACTTACTATATTTACTCATAATGTCTCTCCATTTCCTAGAGTAGCCTTATCTATGTCATGCTTCTCTATGAGTGATTCTAGTCGCTCTCTCCAGCTATTGTCTCCAGAGATTTTATCCATAAGGTACTCTATCATCACAAAAGTATTGAAAAGTTTTCTTTTTTCGCTAGTGTTAAACTGCTCCTGCATACTCTTAGGGATAACAAACTCAAGTGTAAGTTTTTTGTTCCACAGTACAGAATGATGGGCACAGATATTTCTAATGATGGTCAGATGATGTAAAAATGAAGCCAATACCTTTTCATCTAGTCCATAATACTTCGCTATAAGCTGTCTGTCTTGTCTGTGTTTAATAATACTAAACCAGTTTGAGACCTGCCCCAGTGTCATGAGCTCTACACTCGCCCACAGAGGAGGCAGCTCTTCACTATACTTCTCTTTAAAATGCTTAATGAAAGGCTCTTTGCTTCTGCCTATCTCTTGTGTGAGCTTCACTAAAGTTTGAGAGTAACGATATGCACTACCAAACAAAGTAGCGTCCAAATGGGCATGTGAGCCATATTTTTGAGAAAGCTCATAAGCAAAACGTGACCGCACAGATACTTCTATCCTCTCAATGGCATCTAGCATAAGTAGTCTCAGTTCCCTATCGAAAACATAGAGTTCTAAAACTCTTTCAAATGTAGTACCCTCTCTAAAAGTATGGGTTTTATGGTCACTTTCAAAAGGTAACCAATAGGCACTAAGTCTATAATAGTTTAGGTTTTCAAGGTAGTGACTTGCTTTTTTTTCATCTTGAAACTGCATGCCACGAGATTTGAGTTGCTCTAGCTGTTCAGATATGGTCATAAATGGTTTGGAAAATTGTATAGAAGAAGAATTCATAAAAGAACTCCTCGGGGTGAGCATTGTGAAGAGGCTTGAGGAGTGTTCTTGTCCGTATTATACATTTCTAATGCCAATAAAATTCTTAAGTCTCCTAAATAAGATGGATTACACTTCACGTAGCATCTCCATTATCTCTTTGGTTAAGGTCTCTAGTTCTGCATCTATCTCCTCCAGTGCTCGTGGTGGCACATACTCATAAAAGTGACGGTTAAAAGGTATCTCATACCCTACGATGCCCACTTCACCATCTTTCTCATCTCGCTTTTTCTCGTCTATCCATGTCAAAGGCACATGCGGTGTCACCTCTCTAGCAAAATACTCTTTTACATCTTCACTTAGAGGGATGTTCTCATAGTCACGCAAGTCAGGGTTTGGTAGAAGATTGCCTTTTTTGTCACGACACAACACCGCATCATCGTTATGCTCTGCGAGATGTTTTTGCAGTAGCTTTAGCTGTGTGGCTGTCAGCTTCACTCCCAATGCTTCAATGAACTTCTCTCTGTCATCTATCTGTGCATCCATTTTAGACAACGAGGTTAAAACCTCTGCTCCAAGCTCACCCATTTTTACAAAGGCTTTGTCATTTTGCAAGGCTTCAAGTCTGTCAGCATCATGTGGGTAAAAACTAAGCTGCAAAGGTCGCTCTACTGTGATGCGCCGGTAACCAAAGTCTGTCGTGTTAAATATCTTGGAGATACTAGAGGCTTCATTCTCTCCGTAGCGTCTTACGATATCGTTAATTTGATTTTCATCCAAGAACTTACGCTTGGACCCCAGTGACTTTCGCATAGGGTTACCCATGTTTGAAGCATTAATAAGCTGGACATTGCCCCGACGCTCTGCATCTTTATGGTTGGAGAGTATCCAAATGTAGGTAGCAATCCCCGTATTGAAGAACATATCATTAGGCATCGCCACTATGGCTTCAAGCAGATCGTTTTCCAGGATGTATCTTCTTATCTCACTTTCACCGGAACCGGCACCACCCGTAAAAAGTGGTGAACCGTTGAGGATAATACCGATGCGCGAGCCACCTTCATTTATAGGACGCATCTTGGAGATCAGGTGCAGCAAGAAGAGCAGCGAACCGTCAGAGACACGAGGGAGCCCAGGACCGAAACGGCCATCATAGCTTTTAAGTTTATGCTCATCCACTACTTCTTTTTGAACCTTTTTCCACTCTACACCAAAAGGAGGATTGGAGAGCATATAGTCAAACTTCTTGTCATAAAGTTGGTCATCGCTAAGCGTGTTTCCTATCTTTATGTTTGCTACAGCTTCACCTTTTATCATCATATCGGCTTTACAAATGGCATAAGATTCAGGGTTGAGCTCCTGCCCAAAGGTAACGAGTTTTGCTTTAGGGTTTAACTCATGCACATACTCGCTCCCCGATGTCAAAAACCCACCAGTCCCTGCAGTAGGGTCATAGAGTGAACGCACGATGCCTGGTTTGGTTAGCACATCACCATCGTTGGTAAACAGTAATGCTGTAGTCAAACGCACAATGTCTCTCGGGGTGAAGTGCTCTCCGGCTGTTTCGTTAGACGCTTCGGCAAATTTACGAATAAGCTCTTCAAACATCAACCCCATCTGATGGTTTGAGACCTTCTTGGGAGAGAGGTCAATAGTTGTAAACTTCTCTACTATTATATAGAGCAAATTAGCTTCATCAAGTGTGTCTATCTGGTCAAAAAACTTATATTTCTCAAAAATATCACGTGCATTCCCCGAAAAGTCAGAAAGGTAGTCCTCTATATTTTGCTTGAGATTCGCAGGGTCAGCTAAAAGCGTAGAGAGTGAAAAGCTAGAAGTATTGTAAAAGTTGTGTCCAGACTTCTTGGTCAAAAACACCTCCAGGGGTATGCCCAAGTCCTTGCGCGCTTCATACTCTTTGCGTACCGCATCACGCGTAGGCTCCAGCACACATTCCAAACGACGCAAAAGCGTAAAAGGCAAAATCACCTTGCCATAGTCCGACTGCTTATAATCTCCACGAAGTAGGTCAGCCACCGACCAAATAAACGCTGCTGTAGTTGTTTCGCCCATAAAAAAACCTTGTCTCTAAAGTAGAGATATTTTATCTATTCTTTGCTAGAAAAGAGGTAAAAAAAACTCTTTTTTGATACCAAACGTAACAGTGTAAAATAACTTGGTTCATCAACTATTTTCAAGTCTCATCAAGTGAAAAATACCTCTATCTTTACTTGACAACCTATATTACAATGACATTACAAGCGCTTGAACAATCAATTTACAGGAGAATAATTTGAGTTTAAAACATAAACTCGACACCTATACAAAACTATCAGAAAAAAGAAGAAAAAAAGTCTTTAAGTGGATGGTTAACCAAAATGAAGAAGTAATCTTAATAGCTTTTGAATCCCAAAAGGAACATCTATTCAAGCTATCAAAATTAAATGAAAAAAATAGATCAATACTCTATCTAAGTGCCATGTATATAGCGGCTGATTATTTACATAGTGCTTACTATAAGCAGAACAGTAAAAGTAGAGGCATTGACATTAATGCAGTAAAAGGAGTTACCCAATTGCAAGTAAAACAGTTCAAAAAGAATATCAAATCTGTTAAATATGACACGTTATTAAACTTGAAGAACAAGATATTGGCTCTTAAAGATGGCGAAAACCTCTCCTTTCGAGAAATTTCGTTTTTTTTAAAAAAATATCACCGATTTGAGGTGTCGCACTCATATATTGCGACTTTTTATCAAAACATAAAGGAAAACTAATGGAATATTATTTTCGCATCCCAGAAAAAGATGAAAATCAAGCAAGTGAAGGGTCAATTAAATTAGGTTATGGATTTAGCATAGAGCTATTCGACAAAAACTATGGCGGATCTTGCTCAATGATTGATTTCTTTTTCAATAAAGTCAAACTCGAATGTATGAATGATATTTTTTTAATAAAATTAGCAAGTTTTTTTGAATCATTTAGTTGTAATCGTATGCAAAACAACAAAGCATATGAGGCAGATAAATACTTTACTCTGAAGTCCATCATCGCTGATGATTTGCCTATGCTCTTTTGTACTATTTTATATAGAGTTGCAGGCGATAAAAAAGTTTTAAAGGAGGAAATATTTTTAGACCAAACAGAGGCATATCTGTTGGCAAAACATATTCATTATACACTTGGTATCAATAAAACCTATACGTTTCACCAAGTATAGTCAAGTTGGCACTTAGCTAAGTGCCAACAAGGTTTAAATACTTTTATAATTTTCCTAATCATCACTCAGCTAACCAGATCTTTTTTTCTTTCTCCGTCAACGTGGATTCATATTCTGAAAGCTCAACTTCTAGCTGTTCTAGCATCTCATCATCCAATACAACTTCATCCTCATAAACACTCTTCCCTACTTTAAAAGGTACAACTTTAGCATCAATTACAACATAGCCGTATTCATCACCCCTATATGTAAATATTGTTTTCATTATTATCCCTCCAAAAATTGTATATACACATCTTGCTTCTCGATAAAACGCAGACTTTTATATTTTTTAACGCCTAGCCAAACAAGTCCTATCCCCAGTATTCCAAGTAAAATTTCACTTGAATACTGTTCTGCAAACTTTTCAACATCAAAAAAGTACATAATGACGGTACCGATAGTCATATCGAGCAAGATTAGTATAATCGTCCATTTCAATGTTTTTTTCATTTCATACACTTCTTTTTCATTTAGTCTACGGTAAATCTTCTCGTGATGTTAAAAAGCTTTCAAATTGTCACATTATGCATGTATCTTTCTATCCACATAATCATCCCAGTCTATTTCACCTCTGATCATGCCTGAGATAAGCATAGCACGGCGTGCTGTAGTTCTGGTACCGATCAAGATATCATTCTGGCTAATCATCTTGACTTTTTGACCAAGTTTAGCCTGGGCTACTTTACCTATAAAATGCGCAACCAGACTGAGGTCAAAGTTTCGCTCCTTATATCGTTTGATAAAGTGTTTTTGATGATCTATTCCTACTCTTACCTCATAATGTGGTGTATAGATCATTCTTTTTCCTTCTACCCACTCTTCGGAATAAATATAATTAAGTGTATAACCACCTGTGAGAATAGCTTTATTTTGCGCAGTACGCTTCCCGACAATAACACTTTTGCCGTCACTAATCTTAATCTCTTCATTATGTGTAAGTTGTGGAGATCGCGTATAGAATGTTTTAATGAGTGAGAGATCAAAATGATGCTTCTTCCATGCATCCCAGAAGGAGTCTTTAGCATAAAGCTTTACTTCATGCAGTGAGGCTACCTCCCAGGTTAAAGGAGAAGGTTTTTTCTTTTTGGCCTTTGTTTTGCTTTCATCCTCTTTTACTTTCGGAATGATAGTGATACTTCCCATTGCATGTCCCTTTTTTATTTGAGCATTTAAGCGATACCAGTCTAAAGCTCATCAAGCTGATCTATAGCCTTGAGCCATTTTCTGCCAAAGATAAATGCCGGTATCATCAGGATAATCATGCTAACCGCCATTACCCACTTCACCTGCTCTTCCATCTCTACAAATGCCGCAAAAATAAATAGTATCATAATTAATGCGACTAAAGTTTGTATCATCATTGCATAGGTGTGTATTCTCTCTATATGTGCATCACGTTTTGACATGTCTTTCCCCCGCCCTTTTTTTGTTTGATTAAATAGATTGTACTAAAGAAATATCAATCAACATCTAAAAATATAAAATTCTGTTTCTTCTTTAATCCTATAGAGGATTAGTCCTCTACTAGTAGTTCTCATGAATAACTTTTAGTAAATCTTTTTAAATTTCAGTCTTGTAAAGTTTTAATAACTCCTTTCAAAATACTGTATGCTTTTCACTTATCTGTTAATGGTGAAGTGTATTGAAAAAGAGTAATCCATACAAGAAGTGTTGTGCAGTTTTACTATCTGCCACGTATATCGAATACTGGTTTAGCTTGAGCAAAATACGTTATCATAAGCACGATTGCCAATAGCCCAAATAATGCAAATACTGCATACAATACCTGCTGAATGGGTGAGAACAAGATGGAGAGTTTTATTGATGTATTCTTTATATTAGA
>JALSJI010000056.1 GCA_026989435.1 Sulfurovum sp.
CATTGGCGATTGGCGAGCCTGGTGCAATCAATGCTGCTTATCTCGCCATTGAGATCATGGCGCTACAAGATGATGAGTTGCGTGTGAAGCTTGCTGAGGATAGAATCTCCAAGTCCAAAAAGGTTGAACTTGACTCCTCTAAGATTGAAGTGATCCTATAAACCGTAGGGGCAGACCCATGTGTCTGCCACTTGTAATACTTACGGATTGGATCGTATATACTTATGTAGTAGATACGATCGAGTTCGGTTAATATGACATGAAAACAGAGCCAACGATTAAATAAAGGTAAACCTCATGGAACTTCAGCTTAGAAATATCGGAATGATCAAAGAAGCCAACGTCAAGATAGACGGGCTTACGGTGATTGCCGGAGAGAATGATGTAGGGAAGAGTACAGTTGGAAAGGCTTTATATGCTGTGATAAAAGCTGACAATATAGCACAGAGACTTAAAGCAGATGAGCACAGGTCAAAAGAGATTTTGGCAACGAGACTAAACTTGGTTTTTGATGGTAATATATCTTTTGATGGGAAGATCAATTTTTATAACAATAATAAAGAAGAGGTTGTTTTTGTCCATATTCGTGATAAAAATTTTGTTTCTAAGTTTCAAAGTAAGAGAAAAGATACTTCTAGGTTTTTTGATGCTACCTTTGTGCAGTCTCCAGTTGTCTTGGATCTTGTAGATTTCTTTGGTAGTGTCGCCAAAATGAAGGAGAGGCAAAAATATGATCTTGAACTGGACTTTGATATAGCTTATCCTTATATGATGTGGGATTTATATGATAAGCTTTCCAAGGAAAATCCATACCCACAAGCAAAAAAACAGCAAAAAATAAAAAATAAAATAAGCAAAATTATATCTGGGGAGATAAGTACGGAAAATGCAAAATTTTATTATCATAAAAGAGTAACGCCAAATGCATCTATTAAATTAGAAATGGAAAATACGGCAACAGGTATTAAAAGTTTTGGAATTATTCAGCTTTTGAATGATAATAAGTTTTTTACAAAGAAAAATTTATTGATATTAGATGAACCAGAAGTTCATCTTCATCCAAAATGGCAACTTAAAATGGCAAAAATAATCGTCGAGCTTGTAGAAAGTGGTACTAAGGTTTTAGTTAACTCTCATAGTCCTTATATGATTGAAGCGTTAAGGCAGTTTAGTAGTATGATGGGATTAGAAAATAAAACGAATTTTTACATAGCGGATAGTGGAAATATTAAACAGATTGATGAGGACAATTCAAGAACATTAGCTGATATTTATGAGTTGTTGTCTGAGCCCTATGACTTTTTTGAGGAAATGGATGCTAAGAGGTTGGAGAACTTTCTGGATGGCTGACATTAATCTGTTTTTAAAAACGTACAACAATTACCTAAGTACCTTTAAAGATACAAGTTATGACAGTGAAAACGATGAGTATCTCTGTATGGATACAGATAATAAAGTGATTGATTACGATCGTATTATAGCAGAAAAGTATCCAGATAGTAATCAGAGACCAAAGTCATTTGATGCAATTTATATTCAAGACGAGAATATTTATTTAATTGAATTTAAAAATGAAAAAAAGCCTAATAAAAAAGAAATTACAGATAAGCTTGTGCAAGGGAAAAAAGAATTAGATAACCTATTGTATGCTTTGAATATTCAAAAAAAGAAATATAGTTATATTTTTTGTTTAGTTTACAATCCGTATAAACCGAAACATGAACGTTTTAAAGAGGGATTATTTAGGAGTGCTTCATATGAGTTTCTTAGACAGTATATTAAGCAAGGTCTTGTTGATGATATTTATACGGAAAATGTAAATTTTTTTACAAAAGCATTTAAGAATAAATTAGAAAAGGAATTAGCATGTTAACATTCAGCGAACTACTCCTCAAACTCCAGCAGTTCTGGGCGGCACAGGGGTGCAATATCGTACAGCCTTACGACCTGCCTGCGGGAGCGGGGACATTCCATCCGGCGACACTGCTGCGCAGTCTGGATGCCAAGCCGTGGTCTACGGCGTATGTCGCACCCAGCCGCCGTCCGACAGACGGGCGTTACGGTGAGAACCCTAATCGTCTGGGAGCGTACTATCAGTTTCAGGTACTCATCAAGCCAAGCCCGGATAACATTCAGGAGCTCTATCTAAAGTCATTGGAATTTTTGGGACTTAACCTCAAGGAGCACGATATCCGCTTTGTCGAGGACAACTGGGAGTCACCGACACTGGGTGCGTGGGGACTTGGCTGGGAGGTCTGGCTGGACGGGATGGAGGTGACGCAGTTCACCTATTTCCAGCAGGTAGGAGGGATCGCGTGCGATCCGGTAGCCGTGGAGATCACCTACGGTACGGAGCGTCTGGCGATGTACCTTCAGGGGGTCGAAAGCGTCTTTGATATCGTCTGGAACCGCAACGGCGATGAGGTGACTACCTATGCGGACGTACACAAAGAGAGCGAGTATGAGTTTAGCAAGTACCACTTCGAGGTGGCAACGGTCGAGAAGCTCTTTGCCCACTTTGACGATGCCA
>JALSJI010000057.1 GCA_026989435.1 Sulfurovum sp.
TACTTCTTCTTTTTAATCTTCACTTTCTTCAAAGCCTTAAAAACTTCATCAACCACGGTATGATGTAAAGCAATGTAAGACTTGGTATCGGTGATGTTTATTTTCCCTATCTTGCTGTTGTCAATGCCTATCTCTTTACAGAAGGTACCGATGATGTCACCTGCACGTAGTTTGGTCTTTTTGCCACCATTTAGGCAGAGGGTATCGTAGTTAGATGTCATTTTAAACTTCGCATCTACGCGTAAGTCTTTGGGTTCTTTTTTCTTTGCCCTTTGGAGGACATATGCACACTTCCGGCTCTCTTTAGGGCTCATGAGGGAGATTGCCGTGCCTGTACTATTTGCACGTCCCGTGCGTCCTATGCGGTGGGTATAGATTTCTGCATCAAAAGGCAGGTCGTAGTTGATGACGAGCTCTATCTCTTTGATGTCTAGCCCACGGGAAGCCACATCGGTGGCTACCATGATGCGTTTGCTTCCGTTTGAAAAGGCTATAACAGACTCGTTTCTGTCACGTTGGTCTAGGTCTCCATGTATCTCTATTGTAGCGTGCCCTAGTTTGAGTAGTTTGTCGGTAAGCGTCATGACTTCTGCTTTTGTGTTACAAAAGATGAGCAGTGACTCAGGCTTATATGACTGTATGAGCGTGCTAAGTGTTTTAAGTTTGTCGGTAGTCTCGTAAACAAGCTCATCTATCTTGTTTTCTTCTATAACCGTGTCTACTTTTATAGTGAGAGGCTGGTTGAGTAGTGCTTTGGCTAGTTTCTCTATGTGGGCAGGGAAGGTGGCAGAAAAAATGAGCGTTTGTTTGCCTCTTGGCATGTTGGAGCCTATTTTGACTATCTCATCATAAAACCCCGTCTCTAGCATACGGTCAGCCTCGTCTAGTACAAGGGTTTTGATGCCCTCAAGGCTTAGAGTCTCTTTGGCTAAGTGGTCTTGTATCCGACCGGGTGTACCTATGAGTATATGAGCCCCTTTTGCTAACGACTCAGCTTGCGTACGCAAGGGTACGCCGCCATAGAGTGTGAGTATCTTTAGGTTTGGTTTGTAGGATGTAATTTTACGAAGTTCAGTAGCTATTTGGTCTGCGAGTTCGCGTGTGGGGGTGATGATGATGGTTTGGGGTTTGTAGTTCCCCGTGTTTGTACGCATCACACAGGGCAGTCCAAAGGCTAGGGTTTTTCCTGATCCTGTTTTAGACTGCGCAAGAAGATCTGCCCCTTTTAATATGGGATGAATAGTTTTTTCCTGGATCGCCGTTAATGTCTCGTAGTGATATGTCTTGAGGGTATGAAGCAACTCATTAGGTATATCGTTAATAGTGTGAAAGGATTTCATAGTTTTCTTTATTTATCTGTAAAAGACGGATCTTTTTAAAAGAGGTGCTCTATGGGATTTACCCGTATCCTGTTTATATTTTTGACTTTTTATACTCTAAAATCATCTTATACGCCTCGTCTTTTAATAGAAGTTTCTCTTTTTTAAGTTTCTCGATTTCCATGGCCGTCATCGGAATATCTCCTTTCTCGGCATGTTCTATTTGATTGTCAAGTGCATTATGCTTTTCAAAAATTTTTGAAAAATGTGCGTTTTGTTGTTTTAGTTCATGGATTTCATCTCTATATTCATGTAACATCTGCACTCCTTTTGTTAACATCTCTTATTATATCATTTTTTAGGTATTATGAGATTGAGAAGAGTCAATTTTATTAGGTTCTGTATTCGGCATTGATTTTGACATACTCGTAAGAAAGGTCACAGCCGTAGGAGGTATAGCAGGCATCTCCCGTGCCGATATCGCAGGTGACCTTAAAGGCGTTTTGTTTCATAATTTTGTAGGCTTTAGCTTCACGCTCTTTATCTAGTTCTCTAAAGGCATCGGAGTAGATAAGCAGGTCATCATAATAGATGGTGAGTGTTTTCTCATCACATGTAATTCCAGAAGCCCCTATAGTAGAAGCGATACGTCCCCAGTTTGGGTCCTCGCCGAAAAGAGCGGTTTTAACCAATAGAGAGTTACTGAGTGCCATAGATGCCTTTTTGGCCTCTTCTTGGGTTTTAGCCCCTTTGATTTCAAAGGCTACTAGCTTGTTAGCTCCCTCTCCGTCACGCAGTATCATCATGGCAAGCTCAAACATGATTTTATTAAGCGCCTCTAAAAAAGCTTTTTGATGATATACGCCACTTTTTTTGTTACTTAAGAGCATCACGGTATCATTGGTAGAGGTGTCCCCGTCAACAGAAATACGATTAAAGGATTGTTCTGTGGAGGTATGTAAAAATGCATCCATATCATGTTTAGGTATATCGGCATCCGTAGCAATAAAGCAAAGCATCGTAGCCATCGCAGGGTTAATCATCCCCGCCCCTTTGCAGATGGATGCGATGTGAAAGGATGAACCGTCTGCAAGTTCAATTTTATAGGCTAGCTCTTTTTTAAAAGAGTCTGTAGTCATAATGGCACGCGCAGCCCCGTGAGAATCTTTTGCGTTAAAATCTAAGCTGTCAAAAGCAGAGATAATTTTATCTAGAGGCAGGCGATACCCTATGACGCCCGTAGAGCTCATTACGGGATTGAGGACGTTTCTTTTTTTTGCAAGTGCAGCCATAATATGCTCTATATCTTCGATGCCTTGCTCTCCTGTCATGGCATTTGCATTTTTAGCATTCATGAGTACAAAATTTGTTTGAAAATTATTTGGATATTGCAAAAAATGTCTGATGGGTGCAGCTTGAAAAGTATTGGAGGTAAATACGGCAGAGATGTCGCAGGGCACATCCGAACGTATGAAAGCTACATCACCTTGTTCTTTATCCGGACGCATACCTACATGGGTCGCTCCACAGTAAAAGCCTCGCACATGCTCAAGACCGTTTTCAAGTTCGATAATTTTATACAAATTTCAACTCCTCCGGTTTCTCTTTTTTGCGTATGATTTTTTTGGCTTTTCTTATCCCTTCACTTGTTCCTATAAGCAAGAGTTTGGACTCCGGCATAATGATAGTATCCCCTTTTGGCATGGGGATAAACTGGTCGTCTTTTTGATTAATTCCGATAATAGTCACATTGGCAACATCTCTAAAGCGGGCTACTTTTATTTTTTTTAAAACAAGCCACGAGGTTTTTGAGACTTTTGCCTCTTCCATATCTAAGGGGGTATCTTTTTTATAGAGAAATTCTTGTAAAAGGTTTTCCATATCCGGACGTGCTGCCATAGCATTGATACGTTGTGCCATCAGTTTGGTGGCAGTGACAACTTTGTTTGCTCCGAGTTTAAGCAATTTTTGGTCATCTTCATTGCTTTTTGCATTGGCTATAATGAGATATTTCCTTGTGCGTCCTATCTCCTCTTCATAGAGTCTTGCCGAGGCTATCGTGGCAATATTGTCTGCTACGTTGTCTGCTAGAGTAATGACGCCTTTGGCAGAGGAGAGATGTGATTTTAATATACCTTCTTCCGTATGGGGTTCTGCCGAGACATAGTAGGGGTAACGGTATTTTTTGGCAACCTCTTCCATGTTTTCATTCGGGTCTACTACCACAAAAGGGATATGATTCTCACGGAGTTGTTTGGTTACCTGAATGGTAAACTCATTGTGGTAACAGACGACAAAATGGTGTTTGAGTCTTGCAATCTTATAAAGCATCTTTCGCTCCTTCGCAGTTTTTTGAAATTCTCCTTTTTTCACCACTTCGGCAATAATACCTACGGCAATAGAAAAAACAACAAATCCAAAGATAATAAGTGAGATAGTAAAGATACGTCCCATATATGAAATAGGACGTATCTCGCCAAAGCCCACTGTGGTAAAGGTGATCCCCGTTTGATAGATGGCATCCATTAAAGAAAAATCATCTATGATCATATACCCCATTGTACCAATGAGCATAGTAAGTACGGTAAGAATAAGAGGAAGTCTAAACGGTGCTAGGTGTCCGTAATATTCGTCATTGAGTGTAATATAAGGTTTGGGAGCACTTCTCCAGCCGAGAAATTTTTTTAATTTTTGGATAAAAGTCATGATAAGAGAGTATATCCTCTCTTATCTTAAAAGTGTAAGCAAACGCTTAGTTTGATGTTGCGGCAAGTGCTGCTTTTTTCTTCATCGTTCTTAACGTAGATGCCGCTACTTTTACTCTTTTGGTCGTACCGTCCTCAAGTGTAATTTTCACGGATCTTAGATTTGGAAGCTGTCTTCTTTTTGTTTTATTGTTTGCATGCGATACGTTGTTTCCTACAAGCGGTCCTTTACCGCTGATTGCACATCTTCTTGCCATGATGATATCCTTCGTTGTGATCACTGTCTCGTGGGTAGGGACAGCAAATATTTTGTGCGATTATAGGAAAAAGTTACATAAATATTGCTTAAGTTAGGTACGGCTGTGCTATAATCGTTGGAAATATCTTTCGAGGAAAAGCGTTATGATAAGAGCAGACTCTAGCAAAGACTTTAGCAATAGAAGGACAAGCCGTACTCTTTTTTTACGAAAGGAGTATGATTGATGTTGGTAGCTCCAAGTATACTTTCTGCCGATTTTGGACATTTAGCCACGGATGTGATAGCAATTTGCGAAGGTGGTTGTGATTTTGTGCATGTCGATGTGATGGATGGACACTTTGTACCTAATTTGACCATCGGTCCCGTGGTAGTTGAGGCTGTTGCAAAAGCAGCGACAAAACCTTTGGATATCCATCTTATGGTAGAGAATAATAATTTTTTTGTTGAGTTATTTGCTCCGTTGAAACCGGAATTTATCTCTTTTCATATAGAAGAGGAAAAACATCCGCACAGACTCATACAGAAGATACGTTCTTACGGTATTAGACCTGCGATTACGTTAAACCCGCATACACCCCCAGAAGCGATAGAGTTTCTTCTTGAAGATTTGGAGATGGTACTGTTGATGAGCGTGAATCCAGGATTTGGCGGGCAGAAGTTTATCTCTTCGGTATTAGAGCGCGCCAAGCGTCTTAAACAGCTTATTGAAAAAAGAAACCCTGCATGCCTGATAGAGGTCGATGGCGGGGTAAACGACGGAAATATAAAAATGCTTGAAGAGGCGGGTGTCGATGTGGTCGTTGCGGGGTCATTTGTCTATGCACACCCTGAGGGAGTCAATGCTGCAATTTCAGCTTTGAAATAAGAGATGATATATGTATCTGAGACGATAGCCGAAGCTTTAGTGAGAGGATGCTGCGAAGTGAAATCCCGCAAGCGAAGCGAGGATAATTTATCGGAGCTTTGCTTCGATAAAAGGAGATAGATGGTATGAAAATAAAGATTTGCGGTATTACTAATGTAGAGGATGCTTTGCATGCGGTAGCTTGCGGGGCGGATGCTTTGGGTTTTGTTTTTTATAAGGAGTCCCCACGCTATATTAGTCCCACGGATGCCAAAGCCGTGATAGATCAACTTCCTCCATTTGTGGAAAGGGTAGGCCTTTTTGTGAAGGAAGATAGAGAGACGATAGAATGCATCAGTAGAGCATGTGATATTTCACGTGCACAGATACATTTTGATATGGATGAGGTGTCTTTAGAGAAGATAAGGTTTCCGACTCTTCCCGTCGTACGGGCAAAATCACCACAAGACGTCCATCTCTTTGCAGAGAGATACCGACTGATTGATGCTTACTGCGAAGCTTATGGCGGTTCAGGGAAACGTTTGAATGTAGAGTGGTTTAACGGTGTGGATTGTTCCAAAATCATTCTTGCAGGCGGATTGACTGCCGAAAATGTAGAAGAAGTCAAAAAGTACGGTTTTTACGGTGTTGACGTCAGTTCGGGAGTCGAGCGTACCAAGGCTAAAAAAGATCCTGCCAAAGTGAAGCAGTTTATTGCCAATGCAAAAGCTTTTTGAACCACTCACACAGGCATTTCGAGAAAACCACGGTATACTCAGCCATAGCCGATACGCTTGCATCGTTAAGCAGCACTCTACTCTGTTTGAAGAGAGCGATACCGTTTTTTTACTTTTGCAGGCCTCCGGGTATCCGATTTCAGAAACAGATAACGGTTATAGGCTCGATACCTATTTTATCCCTTATGAAGAGCAAAAGTTTTGTATCATCGATATAGAGACAAACGGCTCAAAACCGGGTAGCTCGCAAATCATTGAGATAGGCGCAGTGATGGTTCAAAATAGAGAGATTATAGACAGATATGAGAGTTTTGTTGCCTGTGCATATCTGCCGGAGTATATTACAAGGATTACGGGGATACATCCTGAAGATCTCAAGGAAGCACCTTCAAGAAAAGAGGCACTTATAGGTTTGCGCCGTTTTATGCAGGATGCCGTCTTTGTGGCACACAATGCCAATTTCGACTACACTTTCTTAAATGCTTCGTTTGCACGTTTTGGTTTGGGAAGTATCGGAAATCCAAAACTTTGTACGATTGACTTGGCACAAAGAACATTTGAAAGTGAGCGTTACGGGTTGGGTTACTTGATAGAGTCATTGGGGCTAGAGACAGCCACACACCATCGCGCTTTGTCAGATGCCCTTTGTGCAGCCGCAGTGATGCAAAAGTCGATGCAGACACTTCCGGAATATATTAGAACAACAGATGATCTCTTACGTTTTTCTCTCTCCTCAAAAAAAGAGCGTAGGTTCAATAAAGAGTAGAAATTATTTATTGCATATACGCATTTTTAAAGGCGACATATCGCTTAGCAGAGGCATAGAGTTCGGCTACTTCTTCATCCGTGAGTTGGCGTACTGCTTTGGCAGGGCTTCCCATAATAAGACTTCTAGGGGGAAACTTTTTGTGTTTAGTGACCAGACTTCCTGCACCTACGATAGACTCTTTTGCTATAACGGCACCATCTAGTATGGTTGCAGACATCCCTATCAAACAGGCATCCTCTATCGTGCATCCATGAAGCATGACTCGGTGTCCTACAGTGACATCATTACCTATAATAGTAGGATGTCCGTCACTCTCGTCCGCTTTTTTATGATGGGTAACATGTATCATACTGAGGTCTTGGATATTGCTTCTATCGCCTATTTTGATATGGTGCACATCCCCGCGTACCACACAGCCAAACCATATAGCCGAATCTTCACCTATGACTGTACGTCCGATGACTGAAGCACCTTCAGCTACCCATGCATTCTTACCGAGTTTTGGTCTCCATTGCTGAAACGGTAGTATCATTTAGCTCTCCTTTAATATCTTATTTGCCAAACGGCTTACGTAATCGGGTGTCTCTTTTTTGGTCTTGTCGTAAATTTTGGAGACATAGCTCTCTAATACCGCATGGTTGTTTACCTCTTTGCCTAAAGGCAAGACTTTGGTATAACTCCCGTCTGCTTGCAGCTCCCAACGCAGCGTATTGTCACTAAGCTGCAAGAGGAGAATCTGTTCTATTTTCTTCGAGAGCTTCTCTTCTAGTATAGGGGTCATAAGCTCAATGCGCCGTATGAGGTTTCGCGGCATCAGATCTGCAGAGGAGATATAGCATTTGACTTTGTCGTGTTTAAAGTAGTAAATACGTGCATGTTCCAGATACTTTCCGATAATAGAGGAGACTCTGATATTCTCGGAGATACCTTCAATTCCCGGTTTCAAACAGCATATACCGCGTATGATGAGGTCAATTTTGCACCCCTCTTGAGATGCCAGATAGAGCGCCTTGATAATATCTGTATCGACCAAAGAGTTTGCCTTGAGGATAATATATCCGTTCTTTCCGTGTTTTCGCTCTTTTTCGATGAGTTTAAGCAGTTTGGGTTTAATCTGTTTGGGCGACATAAAGAGGTCATCAAGCTTCGTATGGGTCGAAAAGCCGGTTAAAAAATGAAAAAAGTGTGTAGCATCGCTAACAAAAATCTCTTTGGAGGTAAAGTAGGAGATATCCGTGTAAATTTTGGCAGTGCTTGGGTTATAGTTGCCCGTGGCAAGATGTACATAGCTTTTGAGTCTGGCATCTTTACGTTTGATTACCTGTGCTATTTTTGCATGGACTTTGAGTCCCGGAATGCCATAGACTACATGCGCCCCTGCCTCTTCCAGTGCTTTAGCCCAACGCAGGTTATTCTCTTCATCGAAACGAGCTTTAAGTTCCACAAGTACCATCACCTGTTTCCCGTCACGTACGGCATCGATGAGTGCCTTGACAATAGGCGATTTCTGTCCTGCACGGTAGAGCGTCATGCGTATTGCAACGGTCTCACTGTCTCTAGCAGCCTGTTTAATAAACTGCACCACAGGTTCAAAAGAATCAAAAGGGTGGTAAAGCAGCACATCTTCTTTATCTATGGCATCAAAGATATTTTCTACGTTCAGAGGGGGTAGGGTTTTTGGATTGAAGGTAGGCAGTACCAGATGAGAGAGTGCTTTATCGCCTACAATTTGCCATAAAGAGCCTAAATCCAAAGGCATTGATTTGTAGGAATAGATATCTTTATCGTCCAAGTTGAGGTTTGAGAGTAAAAACTTAATGAGCTTTTTGTTGGCACCCTCTCTTAGCTCAAGTCTGATAAGTGAGCCTTTATTGCGTGAACGAAGCCCCTCTTCTAGGAGTTGTAAAAAGTCATCGGCCTCCTCCTCTTCTATTTCGATATCTGCATTGCGTGTGACTCTAAAGGGGGTGGAAGCATGGGGTGTAAAGCCGGGGAAAAGTTCGGAAGCAAAATGTTCTACCACAGACTCTATGGGTACGAAAGTCTGTTCAACCTGTAAAAAGCGTGGCAAAATACGAGGAATACGAATTAACCCGTGTTTGATATGTTTATCATCATCCTTGAGCGTGATAGCCAAACCGAAGCTAAGGTTATTGAGGTGAGGGAAGGGGTGTGTGGCATCTACGGCAATAGGAATGATTACGGGGTAAATCTCATGAAAGAAGACCTCTTTGAGTACTTTTTTTTCATCTTCGTTTAACTGTGCAAAGGTTTTAATATGTACGCCGTTTTGGTGTAGTCGGGTAATAATAGCACTATAGCATCTCTCTAGAACCCGATGCTCTTTATGGAGGTAGTCGTGTATGGCGTTAAGTTGTTCAAGCGGGGTAAGTTTTGCTGCTCCGGTCTCTTGAATACGCGCCTTAAAGAGGGCTTTGAGTCCTGCTACGCGTATCATATAAAACTCATCCAGATTGGTGCCGTAGATAGCAAGAAATTTTAGCCGTTCGAGAGGGGGCAGTTTTTCATCGAGTGCTTGGGCAAGCACACGGGAGTTAAACTGAAGCCATGAAAGCTCACGGTTAAAGTAGAGTTGTGATGCATTGAGGTCTACTTCCACGAGATCTCCTTTTGAATGAGGAATTAGGGATTTTTGTATGCACTGTTACGGCAGTACTTTTATTTACATAGTTTCATTATAGCTAATTCTTAATTTCTACTTCCTAATTTCTTATTGAGAAGTTAAAAAGCCTACAGCTTTTTGACTTTAGCTATCTCATCACGTAATCTTGCCGCCTCTTCAAAATCTAGGGTTTTAGCAGCAGCAAGCATCTTGGCTTTGAGCTCTTTGATAAGTTGCTGACGTTGTGATTTTGGCATTTTCTCCAGTTTGGTTTGTTTGTTATAGAGTTCGCCTGCATCTTCTACTTTGAGATCTGTGTCCAAATCGCGCAATGTGGTTTTGGGTGTGATGCCGTGTTTTTTGTTATAGGCTATCTGTTTTTTTCTGCGTGCCTGTGTGGTCTCTATGCAAAACTTCATAGAGTACGTCATTTTTTTCGCATACATCAAGACCTTCCCGTTGGCATTACGTGCGGCACGTCCGGCTGTTTGTATGAGCGCAGTACGGGATCGTAAAAAACCCTCTTTATCTGCGTCTAGTATAGCTACAAGACTGACTTCGGGAAGATCAAGACCCTCTCTAAGCAGGTTGATACCTATGAGGATGTCAAACTCTCCTAACCGCAAAGAGCGTATGGTCTGATTACGCTCTATTGCATCCATATCCGAGTGCATATGGCGACATTTGAGTCCTAGATCATTATAATAAGTACTGAGCTCCTCGGCCATTTTTTTCGTAAGCACCGTAATGAGTACTCTCTCACCCCTTTCTATCACGGGTTTCATACTATCATGCAGATGCTCTACTTGGTAGGTAGAATCTACCGTCTCTATCGTAGGATCGAGCAGTCCGGTAGGACGCACTACCTGCTGGGCTACCACGGAAGATAGATCGGTCTCTAGCTCATTGGGGGTAGCCGAGACAAAGAGATAGTGCGGAGCCTTATTGATAAACTCTTCAAAACGAAGGGGTCTGTTATCCAGAGCGGAGGGGAGTCTGAATCCATGCTCTACCAGCACCTCTTTTCGGCTTCTGTCACCTGCATACATACCTCTAAATTGCGGCAAAGAGACATGAGATTCATCAACAATGACCAGGTAGTCGTTATGCATTGCCTCAAAGTAGTCCATTAAAGAGTAGGGGGTCTCTCCGGGAGCTTTTCCCGTGAGGTGACGGGAGTAGTTCTCTATCCCTTTGCACATCCCTGTACTCTCTATCATCTCTAAATCAAATTCGGTACGCTGTTTGAGACGATTAAACTCTACCGTGCGATCTTGTTCTTGGTAGTATGTGAGGCGTGCATCTAGCTCCTCTTCTATACTTTTGACCGCAAGGGCAAGTTTCTCTTTACCCACGATGAATTGATTGGCAGCGTAGATTGTCGTCTCTTTGAGTTCTTCTTGTTTTTCGCCGGTGAGTGCATTGAAGGGATAGATTGTCTCTATCTCGTCACCAAAGAACTCTACACGTATTGCATACTCCTCTGCATAGGCAGGATAGATATCTATCACTTCACCGTTAACCCTAAAGTCACCACGGTCAAAAAATTCATCATTGCGTCGATACCCCATATCCACAAGCTTAAGCAGCAGCGCCTTTTGGTGATACTCTTCTCCAATGCTGAGCTTTTGGACGATGCTTCTATAGTCCTCAGGACTCCCAAGCCCGTAGTTGGCAGATACCGAGGCAATGACAATCACGTCATCATGGTGCAGCAAAGATGCGGTGGTACTGAGACGCAGACGCTCTAGCTCTTGGTTGATAGAGCTGTCCTTTTCTATAAAGAGATCCTGTCTGGGCAGATAGGCTTCGGGTTGGTAGTAGTCATAGTAGCTTATAAAGTACTCTACATGATTATCGGGAAAGAAGCTTTTAAATTCGCTGTAGAGTTGTGCAGCGAGGGTTTTGTTGTGTGTCATAATGAGTGTAGGTTTTTGGGTCTGCTCGATTACTTTTGCCATGGTGTAGGTCTTTCCGGAGCCCGTGACACCCAGCAGGGTTTGGTATCGGTTACCTGCTTGAATGGACTTTGAGAGGGTATCGATAGCAGCAGGCTGGTCACCTGCAGGTCGGTATTTGGAATTTACGGTGAAGTGCGGCAATATAATCCTTCGGAATTGGAAGTTAGAATGCACAAAGCATCATGTGCATCATACAAACGACTGTTTTTTTCCATTTTAATCTTCAATTTCCAATTTCTAATTTCCAATTTCTAATTCTTTCGCTATTATATCAAATAAAATTCATAACTATCACAAGGAGTACACATAATGTCGGCATTACAAAAACTACAGGAAAAAATTGAGCAGTGGAAAGTAAACCATGAGGCACTCAAAGAACAAAACAGTCAATTAAAAAGTCAGCTAGAGAGTGCATCAGGGGCCGTAGAGGAGATAGAGAGTCTCAAAAACCGGCTCGAGCAGAAATCCCAAGAGTGTATATCTTTGCAGGAGAGTGTAGGCAGACTAGAGCAGGATCTGGCAGAAAAAGATGCGGAGATAGAAAAAATTATCACACAGGTAGAAGCGTTACTGGCGTAAAATAAGGAATCGAGAATTAAACATACAAGGGCGTGAATTCTCTCTTATATATTTTCTCTTATATATTTTATAGAAAGGAAATCATATGAAAAATGTAGGACTAACCGTATCCGGCAACCGTTACAATATCAAACTTGAAGACGATTTTGCAGATTTTGTACATAGAGATCTGAGTGAAGCAGGGGTTAACCTAAACACGGACAACCAACCGGACAAACTTCTCAAAGCCTACTTGCGTCTGGCAAAACAGGCGGCCAACTACGAAAGCGAGATAGAACTGCTTATAGAGACTCTAGACAGTATATAATGCCTATCATCCTCTAGCCATGACAAGAGAGATTTCTCTTTTTTTGGTTTTTTTTACTTCATTTGACATTTTTTTGACATTTTTCAGTTATACTTTCGGCAGGTCGGTTATTGAATCGATACTACAATTTATTTAACAGGAGTTAAACATGACAAACACAAACATGAGAAAAGGTTTTACAATGATTGAACTAATCTTTGTAATCGTAATTATCGGTATTTTAGCAGCGGTAGCAATACCTAAACTAGCAGCAAACAAAGACGACGCAACAGCATCAACATGTATGCATGAATTTGGACAACTTGTTACAGAAATCAGTGGAGCATATACAAAATCAAGAGATTTTGCGGATTGGACTAACAAAGGGATTGCGGATGTTACAAATATAAAAATTGGTGTTGGTACAAAAGGTACAAAAGGTATTCAAGAGAATAATGCAACAATCGATAAAACTACTTTTACGTATAACTGTGATGGAGAGGCAATGGCGAAATTTACAGCACAAGCAAACCCAGCAGGAGATTATCAATTAACTATAGCTGTACAGGATATTGCTGCTAGCGCACCGGCAAACATTAAAGCAACTGGCGAACTTGTGAAACAATATGGTTCAAATTCCAAAGTATTTACTTTCTAAAAATACTTAACTGTTCCCACGCTTGGCGTGGGAACACACTACTGCTTTATATTTTTTTATCTCTATGCACTATAGCCATAAAAAAGTATAAATCCTCAAGGAAACAGATGAGACTCTCTGCAAGAAAAGCCTTGAGCGCGGTAGAGCTTGTTTTTGTCATTATGATTATAGGCATTTTAGCCGCTTAAGCGTGACGGCGAGCCGTTGATGTTTATCGTAGGCAGCTATCTCTTGCGTATCATGGATCTAAAGGCCGCAAGACCGGCAGCTTTACAGTCCGCTATTGAGTTACGCAAACTAGGTAATCTTACCGCAGGCGGTACCGGAGAACTTCCGTTTTAAGAGTACTTTTGACATTTTTTGACAACTTCATGCTACACTCGTATCAATCGATATTCTATCTTAAAGGAAAAGTATGAGCAGTAAAGAAAGAAAAGCATTTACCATGTTGGAGCTGACTTTTGTCGTTGTCATCATAGGGATACTCTCGGCAATAGCCATATCGAAATTTGCCATGACTAGAGACGATGCCGTCATTGCCAAGGCGAAATCTACGGTCGCGGCAATACGGAGTGCTATAGCGATGGAGAGGCAAAAACGTATTTTACGCGGAGACTTTACTCCCATTTTTAAATTAAGTTCAACAGCCGGGGCAGGAACCAATAAAGTAGTATTTGACGCCTTTAACGGAGATACGACAAATCCTGCTTTAGACTACCCTCTACTTGCATGTGAAACAGATACGTCTAAAGGATGCTGGAGAGAAACTACCACAGGTACGGCAGCAAGTCCGGTAAGTGAATATACCTATAATATGCCACTAACAGGATCTGTTATTTTTGAATTAAAGAATAACGGATTTGATTGTAAAGTATCAACAGATACAAATTGTAAATTATTGACACGCTAGGTAAATAAATATATTTTTTCTCTTTTCTTCCCATGCTGTGCGTAGGATGCATAGCTCACATTTGATTTCCCTGTCCTAAGCATCGCTTTGCTACAATAAACCATGCGATTATCACAAAATGAAGTGACGCTTCTTAAAGAAAAACTAGCATCATTGTCAAAGGAAGCAAAGTTGTATCTGTTTGGGTCACGGGTAGATGAGAGTAAAAAAGGGGAAGACATCGATTTGCTTGTGGTCTCTAAAACACTTATAAAAAAAGATTTACGCAGGCTACGCATTGCATGTTTTGATGTTTTTGGGGAGCAGAAGCCGGATATACTCCTAGACGATGGAAGTTTTAAAAATATCTTTCATACCATGATTTCACAAAAGGCGGTACTGTTATGATAGTAGAAAAATTAAAACAAGATGCGGCACTTTTAGAAAAACAGTTAAGATGGCTAAAACTTTCGTGTGATGGATGTAAAGACATCACTATCAAAGAACATTACGCGATAGAAGAATTTGGTCAATTTGAAATTTTATGTAGTCGCTATAGCAGGGGTATAGATTTTCTGATACGTAAAATATTTAGAACCATAGACGAGTATGAGTTTGAAAATCAAGGCACATTGGTTGACGTGGTAAACAATGCCCGCAAAAGAGGGTTATTTGATGACATAGATGAGCTACGTATCATGAAAGATGTACGAAATACCATCGTACACGAATACATAGAAGATGCACTTGCCGATTGAAATATTATGAAATAGCCCTCCTTAAGTCTAGTGTACCTACTTTGACTTATGCATCGGTAGAAACATTGGAAAGCGGTCAGATGGTTTCTGTGCCTCTAAAAAGCACTATAAAAGATGCAGTCGTACTTCGCGCTGTAGAGAAACCCACGTTTGAAACCACGGAGATTGATACGGTTTTACAGAGTTATTACAGTAACGAGCAGATGCAAATAGCCAAGTTTATCTCTGAGTATTATTTCTCTTCTTTTTCTGAAGCACTTTCGCTTTTCCTTCCTTTTAGCCAAGAGAAGATTAAGAATAAAGAATTCGGAATGAGAAATCAAAAGAGCGTTGAGTTAACGCCTTTTCAGCAAAACGCCTACGAACATATCCTAAAAAAAGATATATCCCTCCTTTTTGGCGTGACAGGCTCGGGTAAGACGGAGATTTTTATAAGCCTTTTTGCCAAGATGATAGAAGAGGGCAAAAGCTCTATTTTTCTCATGCCTGAAATCTCACTCACCCCACAGATGGAAAAACGGCTGAAAGTCTACTTTGGCGACAAGGTAGCTATGTGGCACTCTAAGTTAACAAAGAAGAAAAAAGAGTCTATACATGAAGGCATAAAAAGCGGAACTATTCAGATCATTGCAGGGGCTAGGTCCGCACTTTTTGTACCGCTGGAGAACCTTGGGCTTATTGTGGTAGACGAGGAGCACGACGACTCTTATAAAGCTATGACGAGACCACGTTATCATGCACGTGACGTGGCGGTATTGACGGGAAAGAGACTCGGAGCCAAAGTGTTGTTGGCCTCTGCGACACCCTCTGCTTCTTCATACTATAAATATGATGTAGTAAAGCTGACAAGACCTTATATCAAAGTAAAGAAAACCTACTCCTTCTGTTCGGGTAACAGTATTGACAATACACTGTTGACGGCACTTGAGACAAACTATCGGAAAAGGGAACAATCACTACTTTTTTTACCTACACGCGGAAACTTTAAATATCTCTATTGTCAAGCGTGCGGCAAGACACATCTATGTCCTTACTGCTCTGTAGGCATGGCTCTGCATAGAAAACGTAAACATTTAAAATGTCACTACTGTAACTTTACGGAGCGTATTGTCGAAAGATGCACGCAATGCGGACATATCCCGCTTACAAGCGAACGTATCGGCACACAAGAGGCTATAGAGATTATAGAAGAGGCGATAGAGGGTATAAAAGTAGAGCAGTTTGACAAAGACAGCATCACTACCGTCAAGAGACTTAAAGAGGCGTTAGGACGTTTTGAGTCCGGAGAGAGCCATGTGTTGCTTGGCACGCAGATGCTAAGCAAAGGGCATGACTATGCCAATATTACGCTCAGTATTATTACGGGGCTAGATTATATTATGGGATTGGCAGACTATAGAGCTAGGGAGAGAGCCATGTCACTACTTTTCCAGATAGCAGGACGCAGCGGACGGGCGAAAGAGGCCAAGGTCATTGTACAGACAGCCGATGATGAGTTTTTCCGTTCCTATGCGGACGACTATGAACGCTTCATAATAGATGAACTGGCTTTTTTGGAATCGGCAGACTATCCACCCTTTGTAAGGCTTGCACGTATACTTGTATCTCATAAGGATGAATCAAAAGCAGCCAAGATTACACTAGATACCATGACTAAACTCAAAGCCTTTGAAGAGATAGAGATAGTAGGCTCAGGCAAAGCACCTATAGAGCGTGTGGCAAATAAATTCAGGTTTCATATTTTGCTTCGGGCTAAAAACAGAGTAGTGCTTTTAAAAGCACTGCACGCCGTGGATTGTAGAGAGATAGAGATAGATATGGACCCTGTAGAGTTTTCATGAAAATTTTATGTCAACGGTGCATCGCTATAGGGCGTGGTGTTTTTTTAGATAAAATATTTAGGGTCTAGACTAGAACAGAGGGTATAAAGTGCAAAGAAAGTACCATTATACCGATGAAAAACAAGTATATAAAAGTTGCGAAGATTTCAGAGGCTAAATTTAGACTCATTGTAAAGTGTTTTTCCA
>JALSJI010000058.1 GCA_026989435.1 Sulfurovum sp.
ATGCTTATGAAGAAGTCTCTTTAAATGCAGATAAGCTCATCAACTATAAACCAGAAACTTCTTCCATCATACTTGACAGAAATGGTGAAAAACTAGCCTATGTCTTTAAAAAACAGCACCGTCTTTACGCAAAATACGATGAGATACCAGGGTTTCTCATAGAAGGTCTTGTGGCTATGGAAGACACACGTTTTTTTGAGCATAATGGGGTGAACCCAGATGCTATTTTAAGAGCTATAGTCAAAGACATTAAAGCTGGAGCCTTTGTAGAAGGAGGGTCAACGCTTACCCAACAGCTTATTAAAAATAAACTTTTAAGCAATGAAAAAAAGCTTATGAGAAAAGTAAAAGAAGCTATCTTAGCGTTAAAAATAGAAAATGAACTGAGTAAAGAAGAGATACTTGAACGATACCTTAATGAAATCTCTTATGGAAATAATTATTTTGGTGTAAAAACAGCAAGCAAAGGTTACTTTCGTAAGGAGATGAGTGAGTTGACACTTAAAGAGTGTGCTATGCTTGTGGGTATTCCTAATGCCCCTAGTTTTTATAACCCTATACGGCACTATAAGCGTGCACTTGACAGAGCGAACAATGTGTTGTATCGTATGAAGAGTATAGGGTGGGTTTCAAAAGATGATTATTTAAAGGCAGTCAAAGAGTCACCAAAGGTGTATAAAACTTCGTTGACGCAAAATGTTGCTCCTTATATTATAGATGAAGTATTGAGACGTTTTAAAGGGAAACTTGGTGACATACGTACTGGTGGATACCAAATATATACAACCATAGATATGAAGCAACAAGCCATTGCAAGAGATGCTGTGACCTTTGAATATAACAAAGCATTAAAAAAATACAATGAAGATGCAAATAGCTCTACACTTAATGCCGCGTTTGTTGCTGTAGAGAGTAAAACAGGAGATATATTGGCTATGGTGGGAGGTGCATCGTATAAGCGTTCTGCATTTAACCGTGTGACTCAGGCAAAGCGTCAGCCAGGCTCTGCATTTAAGCCATTCATCTATCAAACAGCGTTAGATATGGGCTATAATCCTGCTACTCCTTTAACTGATTTGGCACGTACTTTTCAATACTATTATAAAGGTAAGCCTAAAGTATGGGCACCTAGAAACTATGAACGAAACTTTAAGGGCTTTGTTTCTTTTAGAGAAGCGTTGGTACATTCACGAAATTTGGCAACGGTGAATCTTGTTTCTGATTTAGGGGTTAAGACTATACGTGATAGATTGGGTTTTTTAGATGTGCCTCATATCCCTAAAGATATGTCTATTGCTCTGGGTAACTTAGGGCTTAGCCCGCTTAAAATGGCACAGATATTTTCTGTTTTTGCCAATAATGGGCATATGATAGCCCCAAGGCTTGTGAGTAAGATTATCTCTAAAGAGGGTGCGGTTATATATGAAACACGTCCTAAAGAGATAGCAAACTTTACAACACCAGAACAAGCCTACTTGATGACAGATGTTTTAAAAGATGTAGTCAAGCGTGGTACGGGTAAGAATGCTCGCGTCAAAGGCATAGAACTCGCAGGTAAAACAGGTACAACCAATAAAAATATAGATGCATGGTTTTGTGGCTACTCTCCTAGCATTGAAGTCATCTCATGGATGGGTAGAGACAATAACAGACCCATAGGTAAAGGTGCTACAGGTGGTGCGATGGCTGCCCCTGCATTTGCATATTACTTTAAAGAGCTTTTAAAGTTATACCCAGAGACTAAACGTACATTTGACATACCACAAGGTGTTTTTAAAGGTGAATACAATGGCAAAAGTGAACTTTACACCAAAGATTCGCCTTTGCCAGTCATTACAAAAGTAGAGAGAGAACCATCGATTTATGATGATGAAGAAACTTTTACAGAGGAGAATGAAACCATTACCTTAGAAATAGACACGGGCATGGCTGAGATGGTAAATATAGAAGAAGATGAGGAAGTAGAAGATGAGGGCGATGCCTTACATCCAAAACGTACTATGCCTACTCGACCTGATTCTGAAGACAGTGGCGAGTTGTTTTAGATAAACATTATATAAATGGAAAACAGGAGAATAGATGCATAGTTTTGCACCAGAAATAATACTGATTACGATACTTTCTTTGGTCGTATTTTCAGATGTCTTGGCAAGTAGGTTAAAAATACCTTCTGTATTTTTACTGCTTATTGGTTCATATGTTATTTATAATTATATTCCTATGGCTGTACCTATAGATTTACGTGAACACTTTGATACCATCATACTTTTTTGTATACCGCTTATTTTTATGGGAGATGCATTACATTTACGTTTTATAGATATTAAAAAATATGCTTGGGATATATTTTATCTTGCGGTAGTAGCTGTGTCTCTTTCTATCGCTGTTGGAGCAAGTATGTACTACTT
>JALSJI010000059.1 GCA_026989435.1 Sulfurovum sp.
TATGGATGCATTTTTACAATAAGGACACTTTTTTACAAGCCATCTGTAAACAATTCCTTTTTAGACTCGATATTAGCGTACTTTGCTTAGGTTTTCAGCAACCAATTTTCTCGCTTTAACTCGAATAATTGATGAAAATGTACCAGAATCTTCAATAATCATGAATAAGGTAAAACCTTTTTATCTTAAAAAATAATATTCTCTTGTTTGTATAATCAAAAACCACTCAAGAAAAGCAGATATAGTATATAAATATGATTACTAATATATCTCGCCGTAAGGGCTAGACAAATATTTTAACCCTTACGGCGACAGTGTGATTGTTTTCAAGTTTCCTTATGTGGTGGGTTAAAAACACCACCCTACAAGTTATCTCCTCTCACTAGCCTTCTCATAAACAGCCATATCATCTCTCTTGCCTACTGCTATCACCTCAACCGTAACAATCTCTTCTAAGATACTATAGACTATGCGTACTTTCTTTTTATCTACATACATTTTTCTACATCCGCTTAGGTTGTAGCCATTTTTATTGCCAAGTGGCTGTCCTAGTTCTGGGGAAGTTTGAAGTTTTTTGAATTGTTTATACACAAGTAACTTTTGAGAAGATGACAACTTAGATAAATCTTTCTCTATCTCCTCTTTTAAAACTAGACTATAGGTCATCGTAGTTTATATCTTCTTTTTTCAATAGCTCATCAAAAGTAATAGTCTTTGAGCCTTTTCTCTCTTCCACTATCTTAGCTATCTCCATATGTTCCATAAGCTCATATGACTCTTTTAGTCTTTCATACTCTTCTATGTCTATGATAACTGCTTCAAGTTTGTTGTTTTTCATGATGGCTACTTTTTCTTTGGTATGCTTAACTATGCTACTAAGCGTAGCTGACACATTTCTAGCCAAATCAGTTGCAGATATTATCTCGTCTCTTGTGTATGCTACCATTTTATATCCTTACTATATTATGTATTATTATATGTATAATACTATGTTTTTTGGATTATGTCAATCATAAATAACCTAAGACCCAAAACTCTTCCGCACATCAGCCACAGAAATATAGAGTTTATGCTCTTCATCGCTAAATGCTGTAAATCCAAACTGTGCATAGAAATCTTCTACACCATCTTTGGCATCTACTACTATCATAGGAAATGCCACTATGTCACTAGCTTTTAGTAATTTAAGTAATGCATCTACAAGTAGCCATTTGCCATGACCTCTTTTTGCATATCCTTTATCTACTGCTAGTCTAGCTATGAGACCTGCTTGCATACTTTTGGCGTGTTTGGTCTGTTTTTCTTTTGGTAGTAGTTGTAAATCTACATTTACCATAGCGAGTGTATAAAAACCTATGATTTTGTTGTCATCATCTTTTATGACGTATGTTCTGCTGTTGTCTTTTGTAGAATGTTGGTTCGCCATCAATTTTAAGTAATTGTTTAATGCCTCCACTCCACAATCAAAAGCTTTTCTATCATGCTTCTTTTTATCTAACTGTACGCTCTGCATTATTTATAAGACTCAAATGCCTCTGATAATTTTTTATTGGCTAGAGCTGGCTTGTCAAGTGCTTCTATGAAAAGTAAGCTATCTTGTTTACTAAGCGTAAGCGTCTCTTCTCTTTCCATAATCTTTGTAGCTTTTTCTATGGCTGCAGACAAAACAAAAGAGTTAATGCTCGATATACCTGTTAAGGCTGCTGCTTTAGAGAGAAGTGCCTGTGTATCTTCACTTACTCTTGCAGTAATGCGTGGTGATGCTGTTGTCATTTTGTATCCTTACATGTGTCATTTTGGCACATTAAAACAGTATAGCACTATTTAACTGCTATGTCAAATACTAACTCCAAACCTTATCTAATGCATTCGCTAGTTTTGGTATTTGAAATAAACTTGATATACTATAATTCACTCAAAAATATCTCGAAAGGATAACTTTATGAAATCAAATACACTTATCAAACTTATATCCATTGTCTTATTTGCAACGCTACTTATAGCTTGTGGGGGTGGAAACACTACGCCTATAATCAATACTCCAAATAATGCTTCTGGTCACCTACTGTATGCCACTAAAGTATTGGGATTCAGTAGTCAATATAGTGTTGCTAGCTGGTCAGCTAATCAAGTGCTTGGACAACCAAATACCCACACATATGGAGATAAAAGTACAGCATGGGCTGCTAGCAGAGCTAGTCATATCGATAATGAATGGATTTCAGTCTCTTTCTCTAAGTCTGTATATAGTATAGGTGTGACTATTCGAGAAAGTTATGGAAATGGTTTTTGTCAAGTGTTAAGCTAAAATACACCACAAGTGTAGAGTAAAAATGTACCACTAAAAGGTGTACAATCTTCTAAGTAAAAAAGGAGATGGTGCATGATTCAAACTGAGGA
>JALSJI010000060.1 GCA_026989435.1 Sulfurovum sp.
AAAAAAAGTTTGCGTATGATGTATGGTATGTGAAACATCAATCTTTTTTACTTGATATGAAGATACTATGGCTTACTTTTTTAAAAGTGATAAAACGAAGCGATGTTCATTCTGAGACATCAGTAAGCATGGAAAAATTTAAAGGTAGTAAATACAATGGCTAATACAAATCGTTTTGACAATTGGGAATATCCAGAGATTATAGAGGGGAAACCCACAAAATATAACTGGATTGTTCAAAATAAAGAGGGACTAAGTTTAGGGGAGCAAACAGATATTGGAGCCTTTTGCTATATCAATGCAAAATATGGGGTTGTGATTGAATCGTATGTGCAGATAGGCTCTCACTGTTCTATCTATTCTGTTTCAACTATCGATGAAAAACGAGGAGAGGTACATCTGAAACGAAATTGCAGAATAGGGAGTCATTCTACTATATTGCCTAATGTAACGATAGGAGAGAACTCAATCATAGGAGCACATAGTTTGGTGTTACATGACATGCCAGATAATGTCATTGCCTATGGTGTACCTGCAAAAGTGATAAGGAAACGCAATGCCTAGAGATAGAATATACCTCTCTCCTCCACATATGAGTGGTCAAGAACAAACATATATTAATGAAGTGTTTGAGAGTAACTATATTGCTCCTTTGGGTGCATTTGTCGACCGTTTTGAAGAGAGTATTAAAGGTTATACGGGTGCTGAAAATGCTGTAGCACTTTGCTCTGCTACCGCAGGGTTGCATCTGGCACTTAGGGTACTTGGCATAGAAAAAGATGATTATATACTGGCTTCAAGCTTTACGTTTATTGGTTCAGTCAATGCCATACTGTATCAAAATGCAAAACCTATTTTTGTAGACTCTGATGAGAGTTGGAACATCTCACCAAAGTTACTGAGAAAAGCCATAGAGGAAGCACCTAAAAAACCTAAGGCACTCATCATCACACATCTTTACGGACAGCTGTGCAAAGTAGATGAGCTAGTGGCTATCTGCAAGGAAGAGGGTATTTACCTTATAGAAGATGCAGCAGAGTCATTAGGGGCTAGTTTTAAGCAAAAGCAGAGTGGTACGTTTGGAGATATGGCAGTCTACTCGTTTAATGGTAACAAAATACTTACTACCTCTGGTGGGGGGATGTTGGTGAGTCATAACGAAGAATGGATAGAAAAAGCAAAGTTTCTCTCTACGCAATCTAAGGAAGATTTTTTACACTATGAGCACAAAGAAGTGGGCTATAACTACCGAATGTCCAATGTCTTGGCGGCTATAGGTGTAGCACAAATGGAAGTTTTAAGTAAAAGGATAGAGAGACGTAGGGAAATTTTTGGGCTCTATAAAGAACAACTATCCTGCATAGAAGAGATTACTTTTATGCCTGGAATTGCTAAGAGTAGAGGGAACCGTTGGCTTACTACTTTAACATTGTCGAAGACAAACCCTTTAAAAGTTATAGAAGCGCTAGAGAAAGAAAATATAGAAAGCAGACCTCTATGGAAGCCGATGCATATGCAACCCCTTTTTAAAGATGCTATTTCGGTTTTAGATGGTACCAGCAAAAGGCTTTTTGAATGTGGGATATGTTTACCAAGCGGGTCAAGTATGAGTGATAATGATGTCCAAAGAGTATGTACGGTTCTGAAGGGTGTTTTATAGATGAACTCTTTTTTAAGACCTACTTCTTCTAAGCGTAAAGCGTTTTTTATTATTTCAGATTTTATACTCTCTTTAGCTACACTTTTTTTAGCGTATAATTTACGTTTTAATTTTTCAATTCCTGAAGCGTTTTGGCAATCATTCTGGCCGGCATTTGGTATTTTAGTCTCTTTGAAAATCTTATTCTTTCTACTGTTGAAAAATTATCAAATAGTTTGGCGATTTTTTGGATTTTTTGATGTTAAGAATTTATTAAAAGCACATATATTTGCGTATTTTGTCTTTACGCTTATGGTGTTCGTATTTAGAGAAGCATTTACTCCTTTTCCTCGTTCTGTTATTATTATAGATTTCTTTTTATCCTTTATTTTTCTAGGTGGATTACGCATAAGCAAACGCTTTGTAAAGGAGAAAAATAGACATGGAGAGGTAAAACCTACACTTATCATAGGACTAAACTCTAAAACAGATACCATTATACAAAGTGCTCTTAAAGGGGAAGTTGACTATTACCCAGTAGCGATTCTCTCTTTAGATAAAGAAGAGAGTGCAACGAATTCGTATATTAATAATGTACGTATTTATCCTATGGATAAACTCGAATCATTGATAGAAGACAAAGAGATAGCTTCTGTTATTGTTACAGAAAAATTGCACTCTAATACCCTAAAAGACTTGGTTGACAAGG
>JALSJI010000061.1 GCA_026989435.1 Sulfurovum sp.
AGACAAAGAACACTTCAATACTCACCTCAAAGAGTATGAGTTCAGGTTTAATCACAGAGGTGAAGATTTATACAAAGTTTTGTTAAAAATCTTTAGAAAAGAACCCCTGAACTAGTCTAGACCCATATTTTTTATAAGTAAATGAGTAGATATACGGTTATACGTTTTCAAGCAGGGTTATTAAATGCAATAGGTATAATCTAAGGCAGATTTTATCAATAAAGTGTATATTGTTTTTAAAGAAGCTAACGTAATCAATAGGTTTGTTAAGTAGCATGAATAGAACAAAAGAAAATCAATGAAAAACTATTTACCGTGCATTATTCACTATCTGCAGTCTTCTTGGGAGGAGTCCCGGTGAAAGAGAGAGTACCTACTAAAAAGATATATGTCGGTGACGTAGCCGTAGGCGGAGATGCGCCGATATCCGTACAGTCTATGACCTACTCTGATACGCATAATGTGTACGAGACGGTAGCGCAGATAAACCGTTTGCATTTTGCAGGGGCCGACATGGTGCGTGTGGCTGTACCTAAGATAGAAGATGCCTTGGCACTCAAGGCGATTAAAGAGCAGGTCTCTTTGCCGTTGATTGCAGATATTCATTTTAACTATAAACTAGCCCTGGAGGCGGCAAAGTGGGTGGATTGTATCCGTTTTAATCCCGGGAATATTAATGACAAACATAAGATAAAAGAGATAGTCAAAGCGTGTCAGGAACGCTCTTTGCCCGTTAGAATCGGTGTCAATGCAGGTTCGCTTGAAGAGGAGTTTGAAAATAGATACGGTGCCACGGCTAAGGGAATGGTCGCTTCGGCCGAGTATAACATTAAATTTTTAGAGGATCTGGGATTTACGGATATTAAGGTCTCTCTTAAAGCCTCCGATGTAGAAAGAACCGTAGATGCCTATAGGATGCTACGCCCCAAAAACAACTACCCTTTTCATCTGGGTGTCACGGAGGCAGGGACTGTTTTTCATGCAACGATTAAATCTGCCATAGGGCTTGGCACTTTGCTGCTTGACGGCATAGGCGATACGATACGGGTCTCTATTACGGGGGAGCTTGAAGAGGAGATACGCGTTGCAAAAGCGATACTTAAAGATTCCGGACGCATCAAGGAGGGACTCAATATCATCTCTTGTCCCACATGCGGGAGGATAGAAGCGGATTTGGTAAGCGCCGTAGCAGAGGTTGAAAAGCGTACGTCACATATCAAAACACCGATGGATGTGAGTGTGATGGGCTGTGTGGTGAATGCCATAGGTGAAGCCAAACACGCCGATGTTGCTATTGCTTACGGCAAAGAGTCCGGGCTTGTAATGCGTAAAGGCGAAGTAGTGGCACGTTTACCCGAAGAGGAGTTAGTCGAGAGGTTTGTCCAAGAGGTGGAGAAATTTGCGAAGCAAAATGCAAGCGAGGAGTCTTGATATGGAAAATATGTACAACCTTAATATCGAACGTGCAGTACTCTCTGCGATCATCTTTGATCCTGAGATCTATGAAGAGATCGCCTCCAAGCTCAATCCAAATGATTTCTATCTCCCTTTTCATCAGCATGTTTTTACGGCGATGGAAGAGCTTAGTCGTGAGGAGAAACCGATTGATGAGGAGTTTTTGCGTTCCAGGCTTATTGGTATGGGAAAGTTTGATGAAGTAGCGATGCTTGATCTGCTCTCTGCCAATCCTATCTCAAATACGGCGGCATACCTGTCCGATATCAAAGCCAAAGCAAGCAAACGGGCATTGGCAACGCTGGCAACAGAGATCAAAAAAGTTGTCATAGAAGATGATTTGCCCGCAGAAGAGGTAATGAACCTTGTAGAGAAAAAACTCTATGAGATTACACAAAACAATAACAATGAGGAGTTTAGAGATTCCAAAGAGATTACACTCGCCATGATGGATGAGATACATCGCCTCAAAGCCTTGGGAAACTCTAAGCTTATCGGTACAGATACGGGATTTAGAAGCCTTAATGACAAAACATCGGGATTTGGAAAGGGGGATTTGGTTATCATCGCAGCAAGACCTGCCATGGGAAAGACGGCATTGGTGCTTAATATGACACTCAAAGCCATAGAGCGTAACGAGGGAGTGGCATTTTTTTCTCTGGAGATGCCTGCAGAGCAGTTGATGTTGAGGTTGCTCTCGACCAAAACATCTATACCTTTGCAAAACTTGAGAATAGGTGATTTAAGAGACGAAGAGTGGTCTCAACTCTCGGTTGCAACCACAGAACTCTCTGCGAAAAAACTTTTTGTAGATGATGGCGGGTATGCTACGATTCATCAGGTACGTTCAAAATTACGTAAACTCAAAACACAAAATCCTGAGATTTCTTTGGCCGTGATTGACTATCTGCAGCTTATGAGCGGAGACGGCAAAGAGAGCAGGCAGCAAGAGGTCTCTGAAATCTCACGAGGACTTAAGCAGTTAGCAAGAGAGCTGCAGATACCGATCGTAGCCCTTTCGCAACTTAACCGTGGACTTGAGAGTCGTGACAATAAACGTCCAATGCTTTCAGATCTCCGTGAATCCGGAGCAATTGAGCAGGATGCAGATATTATTCTGTTTGTTTACAGGGGAGATATCTACGGTATGTCCGAACTCAAAGCCAAATTGGAAAAAGCAAAGTCCGAAGGTCAGGCAGACAAGCAAAGAGAGTATCAAGAGAAGATTGATACGATGCAGAGAAAAACGGAAGAGGATGCAGAAATTATCATAGGAAAACAGAGAAATGGCCCTACAGGGACCGTAGAGCTTGTCTTCCAAAAGAGATTTACCCGCTTTGTGGATAAGAGCCATGCGCCTGCCTTTGAGGTGGTCTATGAAGATAGTGATATCCCTATGAAAGAGGCCAATATCGATATACCCCAAATCTAAGTGTATGCGTGCAGTTAGAAAAACCTAAATTTTATCCGACGATACAATCTTTTTTACTGATGCTAACACTATTGCTGCTACTCCTGGCAATACGTCTGATAGTGATATACCACTCCTATCAGGATTTTATAGATAAACCATTTTACTATACCTACGCGAAGGTGCTTGCAGCCTATGATAAACAAAGCGCTCAGAGGGTCTATACCGTACTCAAATTAAAAAGCACGGAGGGACTTACCTTTTATACTGCTACCTATAAAAGAGGAGATTTCAGACACAAACGCTTAAGGGTACAACTCTTTGCGAATACCAAGATAAGCTTTTTAGACTATATGGGCACCTTTTATATTAAAAGCAGGATAAAAAAAGAAGAACTACTTCCTGTAACACTAAAGCAGAAGCTTTTTAAAGCAGTAGATTCTCAGCATCAAAGTAGCACTTTGGCTTCGTTTTATAATGCTATTTTTTTCGCTGCACCGCTGGAGAAATCCTTACGAGAAGCGATATCTAAATTAGGAGCTAGTCATCTTGTGGCACTTTCAGGTTTTCATTTGGGGATGTTATGGGGGTTGCTCTATGGGGGATTGCTTCTGTTTTATAAACCTATACAACAGAAGTTTTTTCCTTACAGGTATGCTCTTTTAGATGTGGGGTTTACGGCGATGGTGTTGCTGGGACTTTATGTCTGGTTTGTTGATTTTCCACCCTCTTTGTTGCGTTCATATGCGATGGTGTTGCTAGGATGGTTTGTCTTACTGCTTGGTATGCAACTGCTTAGCTTTACATTTTTGACAACCGTTATATTGATACTTTTGGTACTTTTTCCTACGATGTTAGTCTCTGTTTCTTTTTGGCTTTCTGTTTCGGGAGTGTTTTATATCTTTTTGATTTTACGCTATACGGAAGCCTTTCATACCATAGTCGTTAGTATAGTTTTTATCCCTTTTGGTCTATTTGTTTTCATGTTGCCTGTGGTGCATACTGTTTTTGGTGTGACAAGTATCTATCAACTTCTCTCACCTCTGTTGTCAATACTCTTTGTGGTTTTTTATCCTTTGGAAATGCTTTTGCATCTGTTGGGTCTAGGAGGTATGTTGGATGATGCGTTACTGTGGCTCTTCTCTTTGCCCTCAGAGAGTACGGAACACCTACTTCCCTGGTGGGCGACAGCCCTATATATTGCCGTGAGCATAACGGCAGTTTGGTATAGGGTAGCATTTTATATGATATTTGGATTTTCCATACTCTATGGCATCTATCTCTTTGTATGACATCTTGTCTTTTCTGCTTTTTTAAATATGTTCTATCTCCTCATCGCGATTGAGCAAATCACAAAATTTTAAGCCATGGATAAAGATGGCCCAGGAGATATAGATCCATAAAAAGAAAAAGAGTAACGTGGAGATACTCCCGTAGATAGAAGCGTAGGTTTTATTATGTATGACATAAAAGACAAAAGCACTTTTAGAGAGGTACCATACCAGTGAGGCAATAAAAGAGCTCAGGAGTGCCGCTTTGATTTCTACTTTTGTATTTGGTGAGATTTGATAGGCCAAATAGAATATCATCCATACAATCAAATAGGGCAGGAACGTATAAAGATGAATGGCGGAGGTGATACTGTTTTTATCAAGATAACTTTGAATCAATGCACTCAGATAAAAGGATGTTCCAAGAAGAAGGGGGATGGCAAATAATAAAAAAATATAGGTTTTTACTGCCTGAAGGAAACCTCTGCATGCTACATCGAATATCGTGTTTACAATGTAATCATAATTTTTAAAAAACATCAAAACGGCAAAGAGAACATAAGCCGTACCGATAAGACCCAGTTTATCCGTACTCTCTATAAAATCATTGATATAACTAAGGATAATTTTGGAATCTGTAGGCATGAGATTGGAAAAAACGAGTCTTTTTATCTTCGTATAGACTGTATCAAAAAGTGGTAACGAGGTAAAAAGGGCTAGCAAAATAACTAAAAGAGGTATCAAGGAAAAGAGTGTACTCCAACTAAGACTAGAGGCATAATGTCCTAGTTTATCATCAAAGAGATCTTTAAAAAAATCTCTTAAAAAAAGATAGTAGTTTTTAAAGATGACATTGAGTTTTGCATTGCGTTGCATTCTTTGATCCTTGGTTTCTTAAAGCCTATGTACGTTTTTACTGGAGGATACTCGGTATGAGTATCGACTGATACGCTAAAGGCGTACATTGATTATATTATGCTCTATGAGGGAAGTCCCATTTTTCCGGGATTAAGTATATTGTTGGGGTCAAATGCTTTTTTCAAATCCTTAAAGAGATTTATCTCTTCTTGATTGAAGGCAATATTCATAAAAGGTGCTTTGGAGGTACCGATACCATGCTCTCCCGAGAGAGTCCCGCCCATATCTACCACCATTTTAAAAATCTCTTCTATGGCTTGGTGTCCTCTATCTAACTCCTCTTGTTTGGAGCCGTCTACCATGACATTGACATGGATATTTCCATCGCCTGCATGTCCAAAACACGGCACCTTAAAACCGTATTTTTCACCGATAGCATAGATAGCTTTAAGTGCCTGAGGGAGCATAGAACGTGGTACAGAGATATCTTCGTTGAGTTTTTTGCTTCCATAGATTGTAATAGATTGAGAAGCATTACGGCGCGCTACCCAAAGTTCATCTCTGTGTGCTTTGTCGTGTGCCGTAATAAAGGCCTGTGCGTTGTTCTCTTTAAAAGAGTTTTCAAGCGTCTCTAGTTGGAATGCTACCTCTTCGGGCACATTTCCGTCTACGTCTCCTATAAGCAAAGCTCCGGCATCCGCAGGCAAATCAATTCCCAGCTTCTCTTTGAGTGCATGAACAACCAGTGCATCCATAAACTCCATAGCAACGGGGTTTGCACCGCCTGCAAGTGATTTAAATACGGCATTCATGGCATCTTCTACCGAGGGGAAAATACCCATATACCCTTTGGTGTATTTGGGTTTTGGTATGAGTTTAAGCGTGATCTCGCTTAAAATAGCCAGGGTGCCTTCTGAAGCGATGAGTATGCCTGCTATATGATAACCCGCTACGTCTTTAATCGTACGTTTTCCTGCTCTTATGATATCGCCGTTGGCACGTACGGCACGCAGTGCCATGACATAGTCTTTGGTGATACCGTATTTTGCAGCACGCATACCGCCTGCATTTTCACTGACATTTCCCCCTAAGGTGGAGTAGGCTTCGCTAGCAGGATCAGGAGGATACATAAGACCTACTTCTTCTACGGCGCGTTGTAAATCCATATTGATAACACCGGGCTGTACAACTGCTACCATATTCTCCATATCGATCTCAAGAATCTTGTTCATATGTTTTTCCATCCCTAGGATAATGCCACCGTTTTTTGGCAAAGCGCCTCCTGTAAAACCGGAGCCGGCTCCGCGTGCAGTAATGACAATGCTATGTGCATTGCAGTATTTTAAAATTTCGGAGATATCTTTTTCATCTCGGGGGAAAACTACGGCTTCAGGTTCAAAACGTGTGCGTGTGGCATCATATGAGTAAGCGATGAGATGTGCTTTGTCGCTATAGACGTTTTCTTTACCGACAATAGATTCAAAAGCTTTGATATGTTTTTTATTCAGCATCTTGGAACCTTTTTATAATGGAATAGTAGTCTGCTTCGGAGTTCTTGGAAAACCACCCGGACTCTATTTTGTCAAAACGCATATAAAAAGGTGCTTTTGTTTTAGAGGGGAGCCCTTTGATGGTTTTTGTTTTAATGACCTTGGCAGAGACGGGGTCATAAAGTTTTATGCTGTTTTTGCCAACCATGGCAATAAGCCCTACCTGATAGGTCTTTGCAAATTTCGACAGGTTTTCTCGGGTAGGTATGCTCTCCCCCTCATCGGCAAGAAAGAGCGCAAAGATATCCGGGTGAATCCAGTTTCTTTGATATCGGGCTGTGATGTTTGCATAGGTTTTTGCATCGGGAGCCAAAAGAAGTACATTGGAGTAGAGATAGCCCCCGATGACCCGGTCCCCCGGTTTTACGGCGGTATTGATTGAAGGAAGAGAGTCATGTGCAATGATTTCGCCTTTAAGAAGTACTGCATGCGATGCAGAGAGATGTATCACTCTGTGCGTAATAGCCTGAAGTTCATCGCTGTAGCGGTGAATCACAACACCCGACATACCGTTAAGAGGGAAAGGCTTTTTAAGTACTACGGAGTCTTTTGTTACCTTTGAGACGGTACTTTGTACGGTCTGTGGAAAAAATCCGGCACAAAGAGGCAAACTCACAAGTAGAAAAATAGCTATATTTCGCATTGATTTCCTTTAAATCTTCGTTAAGTTGATTATACACAGAAAAGGGTTAAATTCTATTAATAACGATAGGTGGGCATGTTCCTTAGTATAATTCGGTTATAATAAGAGTATATTAAGTTTGGGAAAACGGAATAGAATGAAGTATATTTTAATTTTTTTGATGCTGTTTATGCCGCTCTATCCGGCAAAAGTGACAGAGTCGATATGGCCTAAAGAGCAGATGTTTTCAGACTATCTGAAGTCTAGAGATATACCTAAAAGCTTTTTGGATACGATTGCGAGGGAAGATCGGAAATTTCTTTCAGAAATTAGGAAAAATCACACCTTTTATGAACTCAGAGACGACAACGGCACACTGTTGCAGGCACTCATACCCATTAGTGAAGTGATGCAGATACATATAAGTAAAAAAAGAGATACCCGGGAATATCTTTTTGATATTATCCCTATAGAGTATCACAGTGAGGAGTATTATGCCAAAGTTGTCATAGAGAACAATCCCTATACCGATACACTCGAACAGATACAAAATGAAAATGTGGCAAAACGGCTAAGCACGGCAATTATACATGCCGTAGACGGGACAAAATTAAGAAAAGGAGATGAGATTAATTTCATCTATATCCAAAAAACAAGAATGGGAAAGCCCATCTTGATACCGGATATAAAAGTAGTCAGGGTAAAAAGAGGCAAGAAAGAGATATTTGTCTATGTAGATGAAGACGGAGACGGGTTTACGCAAGTAGGAAAGTCTGTTAGCTATCAGGCTAAAGAGAGAAAGAAAAAAGTCTATACAAAAAGAGTACCTATAGAGGGTAAGGGTTCTAAATTTATCATGCCTTTAAAAAAGGTACGTATAACATCACGCTTCTCATATAGCAGATACCATCCTATACTTAAACGCTATAGACCACACCACGGTACGGATTTCGGCGCAGCTAGCGGAACCCCGCTGCTTGCAGTAAATAACGGCATTGTCACTTATGCATCACGTATGGGAAGTTACGGAAATGTTGTGAAAATCAAACATGACGGAGGGTATGAGTCTCTCTATGCCCATCAAAGCCGTATCCGTGTGAAAAAAGGAGCGCGGGTGAAAAAAGGAGAGGTGATAGGGTATGTCGGCAGTACGGGCAGAAGTACGGGACCGCATCTGCACTTTGGGCTGCAAAAAGACGGAAGGTGGATTGATCCTATGAAGGTTTTGGGTAAAAAAAGTATTAATGCTTCTTTAGTGAAAAAGTTTGTCAAGTATGAAGAGGTTGTGACAACAAAACATAAAAGAGTCGTTATTAAAGATGCCCAAAAATATAAAAACAAGCTGCTTAGAGCGATGAAGACAAATAGAGCCTCTTACGTATGGGAGAAGAATTAAGCGATGAAAGTCCGTACAAGCAAGTATCGACACAAGAATAAAATAGAAGATTTTACATTACACCCTTTAAAAAATCCGCACTATACCAGTCCCTATTTGGCAACGTATAGACATGATGGCGTAGAGAAAGATTGGGAAATTATACAAGCACATGATTCCGTAGCGATACTCCTCTATCACAGAGAAAAAGAGGCTTTTGTCTTAGTAAGACAATTTAGAGCGGCAGTTTATCTCAATAATCAAGATGGCTTAACGGTAGAGCTCTGCGCGGGTATTGTAGATAAAGAGATACCCCTGCATGAAATTGCCAGAGAAGAGATAGAGGAGGAGTGCGGGTTTGCAGTAGATTCCGCTAAGATAGAACGCATCAGCTCTTTTTATACCTCCGTGGGTTTTGCAGGTGCAAAACAGACACTCTATTATGCCGAGGTAGATGAGGATATGAGGGTGAGTGAGGGAGGAGGGATAGAGGATGAAGCCATAGAAGTGATCTATCTGCCTCTTTTGGAGGCAAAAGATTTTATCTATGATGAGAGGGTAGCAAAGACACCGGGCTTGATGTTCGCCTTTATGTGGTGGTATGATACAAAGCATAGACGTTAGTCTCTATCTTGTTAGGTATCGCAATATCTTTTTAAAAGACAATCATACCTTTCTATGCGCCTATCACGTAAAAATGGCCAGATATCTCTTACCTCTTTCGTGCGTGCATGGTCTAATATCGCATAGAGTATCTCTTCATTGTGATGTTTGGCATGGGCAAGTATCTCTCCTTGTGCGCCGCAGATAAAAGAGTTTCCCCAAAAATAGACCCCTTCTAAAGTGCCGGAGGGGTCAGGCTCAAACCCTACACGATTACAGCTAAGCACAGGGACGGCATTGGCGATGGCATGGGAGCGCTGTATAGTAATCCAGCTCTCTAGTTGTCTCTGTTTCTCCTCTTGACTATCCTCGTTTAACCAGCCTATAGCCGTAGGGTAGATGAGTAGCTGCGCACCTTTGAGTGTCATAATACGTGCAGCCTCGGGGTACCATTGATCCCAGCAGATAAGTACGCCCAGTTTCCCTATAGAGGTTTCTATAGGCTCAAACCCCAAATCACCCGGAGTAAAGTAAAATTTTTCATAAAATCCGGGATCGTCTGGAATATGCATTTTGCGGTATTTTCCTGCAACAGATCCATCTTTTTCAAAGACCACGGCAGTGTTATGGTAAAGTCCGGCAGCACGTTTTTCAAATAGAGAAGTCACAAGTACAATGTTGTTTGTTTTTGCTATCTTGCTCCAAAATGCTACATCTTCCTTAAAACTGTCCGCATAGCTAAAAAAACTGCTCTCTTCGTATTGACAGAAATACTCTGTTTGGTGCAGTTCCTGCAAGACGATGAGTTCTGCACCGTTTTGTGCTGCTTGGGTTATTTTTGTTGTGGTTTTTTGTAGTGTATTCTCTTTTGTTCCGTAAAATTTCTGTTGGATGAGTGCTGTTTTCATAATATAAGTGTAACAAAAATGATGTGTTATATAACTTTTTTGATATACTAAAGATAGAAATATTTTGGAGTGATGATGTTTAAAAAGGTAGGTTATGCATGTATATGTAGTGCATTGATCGGGTGTGGAGGATCCGATACTCCTTTGCCGACGGATACGACTTTATATGGTTTTGAGGTACCGGAGATTGATAGCCGTACAAAAAAACGCTATCTTGATGCTATAAATCGGCTAAGGAGCAGAACACAAAATTGCGGCAAGGAGGGTATAAAACCTCCGGCATCTGCTTTATGGTGGAACGATGCACTCTATAAAGCAGCTTATGAACATAGCCGGGATTTGGCAATTAGCAATACGTTTTCTCATAAAGGATCCGGAGGAGATTCCGATTGGACGGCACGGGAACAAGGGTTAAAAAGAGGTAGCCGTTTTGACGAACGAATAAAAAAGAACGGATATACAGAGTATAAAAGCATCGGCGAGAATATTGCCAAAAACCAAGCTTCTATCGAGCAGGTGACGGCATCATGGATGAATAGTCCCGGGCATTGTGCCAACATTATGAACCCTGCATTTACCGAAATAGGTATGGCAAAGGTTGAGAAAGACGGTGCAAGCTATTGGACACAAAATTTTGCAGGAAGATAGTTAAAAAAGAGTATATGGCTAGTAAATTACCTGCATAGTAGAGCAGTGTAGACTACCGCCTTGCTCTATAAGTTTGAGACAGTTGACAGGTATGATCTCTTTTTTTGGAAAGAGTGCTTTAAATATCCCATGTACGATTTTATCGTTTCTGTCACCGTAGACGGGATAGATTAGTGCGTCGTTGCAGATGAGAAAGTTTGCATAGGTGGCAGGGAGACGTTCTTGTTTTTTATTGTAAATTGCATCCGGCATCGGCAGGGGTATCAAGGTATAGGCACTTCCCTTTTTGGTATTAAATGACCGGAGTTGTCTTTCCATCTTTTGCAGACTTTCATAATGCTCGTCTTTGGGATTGTCACATTTGACATAGGCTATTGTCTCTTTGTTGACAAAACGTGCCAATGTGTCTATATGTGCATCTGTGTCATCCCCTATCAAGTAACCATCGTCAAGCCAGAGTATACGTTCTGCTCCCAGGTAGGTTTTAAATTTTTCTTCAAGCCCTTTTTTGCTTAGTCCACCGTTTCTATTGGGGTTGCAAAGGCAAGTACTGGTGGTTAGTATGATCCCTTCTCCGTCACTCTCTATCGAGCCGCCTTCCAACACAAAATCTATCTGTTCCAAAGGGGTAGTTCCCATATAGCCTTTTTGGTGTAAAATCCTATTGACGGCATTGTCAAGAGAAGCTTCAAATTTACCGCCCCAGCCGTCAAATGTAAAATCAAGTAGTCTCTTTTCTCCATCTTCGATGATGGAGATATACCCGTAATCTCGTATCCATGTATCGTTGGTCGGTATCTCTATAAAGGTCATGTTTCGTGTAGAGCAAAACATTGAAGCGATGTAACTTTTGTCTTTACAGATGATGTAGACAGACTCTTTGTAAGCTATGGCTTGGGCTATACGGATAAAGACAGAGAGAGCAACGTTAAGATTTCCCTTTGCCCAGTCGGTCTCTTCATGAGGAAAACTCATCAAGACACACTGTTGTCTCTCCCACTCTGCCGGCATTCTACGCATTCAAAGACCTCTATTTTTAATTTCTCATTTTTAGGCTATAATCCCGATTATGGCATATATAAAAATAAACAAAGAAAATTTCTACTACAATCTTAACCAAATAGCGCTAAAAACCGGCTCTAAAGAGAAGATAGCTCTCGTACTTAAAGACAATGCCTACGGTCATGGATTGAGACTTATGGCAACGTTGGCATCAGAGTTTGGAATTAAACACGCAGTCGTACGTAAAACATCGGAAGCAGATAAAATAGAAGCATTTTTTGAGACTATTTTGGTATTGGGTGACAATATTGTTAAGCATGAGAAGTACCACTATACAATTAACAGTCTAGCCGAAATAGACAAGGCACAAGCAGGTGCAAAAGTAGAACTCAAAGTCGATACGGGGATGCATAGAAACGGTATAGCCTTGTATGAAATCGGGGAGGCACTGACGGCTATTGTGCAAAAAGGTTTGCAACTTGTAGGTATCATGACGCATTATCGTAGTGCAGACGAACTCGGTTCAGAACTCTTTTGGCAACAAAAACAGTTTGAAGATGTAAAAGAGAAGGTACGTAAAGCAGGGTTTGTAAATGTGCGTATGCATTCACACAATTCAGCAGCCATTTTAAGAAGTAAAACATTTTCGGAAGATCTCGTACGTGTGGGCATAGGCGCATACGGATACAATGAACTCCCGCACCCTTTTGATGATACATTACTCAAACCGGTACTCTCGCTATATGCAAAAAAAGTATCCACACGTATACTAACGGCAGGTCAAAGGGTAGGGTATGGAGGTGACTACACAGCAGTAAAAGATATGACACTCTCTACTTATGATATAGGTTATGGTGACGGCTGGCGTAGAGGAGATACTGCCAAAGCCTTTATCACGGCAGAAGGTTTGCCTATACTTGGACGTGTCTCGATGGATTTTATCTCTCTTGAGAGCCAAAAAGAAGAGATATGCGTGATGGACGATGCACAAGAAGCTGCAAAGCAGTTAAATACTATTACCTATGAAGTGCTTTGCACATTGGATGAAAAACTCGAAAGAAGGATAGTGTAAAGAGCGCTCTTAGGGCTTTTAGCGTTGTGATAGGCGAAGTAGATTGTGTTGAAGTTGATTATATTTCTCTTCGAGAATCGACATTCTTAGCTCAATATCTTCCAAAATATTATGCTGTGTATATTCGGACTCTCTAGGTTGTTGAGAGGATGTACTTGTGATTGAGGCATATGCCAGTTCTAAAGCGCTTTGTTCACATTCGATTTCATATATTTGGTTGAGTATATGCACTCTTTTATGGATTCTCTCTAATGTGTTTTGAGACATGCTACTATTTCCTTATAGTTCATAAGTTTATTCTTAAGAGAAAGTTTAATAAAGAAATGTCAAAATATGTCAAAATAGCATCTAAGGATTTTGATGAAATAGAAGTGCAAGAAGTAAAAATATTTTTCTCAATAATGTTGTTATTGTATGTTCATTTTCATCTGTTTGAGTAACTCTTGTTTAGCTTTTTGACGTATGCTCTTACTATCTGGTTTTGTGTTTTTGGGGAGTTTATTTACAGTTACTGTGTGTTGTTTAGGTCTATTTTGAGAGTGCAAGGTCTTTGTATATGATGTAGTAGCAGTTTTTCCCCGAATGATATTGTTTGTTGTAGTATCAATATTTTTGGTGACGGTTGTATCTCTTTTTTTAGTTTTATGTGTTTTTTCGACGGTCTCTTTAATAGGTGAAAAGAAAAGAAAGAGTAACACGATTGGCAATATACCAAAAAAAAGAAGATAAAAAAATGTTTTGAGATAGTCTGTTTGCTTTTTTTGTACAGTCGTCTGGCTAGACTGGAGATTTTCCGTTTCATGAACAATCTCTTTAAAGATATGATTTAAAGTAATATCTTTAAAATATTTCTCATCTTCGGGTTTTCGTATCTGCACGGAGGTCTTTTGTCTATTATAAATTATGTAGTATTGTATATCGTTTCAACTTAAGAGAAGTTATATCAATATAATGGTTGAGAGGGGGAGTTTTGGGAGAGCGTGTGCTAAAATTGATGTTAATAGTTTGAAACATGCTTGTATGTAATATAGAAAATAGCTTGTGCACGGTATTAGAAGAATGGCTAAGGGTAACGATACGAAGATTTCTAAAAGGTTATAGTAATGGCAAAACAGCGTGGTAAGCACGATCAGAACTTTGATATGCTTATTGGGAAGTTTGAACAGCAGGTTTATAGTACCTTCAAAGGTGAGTGGCGTCTTAAGCTACTGCAGGAGGATCTTAGAAGATTGCATCAAAAAGCCTCTATGGATGTATGGGATGCGGGGTGCGGGATGGGACAGATGGCACTCTGGTTTGCCAAGGGCGGTCATCGTCTCACCTGTAATGATATCTCTTACAAAATGCTGGAAAAAGCAAAAGCGGCATTTGTGCAAGAGGGGTGTGCGGCGGTGTTTCATAAAGCACCTCTACAGGAGATTGTCCACAGGATTGATCCTCAGGATCTGGTACTTTTTCATGCGGTATTGGAGTGGCTTGCCCATCCGATGGAGAACTTAGAGATTGTTGCACGTCGCGTCAAACCCGGCGGATATCTCTCGCTTCTCTTTTACAACTACCACAGCTTTATCTACCGTAATGCGCTCAAAGGCACATGGCGTCTGGGATTTCTGCTCGATCCCTCCAAATGGTGGGGGAGGGGCAAGAAGCTCACACCTCCGCACCCGCAAAAACCCGAAGAGATTATTGTATGGCTGGAGGCACACGGTTTTGAGATCGAAGTAGTCACGGGGATTCGAGTCTTTCACGATTATATGGAAAAAGAGGTGCTAGACGGGAGCAGCATGGATGAGCTGTCGGCACTGGAGTATCGCTACTGTCGTGAACCCGTATACAGTCATATGGGCAGATACGTACATGTAATGGCAAGAAACCTCTTTTAAGGGTCAGGCGTTGAAAATACACTTATATGACATTGTGAAACAGTTTCACGAAAATGTGCCGCAGGAACTACAGAAAAAAGTGATGGAAAATTTGAACGGTATCGATTTTTCCAGTTGAGTTCTGAAATTGGATTCAATTCCGTTTAGTGGGATTGAAGTATATCGTTAATGATCGCTTTTGACCATTGAGGTAAAGGTGTATTGAGTATGATCTTTTGTTCTCCTCTTGCCTCGGATTTACGAAGCGAAGCAATGCGTTTGTAATGTGTCTCTGAATTGTCAAACAGATATAAAGCTTTTACCTTTGGAGCCACCTCGATAATCTGCTGCATACTTTTATGGTATCGCCTTACCACAATACTAGGATCGACAAAATGACCCTTGTTTTGCACTCTGGCACGCACTCTTTGCACATTCAGCAGGGGATCACTTTAAGCGACATAAACGATGTAAAGATCATAACCCTTCTCAATGGCATCATCAATGAGTTGTTTTTCACTATTGCCGGAGAATGTAGTTTCCAATCCAAAGCTAATGCCGCCATCTAAAAACTGTTTGCGTCTTCTTATCGCTTCCTTACCTGCATGAAGTATCTTTTGATTGCTCTCTTTGGAGCCGTCGGGTAAAAAATCTCCAAAAATCTCTTTGGCGATATCGTCAGGATTGACAAAAGGTAATTTGGAGAGAGTTTTGTATTTTCCGATAAGTTTTCTGTAGAGGGTAGATTTACCCGATCCGTTCGGACCGGCAAGAATAAAAAGTTTTGGGTCTAGATAACTTTAGCGGTACAAAAATATGCTAAAGTTACGGTATGGTCGTCAAAAACAAGTATGTAAAACGTTCACACATTTCAGAACAGAAATTTAGACAG